>DALYIW010000195.1:0-16687 GCA_031970155.1 Coleofasciculaceae cyanobacterium CTOTU46601 | reverse complement strand
TAGGAAACAAATCCGTTAACATAATCTACTTGGTAGTGGCTACCACCTTGGACTTGAGTTTCTTCAGCAACAACTTCGAGGTGATTGAGGTCAGAAATAATCATGGTTTTTCTCCTGCAAAATATGAGGTGAACAACAGTTAAAGACAGAAGCTAGAGCAATTATGTATTCTGATTCAACCGCTCAAAGCTAGGGAATTCAGTGAACTTTGAGTGGTTGTTTGTCTGAGAACTAAGCGCTAACTGAGATGGAATAAGCGCCGGAGTCGCTAGACCATGGAGTTGTATAGGTGGAGGTAGCGGCTTTGGTGAAGGTGTTATAACCATAAGCACCTGCGCCTGCATCAGCAACGGCTACGTTATTGATTGCCAAACCAACTGTGTAAGAAGCGTATTTGACTAATCCGTTAACATAATCTAACTGGAAGTGGCTACCACCTTGGATTTGGTTTTCTTCAGCAACGGCTTCGATGTGGTTGAGGTCAGAAATAATCATGGTTTTTCTTTTTATTTACAGTGGTTTTTGCTTCAGGCAACCTTGTTTTTTTTGCTTGGCTGCTTTGTTATTAACAATATATCCATAACCACTAAACTGGTGTTGCCAATTTGGCAGATTAGTTGTTTTTAAATAACTCAAATATTGTGATTGTTTTTAATATTGAAGCCTAGAAATTTTAAATGATTAAACGATATTTATGCAGTTTTTTTTTAAAGAGATCATGAAATTATAATGGGTTTTTAAAGGAATTGTGAAGAGTCGGTAGTTGTTTTGAATCACAGGTTTGTCTAGAAGATAGGAGTCAGCGAAGAGAGTAGGGAAGGCTCTTAGAGACAGTCTAGGCAGGGGGAGACAACTTATACCAAGTTGCGTTCACATATAGTAGTTTGGGAAGCAGGGGGAGAGAAAGTTGTCTCTTTGAATGCAACTTAGTATTAAGCGTTAAAACTAGCGGATTGAAAATAATCAGTTGGGTGAATTGAAAAGAAAAAACCTGCCTAGTTCTTTAGAGCGAAAGAATGAGGCAGATTTTAGGGCAGGGCTAATTCATGGTCACAAGAGAAAATTCATCGGCTTGCTGTGCTGAGTATAAATTACTTCCCCTGCTCCCCCTGCTCCCCCTGCTTCCCAAATTTCTCTAATGACAATAAATTAGCCCTGGGTTTTAGGGGGGGTAGATAATTAGTGTATGTGCAACGGACTTAGGAAACTGAGGAAGAAGACGATTGAGATACAGAACTGTTGTTATCTGTATACCTAAAGGTAAAAATTCTGGTGAACGCTCCAAAAGCCCTTGCACGTGCGATCGCTCTACCTCTGGAACCAGTAATTTTAACTTGATTTGCTTCGGAAACAGATTCCAGAATTTCTAGGTCGGAAATAATCATGACTTTCTTCTTATTTACAAGAGGTTTAAGCTTTAGACAACCTTGTTAAGTTATCTTGTTATTAAAATTTAGCTACTATAGCTAAAAATTGTTGCCATAATGGCATTTTTTAGTTTAAAAATTTATTGGAAAAATTATTATCTTTATTTAAAACATTTTTCTAGGTGTGATCTTGCCAACTTGGCAGAAACCTTATATGAACCTGGTTCCCTGGAGTTTTGGTGATCAACTGCATGACTTGGCAGGCTTAGACAACACAATTGTGCAAGCCTCAGTCGTCTCTAAAGGTCTCGTTGCTGAAGGGTTGCGATCGCTATTTTAGTTTCCCGTAACGTTCACTCGATTTTCCACAGGTGGATGATGCCTGCTTGATCGCCATAGGCAATGGTTCTGCCATCGGGGCTGATGCCAGCAGAACCAACGCCCGTCATGTAGCTGTTAGAACCATGCCGAAGAGTCTGCAATTCCTTCCAGGCTTGGGCATCCCAGACTTTAAGTGTGCCACCGCAATCACCGCTGACGATCATCTGCTGATCAGCACTTATTGCCACCGCAGTCACGGCGTTCAGGTGTCCTTCTAACACCCGCAGTTGCTGACCGGACAGCAAATTCCACACTTTAATTTTGGTGTCCTCGCCGCCGCTGATCGCGATCGTTCCATCAAAGCTGACGGTGAGGCAGTTACAAGCACTGAGCAAATGCTGTCCTGTTTGCCCATTCCAGACGTTAATGGTTCGATCCGTGCCACCCGAAACTACGGTTGCGTTATCGGGGCAAGCGGCGAGCGCCAGAACACTGTCTGTATGTATTGAATTCATGAGCGTGGTTTGTAATGTGAGAACCCATGGTTGATTGCAGCAGAGCGACCGCGGCTTGCCTCACCGCTGCTGATTCATCCTGTGTCGCTTGAATGACCAGTTCTACACCAGGATAGCCATACTTCATCGCCTCCGTCAGCGCTGCAAGCTGCTGCTGTACCGGGGGAGTGGCTAACCGCCGCTTGACTCCGGTTAACCCGCCCAGAATTGCTTGATTAGTTGGAGCCTGTCCACCAATCACCGCATCGTCACGTTGGGGTTGATTGAAATCTTGATCAGCCACGGCTCACCTTACAAATTTCCAGTAGACGGAAGAGGATGTTTGAAAAGACAACATTCCTGAAATCACCTCAGTTGTCGCCAAACAACGTTGGGAATTTAGGTAACCACTTAACGTTTTGTAAATTAGGGTTTAATAACTGATTTAAACGACCACCATGTACCGAGGAGTGTTCTTCGCTTACTTCCTCTAAATAAGCCAAATCGCTAACTATACTTAAGTGCTGCTTTGAAACTTTGCCATTAGACAAGGTTTGCTCAGCTGTGTTTCCCTGGTTAGTCTTATTTGCTTCACCTCCACTTGGTCTGGCAACTTGGCAGTTTTCTTTCAGCAACCGATTGTAAGTTCGATAAGGGATGTAGTGTAAAGGGTTGTGACCAGCGAAGCGCAGGAGTAACACGCAAGCCCAGGAATACTTGCCATCAAGGATGGCCTCAACGATTTCATTAAGTTGTTCAGGGCTGATTGCTTTGTTAAATTTTGAATTAGAACAAGGGATTTGCTGAGTCATGGCTACTATTTGCGTATGTGAATTACAAGCTATCTATGTCTGGCAGTTCTGAAGGCTACATACTAAGACCACCTTTTTGTAACTGTTTAATCGGGTCTAGCAGGATGTCTACAATATGGCGTTGGCGGATGGTAATATCAGCGCTGGCTGTTTGGCCCGCCTTAAACTGAATAGTTTGATGATTGGTCTTGATGTAGTTGCGCTCTAGCGCTATCTCTACTCGATAAACTGAACCAGCTTGCTGGTCTGGTTTGGCATCGGAGGAAACAGAGGTGACTTTCCCAGGGACTACGCCGTAATCCTGGTAGGGATAAGCATCCAATTTGACTTGCACTGGCATTCCTGTTTTAACAAAGCCGGCTTCTTGGTTAGGTAAAGTTGCCGAGACAACTAGCGGCGCATTCTGAGGAGCCACTTCGGCTACTGTTTGACTGGGTTGCACTACTTCGCCCTTGTTGCGGACGTTGAGAGATGAGACTACGCCATCAACAGGTGCTTTAAGAAATCTCTGTTCTAGTTTAGTTTTAGCAGAAGTTAGCAGATTTTGAGTGTCAGCTATTTTACCTTTGAGCTGAGTTGTATCTACTTTTAGTTGCTGAATTTGCTGCTGTGCCTCTATGCGAGTTCTGCGCCCCTCTGCTTGTTTTTGAGTTAACTCTGCCTGGAGTCGGGTTGATTCGGCGCGAATCTGCTGGAGTTCGCCTTGGCTTTGGGTAATAGCGCTTTGGCGTTCGCGAAGGTTTTGCTGGGCTTGAAAAAGCTGTTCTTTGGTGCTTGTGGTTTCTGATAAGTGGGTTTGGATAATGGCACTTTGGCGATCGCGAAGATTCTGTTGAGCCTGAAACACCACTTCTTTCGAGATCGCACCACTAGTTAACAGAGGTGCCAACCGATTGAGTCGCTCTTTTTGAGCCACCACATCCGCCTCTCGTTGTTGGAGCAATTCTTTAGCTGTATTTGTCAGAGGAGTTAGCCTGGTGATTCTCTCTGACAGGGCAGCGACGGCGGCTTGATGTTCACTCAGTAGCGCCGTTGTCGCCTCTGCCTTAGCATTGGCTTGAGCGATCGCTGCTTTCTGAGAATCAGCGCTAGCCTGAGAAATTTGGTCACGAGTGCGAGCTTCTAAATGAGCTTTTTCGAGCAGAGTTTGTTTCTGGCTTAACTCAATGTTGTATGCTGTCAGCATTTGCTGTAAGCGATCAATTTCACCCGTCGCCATTTGGGTATCCAGTTCAACCAGCACCTGTCCAGCTTTTACCGATTGACCTTCTTTAACAGAAATGCTCGCTACCTTGCCCATTTCCACAGGGTCAACTTTGTAAGCTTCTCCTTTAGGTACTAAGCGTCCTCGTGCGTGTCCCACTTCGTCAATCCGCCCGAAGGTTGCCCAAGCCCCAAAGGTTAGACAGAAAATTATTCCCCCGATTACCAATCTTTGAGGCAGTGCTGAAGGGGGTTGATCCAGCAGCGTTTGCACTGATGTAGACCAGTTGGCTGAATGAGTCGCTGTCGCTGGTGGTGTTGCTGGAATCGCTCTGGGAATTGTGGTAACGGGTTCTGGACTGGGTGGAGCGGAGATAGCTGTACCCCCATAGATAGAGGTACTTTGCGAAGATGCATCATATTTTTGATATAAAATGGGTTCATCGCTGCTGATGTCAGATAAGTCAGCCAATGAGTGAGACACTGAAGATGCTGTAGCGCGAGTTGATGCAGTTTTATCTTGCATGTGATTAAATCTCGAACAATAATTTCTGTGAAGCTGGGTGAGTTGTTGACATTAGGGTGTAGGCTATTTAACTCACAGCTGGAGCAAGTGAGGCGCTTAGAATCTTAATCTACTTGTTTACTAAAACTAGTAGAGCGACATGTGGTTGAAAAACTTAGCCATTGGGCTAAATTTTTCACTTAGCTTAAATAGATGTCATAGCAGTATGATCGAGAGAGGTGAAAAATTCTTGATTTTTATGAAGACTTTGGTGTAAGTCCTACCTCCAAATGCTATCGAGAGGCTGGGAAAGCTGAAAAACCTTGAGGAAAGAAGCGATCTGATCTCTTGTAGCATCGTAGCGATTCTCCCGGAAATAAAAATTGTTAACGGATTAGTGGAAAGTTCTAGTGATAGACGTCACCGAACCAGTGAGTGCAATCAAACTTGATGAAGTTAAATCAAAGATCGAGTTGCTGTTGCGCGAGATGGTAGTAAATCCCTCGCCGTGCGAGAAGCTGCTCGTGGGTACCTTGCTCAGCCAGAATACCCCGGTCAAGGACTAAGATACAGTCAGCGTTTTTAACGGTTGAAAGTCGATGGGCAATGATGAAGGTTGTGCGATCGCGACTGATTCGAGCTAAATTCTGTTGAAATCGTCGCTCTGACTCAGTGTCGAGAGAACTGGTTGCTTCATCTAGAAGCAGAATTCGGGGGTTACCCAAAAGAGCACGAGCGATCGCAATCCGTTGTCGTTGCCCGCCTGAAAGATTCGCACCTCGCTCACCCACGTTGGTGTTGTATCCCAAAATTAGGGATTGAATAAACGCATGAGCTTCGGCTAGTTTGGCGGCTTCCACCACTTGCTCCAGGGTGTATTCTGGTCGATACAAAGCGATGTTTTCTAGAATCGTCCCGGAAAATAAAAAGCATTCTTGTGGCACTACTCCCAGCTGACTTCGCAAACTTTGGGGAGAAACTTGGCGGACATCATGTCCATCCACACAAATTCGACCAGTAGTCGGATGATACAAACCTTGTAGGAGTTTTACCAGTGTACTCTTACCAGAGCCACTACGCCCAACAATCGCGATCGTTTGTCCCGCTTGTACATCAAATGAAATATTCTGAAGGGTGTTCTTTTCCTCGTCCTCAGCGTAGCGGAACGTGACATTTTCAAACTGCACGTCACCCTTGAGCGCGGGTAGAACTAGCAAAGGTTTTTCGAGACTTTCTTCAGGCTCAGCGGTAAATACATCATTAAGCCGTTCCACAGAAACCAGAATTTCTTGAAACTCATCCCACAGGTTCACCAGCGACAAGATGGGATTGATCACACTGCCAATCAGCATGTTAAAGGCCACAAACTGACCGATTGTCAACTGATCTTGAATGACTAGTGTTGCCCCGTACCACAGCAACGCCGTGCTACCAACGGTATTAATCAAGCTACCAAATGACTGCAAGACGTTGCTCAGCTTCTGTGCTTTGAATTGCACATTTAGCATACTGGTTAGTCGATCTTCCCATCGCCAACGCACATCTTGTTCAGCAGCTACAGATTTGACAGTATCCACTCCTGTCATCATTTCGACTAATAAAGAGTTTTGTGCCGCTGCTTCTTTAAAGACTTCCCGCGATAACTGACGTAGGAAGGGACTTGCCACCACTGTCAAGATGGCAATCGGTGGAATCATTGCCAGCACTAGCACAGTTAATTGCCAGTTGTAGTAGAGCATCAGCCCTACATAGACAAACACCATCAAGGTATCCAGCCAAGTCGAAATCGCTTGCCGAGTTAGGAATGACTGAATTTTTCGGGTTTCCTGAATTCGCGTGATGATATCGCCCACCTGACGCGATTCAAAAAACTTCAGTGGTAACCTCAGAGTGTGGTTGATGAAACCGCTGACGAAGGTGAGATCCAGGCGATTGGAGAAGTAGTCTAGTAGGTATTGCCTGGTGGCACTCAAACCAGTACGCCAAATACCAAACAGGATTAGTCCGATAGTAAAAACGTGCAGCGTAACAAAGCTTTTGTTGACTACCACCCGGTCAAGAATGATTTGGGTAAACAGGGGGGTAATTAGAGCAAAAAGCTGGAGGATTAGGGAAGCTAGAATAATTTGCCCAATCAGCCCACGATAAGGCCACAACAATCCCCAATATCGTCCCAGAGAGTTCTTTTCGTTGGGAGTCTGGGCTAATTTTGTCGTGGGGTCTAGAAGCAGGGCGTATCCAGTCCAGCCTGTGGTAAATTCGGTGCGGGAGAGCCATCGTTTCCCGACAGCTGGATCGGCTAGGAGAACGCGATCGCCTTTCACTCGGTAAACTACTATGTAATGTTCTCCCTGCCAGTGTGCAATCCAAGGATTTCGCTGTTCGGCTAAGCGACTCAAAGAAGCCCGCACCGGCCGTGCTAGAAATCCCAAGCTTTCCGAGGCTTTAGCTAAGTTATTGAGAGAAGCACCCGAACGACCTACTCCTGCTAGATTTCGGAGGGAATTGAGGCTAAACTGTTTACCCCAGTAGCGCCCAATCATGGCTAAGCAAGCTGCACCACAATCTGAAGAGCTTTGCTGTTGAATGAAAGGATAGCGTTGCAAAAACCCTCGTGCCCAATGACGCCGCCTTACTGGTTGCGGAAAATCAATCTTGTCTGATTGAGAGTTGGAGGTTGAGGCTTGGGGACTGGGAGCGTTCTTTTTCTGTGGGGCTGACGCGGGTGTTGCCCGTACAGGACGAGAAACACCTGGGTTGTTCGGACGAGCAATATGACCGTTTCCAGAGGCAACAGCTGCCGATTTAGATGTTTGATTATCCGGTAAAGCGCCTGTACTACGAGCCGCTTCCCAATTTTCTGTAGGTAATTTATAAACCAATAAATCCGTCTGAGCAATCCAATCCGATGGTGTTGGATTAGGGTAGCCCCAACTCTCTCCTATGGCAGGTGCACTGATTTGTTCACCCTTACTAATTTGACCACTACGTAGCCAGAAGTGACCTGATTCGGAGAGTTCAGCTAGTGCTTTTCCGGCAGGAATTTGTGTTTCTATTAAGTAGGGCACAAATTGTCTGAGTGAATCTGCGGGTAAGCGTCGCAAGTCTGTTGAGGTTTTGAAGAATATCAGCATGGCCTTGGTTTGGGCAGCTGACAATAGGTGCGATCGCAACTGGGGCAGTTTTTCTAACCAAGGTTGGAGTTGGGGGATGGAAATCCAGGCAACTTGAGTATCACTGGCGGCGATCGCACGAGTTGGCGAAGTAATATCAGCAAATACAGCTTCTGTGCCAAAGCATTCTCCCGCCTCCAGCACCATCACTGAAACTTCTCTTTTCTGTGCTGCATCCAAACTTAGTAATCGTACCCGCCCCTGACCAACTACGTAAAAACCCTGTAGTTTTTGTTGCTCATGAACAGAATTTTCTGATGGATTGGATAAGCTACATTTAGTAATTTCATGACCCAGTTGAAACTCACAGATTTCAAAGGCTTGGTTAAATTGAGACGTAAAGCTGCTATCTGCATTAGATAGTTTCAATAGGTTAAGAACATCGACGTGACTTTGAAACACTTTCTGCCCGTTGGGAAGAAGACCCTGGTTTGTTCTCAACAAAGTTCCCCCTACATATTGCTCGGAATACCCCCGCACATATGGGCTAATTTCCAACTACAGTTTACGTTTCGCTAGCTAGAAAGCCACTCTTGTGCCGAGCCTCTTATATTAATCAAAGATTTACTTAGTCAAAGTCAAGGTACTTTACTGAAATTTCACGAAGGCTTTGTAGAGGTGAAAAATTAGGGAAGCAAAGGAGTTGAAAACGGATTTTTTTAGTGATAAGTTTTTGATCTAAATTTTAAGATCGTTTAAAATCAAAAAGAAGAAACGTAGGAGAAAGAGGAAACGTAAAAGAAGTAGGAAAAGTAGGAAAAGTAGGAAAAGCAATAAAAGTTAAAGAAATAAGTAACGTGGAAAACAATTATCTTGATCTTGCCGCTCCTTTACCAACAGCTCGCAGATAATTTTTTCAGCTTATAGCAAGTTGCCGTCAAAGATAGTAGATAGGGGAAGACTTGCACAAACCAGAGAAGGGGGGCAAGGGGGAAGGAAAGTACCAAGGATGTTAGCGTTAGCCGCCGATGGGCACAGCGTAGTGAGCAAGCGGCTTCGTAGGAGCAACGCAACTCACTATCAAACTTCAGGTTCAGCCTTTTTAACTGGGCTTTGAGGGCAGCCGAGTCACTTTTAAGCATGAAGGATAAATCACTTCATAAATAATGGTGCTTTAAATAATGAAGATTTCTTTCTGACCGACTTAGTTAAATTAATTAAAAAAAATGCTTGTACCCTCATCCCTCATCCCTCATCCTTTCTAGCTCACTCAACATCCCCAAAAAACTGCCCTCAGGAATTTCTGCACAGAGGGCATTAAGAAAAAATCTCTAGTAAAGCCACACTACACCTTACTTAGTGAAAGTGAAAAATTAAGGGAAGAAAAGGTGAAAAATAAGAGAACTCTCAAAGGTTTATCGAAAAAATGGGTCTAAAACCTGGCTCTCCTGTAAATATGGTGATAATAAAAACTGATTAATTCAGTCAAACGCTTACTAAGTAAGAAATTACCCCATACCCCTTATTTATTACCGATTACCAAAAATGCGGTTTTTCACCACAAGTACGGGAAAGCCGATAGTAGGGTCGAACGGCCGTTCAACTCTACAAATGGCGGTTTAACAGGAAACTTGCGTAAGTTCTAACTTTATTTATAGAGAAATCCAAACAGTACTTTGTATGCAAAAGTCAATCCATCTTTGGATAGAAATGTAAGAAGGCAGCTTACTTACGTCGTAAGGCTGAGTTCTCAAAGCCTGTAACTGTTTTCACCCCTGAGGGAGATGATATCTACCCTCGCAACAAAGGATTCTGTCCTATAAGAAAGACTGTGATTTTTGCCGAAAAAAATCAGGCAATCTATATCCAGAAATCTTTAAACTTACACGACACATAAAAATCCAACGAGGAAAACATCATGTTTCAGAGTGGGGGAATGACCCTGGGACTCAGTAGCTGGATATTGTGGTTAGCACAAGTTACACCAGGTTCGGGGATCAATACGAAAGAAGATGCAGCTTTAGCCTTTAGCGGACCCCAGTTTTTTATGGCGTTGGTTGCTGGGGTGGTGCTGGCGTTTGCCTTCCAGTTACTGTTAACCAATCTTGGCGTGGCATTAGGTATTTCTTTGGCGGGGGGGTCATCATCAGATTCTGATAAGGAGTCTGATAGCTTGGGGGGCACGATTCGCAAGATTGGCTTTGCACTAGGACTTTTTACATTAATTAGCGTTACTGTAGCGCTATTTTTTGCGGCTCTATTTGCAGTGAAGTTGAGCTTGATTCAAACTGCCGGACTAGGGGCGATCGTTGGTCTGACAATCTGGGCAACGTACTTCTCGCTACTGGTTTGGTTCAGTTCAACAACAGTGGGTTCTTTAATAGGCTCCATTGTTAATACCGCAACCTCTGGCTTGCAAGCGATTGTGGGGACAGCTGCCGCCGCGATTGGAGGAACTGCCGCCAGTAGACAAATTGTTGCTACAGCTGAAGCAGCGGCAGGGGCGATGCGCCGTGAGTTGACCTCGGCAATCGACCCAGTTAGTATTCGAGAGAACTTGGAGGATTACATACAAGCGCTGCGACCTCCAGAATTAGATTTAAAAGCAATTCGCTCTGAGTTTGAAAACTTACTCAATGACCCGAATTTGAAGCAAATTGCTGGAAGTGACAACCTCCGCAATATTGACAGACAAACCTTTGTGGATTTAGTCAGCAGTCGCACGGATTTATCCAAACGGGACGTGAATCGACTGGCAGACCAACTCGAAGGGGCTTGGCAGAAAACGGTGAATCAGCTGCCGCCGCCCAGAGATTCCATGGCAGAACTGGTTGACTATCTCAAGTCAGCCACGACTGAGCAGTTGATTGGCAAAGATTTTTCTCAAAGGCTGGATGATCTAGTTGGAGAATTACGCCAACGTCGGCAATCGCAAGAGCAGGAACAAAAGCCTGTCGGTCCTGTCACTCAGGCGATGACCCTGGGTGTAAATAGTCTGATTGGTTTGGTGATGGGACGGACGGATTTGTCCGATTTTGATGTAGAAAAAATTGTGGGTCAGCTGAAACAGGTTAGAGACCAAGTAGGTGACCAAACCAGTAAAATTGTGGCTCAGGTGGGTGCTGATACATCAGCGCTACCCTACAGCACAGTTCGGGCGGATGTTGAACATTACCTGCTGGATACTCCCTCTTGGAAGATGAAGCGGGAAACCATAGAGCGGGAGTTCCGAGATGTGCTATATGACCCGGAAGCTGATCCAGGAGCTGTTGCTCAGGAATTAGAGCAGCTCAATCGCTCAGATTTTGCTGACTTGCTGCAACAGAAGGGAATGTTTACTCAGGCGAAAATTAGAGAAATTTCTAACTGGCTAGAAGCGATTCGCTTGGAAGTTTTGACTGAAGCTAGGGCGACTCAGGAGAGAGCGCGATCGCTTTCTTTATATCGTGAAGTAGAACAATATCTGCTCACCACTCCTTGGGAAGACCTAACACCTGAAAAAATTCAGCTCAATTTCAAACCAATTCTGGAAGACTCAGATGCAGATTATGGACAATTGAGCGCTCGCCTATCTCAATTCGACCACGAAACTTTTGCTCGGATATTAAGCCAACGTGACATCACACCGGCCCAAGCTGAGATAATCATCAACGATTTAGTCAATGCTCGCGATCGCGCCCTAAGAGAATCTCAAGAACTGCAAGAAGCAGCTAAAGCACAAATCGAAGCCCAGTGGCTCAAAGTTCAGTCCTTGCTGCGCGACACAGGCAAAGCCGAACTGAACCCCGATCACATTGAGCGTGAGCTAAAAATGCTGTTGGATAACCCACAAGCTGGACTAGCAGCACTCCGAGCACGGGCGAGTCGCTTTGACCGCGATACCTTGGTGCAACTATTAAACCAGCGTTCCGACTTGAGTGAGGAGCAAATTAATCAGACACTTGATCGCATCGAAAGAAACTGGACTCGCATCAGCCATACACCTCAAAAAATCGCTGGGAAAGCCAAAGAGCAGTACGACCAAACCATGTCCTCAATTGGCGATTACCTGCGCTCTACGGGTAAGGAAGAACTCAATCCCGAAGGCATCAAGCGAGACTTAACCACCCTGCTAGATAACCCGAAAGCTGGTGCTATGGCACTGAGAGGGCGTTTGGCGCGTGTGGATCGAGATACCTTAGTGAAGTTGCTTTCTCAACGGCAAGACTTGAGTGAGGAGCAAGTCAATCAGATTATCGACCAGGTACAATCAACGATTGGGAGCATTGTCAAAGCACCTCGGCGCTTTGCCACCCGGACTCAGCGTCAGGTAGAGGATTTCCAAAGTTCGCTAGCTGAATATCTGCGTTCCACGGGTAAGGAAGAACTCAATCCAGAAGCGATTAAGCGTGACGTGCAGCTGTTGCTTCACGATCCCCGCGCTGGAGTATCGAGTCTGAGCGATCGCCTTTCTCACTTTGATCGCGAAACCCTGGTTGCTCTATTGTCCCAACGAGACGATATCTCAGAGGCAGACGTGAACCGGATTGTCGATCAAGTCCTGGGTGTCCGCGACCAAGTTGTCAGCCAAATGCGGTATCTCCAACAAAGCATCCAGGCGGTGATTGACCGAACTTTTGCCAAAATCCGCAACTATCTCAACAGCCTTGACCGCCCCGAACTCAACTACGATGGCATCAAGGCTGACCTGCGGACGTTATTTGATGACCCACAAGCTGGGTTTGAGGCAATGCGCGATCGCCTCAGTCAGTTCGATCGCGATACCCTTGTTGCGCTTGTGAGTTCCCGCGACGATATCTCTGAGGCTCAAGCCAACCGAATCATTGACCAAATTGAGCGTACCCGCAATAGTGTGCTACAACGAGCAGAACGCATTCAACTAGAAGCACAGCGACGCCTCGAAGAAGTCAAGCACCAAGCCCAACGACAAGCAGAAGAAACTCGTAAAGCTGCCGCCACAGCTGCCTGGTGGCTGTTTGGTACGGCGTCCGTTTCTGCTATAGCCTCAGCCATTGCAGGAGCTATAGGCGTCGCCGGTTAAATTTCAACGGTTCCAGATTAATTTTAAAAGCAAGCCTTTTTACCTAAAGAGGCTTGTTTTTTTTGGTCAGTGGAAAGGATGAAAGATGCATTTACTGTATCTTTAATATCTTTTCATAGATATCACGCTGAAGCTCAATCCACTACTTGAATATTAAGTTAGGCACCATGACCTATCCCTCACCACTGGCGAAATGAAAATTTTTCTTCCCCGACTCCCGACTCCCGACTCCCAACTCCCTATTTTCAAGACAGAATAGGATTCAACAATCAGCTCCAGCAATCTTCTGTCTATCAAACAGAGCTAACAACATAGTTTTCAGGAAACAGCCTATGAAGCGCATCGGAAAGATTTTGGTTATGACCGTAGCCCTCAATATTAGTACAGGTGTGCTAATAACTCAAGCACCCCAAGCAGCGATCGCACAACTTAATTGTGAAGCCCCCCAAAATCTCGCTGAAGCGAATGATTGTTATCAGCAGGCAGATACAACCTTAAACGATGTTTACCGTCAAGTCAGGACTGGTTTAACAGGGCGTCGTAAGCAGCAACTCATTGCAGCCGAACAAGCTTGGGTAACTTTCAGAGATGCCCATTGCACATTCCAGGTAAGTAAATTGGATACTGCTACCGCACGCCAGTCGTACTTCAGTTGTCTTCACAAAATGACACAAGAGCGCACCAAGGAATTACAAGAAACATTTTAAAGCACGTTAATTAGTTAACTCATCCCACGCAAGCTCTTGATGTGGGATGGGATTGTTATTTGTTATTTGTTATTTGTTGTTTGTTGTTTGTATTTTTTGAATGATTTTTATTGTAATTAAGACGTGTGAGCAAGCAATATAAGATTCAACTGTAAAATCTATTTGAGTGATGGCATGGTCAGCCAGAACTACAGATCCGAAATCTTCTATAAGTAACTTTTGAACCCTAAATTCATTAGTTTTAGGTCAAACAGTAATGATTCAATCTTTGATACTTTTTGTGCTGGCTGGACTGTGTGAAATTGGCGGCGGCTATTTATTCTGGCTATGGCTGCGTGAAGGAAAAAGTCCTTTGCTTGGCATTATTGGAGTGATTATTCTGGCGATTTATGGTGTTGTGCCAACGCTACAACCTGTCAATTTTGGACGTGCTTATGCAGCCTATGGTGGCATTTTTATTTTGCTTTCAATTCTATGGGGTTGGATAGTTGATCGGGTGGCTCCTGATAAATACGATTGGCTAGGAGGATGGATTGCGCTTCTAGGCGTTTTAGTGATCATGTACGCTCCTCGACGCTAGAAATCAATCTTTTGAGATAACACGAACGGCTCCCTTAACCTCTGTTTTTCAATCAACAGTTAAGGGAGCCGACTTTATTTTGAACCTACAGCACAATCTCGATTAGATATATTGCCATTCCATCCAATGGTATTGCATAGAATCGCTTCCTTAAGGCTGACACCCGTCATGTTGGCACGTCTTAAGTTTGCCCCTCTCAAGTTGACTCCCTTCAGGTCAGCATTAGTCAAATCAACATCAGTCATGTCAGCATCACTCAGGTTAGCCCCTCTTAAGTTAGCCCGCTTAAAATCAGCATTCCTTAGGTTTGCACCCTTCAAGCTTGCATCACTCAGGTTAGCATCCCTTAATTTAGCTAAATTCAGGTTTGCGCCATTCAAATCGGCACCAATCAGAATCGTATTATTCAAAGCAGCATAGGTTAAATCAGCACCAATCAAACTAGCTCCCGTCAGACTCGCATTCCTGAGGCTAGCCCCCCAAAGGCTGGCACCCGTTAAGTTGGCGCTCGTAAGTTTAGCTCCTGTTAAGTTAGCACGAGTCAAATTAGCATTAATCATGCGAGAATTATCTAAAAAGGCACCAATAAAGTCTGAACTACTCAAGTTAGCACTATTCAGGGTGGCATTGCTTAAATTAGCACCACTCAGGTTACATCTGATGCACCCCCCAGTTGTTGCTAGGTGCCGAAGATGGTCAAGGTTCTGGGCTTTAAGTGGAGTCGCCCAAAAAGATGGAGCCAGAAGTAAAACAGTAGCCAGAATTCTGAGTTTCATGAACATCTGAAAACAGAGTAGTTTTTCTACAGAGAAGAATAGACCGCGTGGTTTTGATTGTACCGATTAGTCTTAAATGGCAGATTGTCCTTGGAGTGAGAACAGCACAAGAGAGCAAAAACAACAACAACAATAATGACCATAATTGCCATTTTTAAAGCTGTAACTGTTGCTTTTTCAAGATTAGAAAGCTCTCACTAGATGTAGGAACTACAATATGCCATTTTTTTCAGTAAATGTCCATATTTTAGGGATTGACATTTTTACCATCTTACTCAACATCTGGAGAAGCTCAACAGAAAATCGGTAATGTTTTGTGCGCTGCGCTCTTCTGAAAACTCCTTCATCAAAGAACGATAACGTTCAAAGTCACGAGGTCTATCCCTAACTTGAGTAATTGCCTTAGCAAGAGATATAGAATCATTGTCTGGAATAACTTGAAAGTCAGGAAAACCAGCAAAATCAGCGGCACAGCCAACAGCATCAGTGACAATACAGGGTAAACCCGCTTGCAAAGCTTCATTCACAACTAAGCCCCAAACTTCTCCCTGTTGCCGGGAAGGTAGCACCAATAAATCAGCGGCAAGATAATAAGGCGGTAATTCTTGTTGGTTTTTAAATCCAGCAAAGTGGACTTTGAGTTCTGGTATGCTGGCAACCATTGATTGCAGTTTTTCAGCTAAAAAACCAGACCCAACGTAAAGTACACCTAGGCGGCAGCGCTCAGTTTCAGGGATTTGGCTTACTGCTTCGAGCAAAAGCTCAGGGTTTTTCTTGACAATCAATTTGCCACAGAATAAAACTACGGTCTGGTGTTCTGAAAAACCGAGTTGGTGGCGTAAGGTTTCCCGGAGACGTTGCTTTTCCTCCCCAGATAATGACTCAAAGCGGTCAGGAACACAAAAATAACTCAAACCCAGCTGTTTGGGTTTGAACCCGTGACTGAGTAAATGTTGGCGGTTGAGTGTGCCATATGCGATCGCTGAATCAAACAAAGTGTAGAGGCTCTTGTACGCTAAAGATCGTCCAAGTGCTTTGTAGTTTGAGCGAACAAATGCTGCATCACTAGTTTCACATCTGAGAGTAGCAGGAATACCCTGAAGGCGAGCCTGTACTGTTGCACTCACAGCTCCCAAGTAGTTGAGGGTGACTACCATTAGTCGAGTTGGCTTTTCTGATTGGAGCAGTTGCTGCCAACCTGGTGCTTTTAGATCAAAGAAGCTATGAGGTTGATTGTTTATACTCTTGTTCAAGATTGCTGAGCGATAGCCTTCTAGTAACGGTTCATCCCAGGCAAAGGAGACACTGAAGCTGCGATCAAAATACTCCTGAAGCGAAAAATCAGATAAATAAACCACTAAGCATTCATGACCAGCTTGAGCCAATTGCTGAGAAATTCTTCTAAAGACAGATGCATGATACGGCACTGGATGCGAAGCAAGAATTAAAAGCTTCATAAGAAGAGCCTCTTTGTTGCAATACGTTACCCTCAACAAACTAGAGTAAGTAAGGAGATTTGGAAGAAAACCGAGGTTCTCCATTCTCGCAATTATTGCTGCTCAAGGCTTCTAATTCTCATGGCGGTTTTCAGTTGCATCGACCACACCCTAAGGGCACGATAATATCCATTGGTGTCAACTTAAGCGAAAAACCTAGACGGTTTCAGGCTTTGAAGATTTTTTCTGACTGGTCATACACCCGGAGATCCCCCCTAGCCCCCCTTAAAAAGCAGGGCTAATTTATTGTCATTAGAGAAATTGGGGAAGCA
>DALYIW010000194.1:0-16747 GCA_031970155.1 Coleofasciculaceae cyanobacterium CTOTU46601 | reverse complement strand
GGGCAATTGAATCCTTTTTACACAGCGGCGATCGATTTGTCCTGAACGTGCTGGAGGAAGGCAACTATCAGCATCTAATGAAGCATTTCTTAAAGCGATTTACTCCCGGTGCCGATCGCTTTGCCGGTGTCAAAAACTATCCTGCCACCAATGGTTCCCCAATTTTGGGAGAGGCGCTTGCTTACCTAGAATGCACGGTTGAGAATCGCATGGAATGTGGCGACCACTGGCTCATCTATGGGGTTGTGAAAAATGGCAAAGTGCTACAACCCGACAACGTTACTGCTGTGCATCATCGTAAATCAGGTACTCATTACTAAATCGCTATCCGCTAGGACTACAGACACTAAAAAGCTGTGTTTCGTATCAATATGTCTTGTGGAGAATAAGATATCCTCTACAAGACATACAAGATTGGTTAAGTTTTGGTTAAGGTTAGATAAAATTGTTGTTAAAATAAGTTTTTCACCAGGAGGTAGCCATGGCAGATGTAGCTCAAGAGAGCAAAAACAGTTTTCTATTGCCTCGAAGTCAGTACCATGGAAGATTCACCCCTGAAGCTCTAGCTTTTAATGCCAATTTACAAGAATTTGCTCAGAGGGTTTCTTTCATCTCTGGTTTAGAGACAGCAGGCAAGCTTTCCCCTGAGCAGGCCTATGAACAGGTGAAATCTCTGTGGCAGCGGTTAAAAGAGAGTAAAAACGCAATGGAAATTAGCAGACATATGCGATCGCAAACCAGGTAGTTTTCCTGTGAAAGACGTGACAGCAGGATGAAAAAAGTGAAATGTGCTTATAGTCTCAAGCCCCGTGCATTCCTGCCATGGAACAGATAAAAAAGATCCAATTGGAGAAAGGCTTACAGCCCACGTTCAATTAGTGTTTTTTTTTTAGCCATAAACTTAGAGCAATGGGGTTGTTTCATACTTCATCCTTTACACATAGACCATTAGATGACAAAAGTGTTGGTGATTGAGAACGAAGAAATTCTTCGTGAGAGTGTATTGAATATACTCAAAATGAGGGGTTTTAGTGCGGTTGGTGCTGAGAATGGTCGTCGAGGATTACAGTTGGCAAGAGAGTTCGTTCCTGATCTGATTTTGTGTGATGTCAAAATGCCAGAAATGGACGGATACGAAGTACTCACAGCGCTACGTCAAGACCCAATTACAACAACACTTTCTTTCATCTTTATAACGGGTGAAACTATCGAAAACGTCATACGCCAAGGACAAATGCTGGGGGCAAACGGTTATCTCAAAAAACCGTTTTCAACAGCTCAACTCATAGAAGCCATTAACCAAGGACTTGGCGATCGCTAAAATCACCCATCTAAGAAATTAAATTTACCCACCCTAAGAAGGATGGGATTTTTTAGCATATTTGATAAATTTTTAGAAAATATCATCACTCTTGTATAGCTAGGCGAATGTCTTACTCTCAGCCGTTGAAACTTCTCCAGTCCTTCCTGGAATTTCTCAAAAAGCTGCTGATTGTCCATTGGCGCTCTTTACTGGTTTTATTGATAGGAGTGGGTTTACCCTTGCTGGGCTTCGGGGTGCTTGCAGAGGAGGTTTGGGAGAACGAAGGAGGTTTCCCGTGGGATGTGCCTATCTTGTTAGCAATTCACACAACAGCATCACCGCAACTGAATGTTTTTGCCGCGACGCTAACCCATTTTGGGGTGTTTTGGGGAGTATTTCCGGTTTCATTTGCGATCGGGCTGGCACTATTGTACCGACGACGGTGGCGATCGCTCACTTATTTACTCACTACTCTGTTAGGAAGTATTGTTATCAACCGCACGGCAAAGCAATTACTGCATCGAGTGCGTCCTCATCTTTGGGAGTCACCTTCTCCAGAATTAGACTACGGATTTCCTAGTGGTCATGCCATGTCTAGTATGACGTTAGTAGCGGCTTTGGTAATTCTGACCTGGGATAGTCGCTGGCGTTTGCCGGTGCTAATTTCTGGAAGCGTGTTTGTGTTAGCGATCGCTTGGACGCGGCTATACTTAGGGGTTCACTATCCCAGCGATATTTTAGCAGGCTGGATGGTTTCGATAGCCTGGGCACTAGGAGTCAGTCTGCTCATCAGACCAAAATTGACTAACTCAAGCACAGTAGAAAATAGCGAACCTTTAAAGGATAGTGACCCATTAAAAGAAATTTGAAAATTGTTATTGGTTGTTGGTTGTTGGTTGTTTGTAGGTTTTTACGAATATAATAATAACCAATAACTATTTTTTAGTTTTAGCTTTTAACAAACAACAAACAACAAACCACAAACCACAAACAACAAATTTAAACAGAAAGAGTTTCATTGCTAGGTGCAAAGCTACTCAGCAGTGAGTCATCATTAAGTCGCTCAATTGCTCTATCAATTAACTCTAATCCCTGCTCAAGTGTTTCAATAACAGCCAACTGTCCGCGCAACTCAGCTGCCCCAGGAAAACTTTTAGAATACCAGGTCATGTGCTTGCGAGACTGACGAATTCCGCGATCGCCTTTATATTCCCATAGTGCTTGCAGATGTTCCCGCGCACATTCCAGCCGTTCCACTGCTGTCGGAGGCGTCAACTCTTGCCCTGTTTTCAGGAAATAATCAACTTCTCCCACCAAAAACGGATAGCCTAACGTTCCCCGCGAACACATCACGCCATCAGCACCCGTTTGTTCCAGACATTTCACTGCGGCTTCAACAGAAAAGATATCCCCATTAGCAATTACTGGGATAGAAAGAATTTCCTTAACTCGTCCAATCCACTCCCACTTAGCATTACCGTTGTAGCCTTGGGCACGGGTGCGTCCATGCACCGTAATCATCTGCGCCCCTGCATCCTCCATCCGCTTGGCAAAGTCCAGAATATTGATTTCCTTATCTGTCCAGCCGATGCGAGTTTTCACCGTGACTGGCACCTTCACCGCCTTAACCACTGCCCGAACGATCGCTTCAGCCGTTTCTGGTTCCCGCAACAAGGAAGAACCACCACCATTTTTAGTAATTTTGTTAACAGGGCAGCCCATATTGATATCAACCGTATCTGCCCCTTCATCTACCGCCATCTGCGCCGCTTCGGCTAAGAAATCTGGGCGGCAGTCAAACAACTGAATACTGATAGGTCTTTCATTGGGGTCTACCTCCATAATCTTAGGTAGCTCTTTGACATAGTGCAGCCCTGTGGCGTTCACCATCTCCGTGTACATCATCGACTCTGGGGCATAGCGCCGCACCAAACGACGAAATACCATATCCGTGACGCCAGAGAGGGGCGACTGTAAAACCCGGCTTTTCACTTCAAAAGAGCCAATTTTGAGCGGGGTTGAGAGTCGGGCTTTTAGGCTAGGAGATAGGGAAACCATAACAGAGATATTGCAGCAATCTGGCTTTTCTATTTTACCGAGTGTCAACTAGCTGTTTTCTACAGCTCAGGACTTACGCATAGACACCGTAGGGGTGAACGGCCGTTCACCCTTACATATAGCCCTTCAAAAGGAAATTTGCGTAAGTCGTAAGCTGAACATGAAGTAGAGAACGCAAAAGTACTTAGATGCGAGTCCGCGCAGGTGGTCACTGAGCTTGTCGAAGTGCGGACGAAAGTTTGTGTAGCCCCAGGCTTACAGCCTGCGGGTATTGAGTAGCAATGGTTGCCACGCTATTTCATTACCCATTACCTAACCAGCTGAGAGAGTGGCAGAATGGATAGGATTGATACACACTAAAACATTCTTATTGTTTTTCGATCACTCTTTGCACAAGTATTTAACCAAGATCAATGGGTAAACAGCGAGCGTTTTCTGGAGTTCAACCAACAGGCAATCTTCATCTGGGTAACTATTTGGGAGCAATTCGTAACTGGGTAGATAATCAAAGCCAGTACGAAAATTTCTTCTGTGTGGTCGATTTACACGCCATCACCGCCCCCCACAATCCGGCTACACTGGCCTCTGATACCTATACCATTGCAGCTCTCTATTTAGCTTGTGGCATTGATTTGGACTATTCCACTATCTTTGTGCAATCCCATATTTGCGCCCACAGTGAACTGACTTGGCTGCTGAACTGCATCACCCCCATCAACTGGCTGACAGACATGATCCAGTTCAAAGAAAAAGCAGTCAGACAAGGGGAAAATGTCAATACAGGCTTGCTAGATTACCCAGTCTTGATGGCATCAGATATCTTGCTTTACCAAGCGGATAAAGTGCCTGTAGGAGAAGACCAAAAGCAGCACTTGGAACTGACACGCGATATTGCTAATCGGTTTAATCACCAATTTGCCAAGGGTAAGCCACCTGTCTTGAAAGTACCAGACCCCTTGATTCGGAAGGAAGGGGCGCGGGTGATGAGTTTGACGGATGGCACTAAGAAAATGTCGAAGTCTGACCCCGCAGAGGGAAGTCGGATTAATCTGTTGGACTCACCAGAGGTTATCCAGAAGAAAATTAAACGCTGTAAGACAGATTTAGTGAAGGGTTTAACGTTTGATGACCCAGAACGCCCTGAGTGTAACAATCTATTAAATTTGTACGCGATTCTTGCTGGCAAGACAAAGGAAGAAGTAGCTCTCGAATGTCAAGATATGGGCTGGGGGCAATTTAAGCCGTTGCTGACAGAAGCGATGATTGCAGCATTGAAGCCAATTCAGGACAAGCATCATGCAGTAATGGCTGACAAGGGCTATCTAGAATCGGTGCTGCGGCAAGGGAGAGAGAAGGCTGAGGAGACAGCTAATACAACCCTAGCTAATGTTAAAGCGGCTCTCGGTTACTCCGCACCTCTATAGAGGTAAAGTGGGGAGTTACGCATTTGAGCTAGGCTGAAGCTCAGCTCAAAATTCTAACCTCAAAACTTTATGTGAATTATGAGGGATATCATTCAAGACACCCAACTCGAAGCAGACACAAAGCCATTGCCTAGAGAGAATTACTTAAAAGGTACTGCCTCTACTCAAAACACGTTGCGGACTGCTGTCGAGTCGGGTGAATTTTTAATTACCGCAGAAGTGACACCGCCTAAGGGAGGTGATCCAGCCCACATGCTCAAGATGGCTAAGCTTCTTAAGGGTCGAGTTCATGCGGTTAATATTACTGATGGCAGTCGGGCAGTGCTGCGGATGTCTTCTCTAGCGGCATCAGTGATTTTGTTGCAGCACGGGATTGAGCCAGTGTGTCAGATGGCTTGTCGCGATCGCAATTCTATTGCCCTACAAGCTGACCTCATGGGTGCCCATGCCCTCGGTATCCGTAATATCTTAGCCCTTACAGGTGACCCCGTGAAAGCTGGCGACCATCCTGAAGCTAAGAGTGTTTTTGACTTAGAATCAGTGCGCTTGCTGCAACTAATTGCCAAGCTCAATAGTGGCTATGACTTGAATGCCAAACCTCTCACCGATGGAGTTACAGACTTATTTGTCGGTGCAGCGGTTGACCCGCAACTAAAAAGTTGGTCGAGTTTGCAGAAGCGGTTTGAACGTAAACTAGAAGCAGGTGCTCAGTTTTTCCAGAGTCAACTGATTAGTGATTTTGATCGGCTGGAAAAATTTATGGATGAGATTGCTGCTAGCAGTGGCAAGCCGATTTTAGCAGGAGTTTTCCTCCTGAAATCTGCAAAAAATGCTCGATTCATGAATAAATATGTCCCCGGTGTCAATATTCCTGAGTCGATTATTGAGCGATTAGCAGCAGCTGATGATCCATTAGAAGAAGGGGTAAAGATTGCTGCCGAGCAAGTCCAGAGAGCGCAACAAATTTGTCAGGGTGTCCACATGATGGCAGTCAAGCGAGAAGACTTAATTCCCAAAATTCTCGATTTGGCTGGAGTTGTACCAGTGAGAAGCTAAAACAGTCAAGGCTTCGACTTCGCGGCAGCTGAGCCTGTCGAAGCTCAGCCTTGACCAAGAAATCATTGGTCAAAAAAAGGCTGAAGCATGAAGTGTAAAGGATGAAAACTATTAATCGTTAACTTGTTGACGTTAGCGAAGCGCTCTGCATGAATCATAAATTCATACTTTCTGCTGCATACTTCTCTAGAAGTTGGCTAACAAGTAAGCGATGAACAAGACGGTAGACGCCCGCATTTGTGAGGTTACAGTGTACGATGACCAAGCGCTGATAACGCGCAAGGGCATCGTGCAGCTGACTGGTGAGGAACATGAACTAATCATTGCTCAATTGCCAGTGACTCTGATCAGCGAGTCGGTACGTGCATCGAGTTCTGGTACAGTAGCAGTGCGACTATTGGGAGTGCGAACCGAACGAACTAATGTTACTGAAGCGATCGCACCAGACATCACCCGACTAACTCAAGAAATCGAACAGATTGAGGAACAACAACGCCATGCACAAGACCAACTAACACAGCTCACTCTGCAACGAAACTTTGTAAAAGGGTTAATTACTCAGTACCTGGAGCGTCTAACAAAGTCTCAACATCCTGAAGCGATAAATTTGAATACTATCAAAGAGCTACTGGAATTTGTCGGGCACCAGTACAGCGAGTTCTCGAATGCGATCGCCACTACAGAAAAAGAACAACAACAGCTAGACAAGAAATTACAGACACTTCGCCAGCAGCATCAGCAGCTTTCAACACCTCGTTCTCAGGAAAATTTCAGCATCATTATCACCATAGAACCATCAGCAGCAGGTGAATTTGAGCTAGAAGTATCTTACGTTATCAATCAAGCCAGCTGGATACCACTCTATGACCTGCGCTTCAACTCCACCAGCGAAAAAGTAAATCTCACCTGTTTAGCAGAAGTTCAGCAAAACACGGGTGAAGATTGGTTAGATGTGGCATTAACCCTTTCAACTGCTAAACCAGAACTAGGAACTCTACCGCCCAAGTTAACCCCTTGGTACATCGATTTACAACATCCAAATCATTTGGAATCAAAGGCAAAGACTTTGGCAGAAACGGACAACCTCCAGCCACGAGCTTTCTATGCTAGGATGCCTTTTCCAGGGATGACACCTGAACCTAACGAGGCGACAGACACCGATTTACAACGTCTCAAAGCTCAAATAACAACAGCAGAAGCTCCCAAACCAGGAGGTATTATTGCCTTTGAAGTGAGCAATAGTGGCAATATTTCGGGTGATGGTGCTACTCACAAAACCACGATTTTTAGCGAAGATTATTCTTACAGCGCTGAGTACGTCGCCATGCCTCAACTAGGAAACTTGGCTTATCTTCAGACAACAATCATAAATCCCATCACTGGCGTTACTCTACTACCAGGCAAAGTAAATATTTTCCGCGATAACACCTTTATCGGGACAACAGAGATAAAAAATATTCCCCCTGGTGAGGAATTTCAGCTCAATTTAGGACTAGATGAGGGGTTGAAAATAGAGCGAGATTTAGTAGAACGCCAGGTAGACCAGAAACTGATTGACAACGGTAGACATACAACCTACGCCTATCGACTAGTGATTACAAACTTACGGTCTTGCAGCGCTATTGTGTCAATTAAAGAACAGTTACCAGTTAGTTGCAACCCTCAAATCAAGGTATTTCTAACTCGCACTAATCCAGCGATTCAGATGGGTGAAATGGGAATGCTGGAATGGTCAATGACCTTGCCACCCCACTCAAAACAAGAGGTGTATTATCAGTTCACGGTCGAGCATCCACCTGAGTTAACTATTGTTGGTCTTGATATCTAACTAATTAATTGGAACCAAATTATGTATAAGTCACCTACAAAAACGGCAAATTGTTTTAATCCCTGATAGGGATTCAGATTAATTGGAACGCTCCCGAAATAAGCGAAAAAATCATATCGTAGTTTCAATCCCTGATAGGGATTCAGATTAATTGGAACAGTTATCAAAAATCTTTAAGCAGTTTCGCCATGATGTTTCAATCCCTGATAGGGATTCAGATTAATTGGAACCCGCAGTCATAAAGGTTGCAGCCAACTTCAAAGAGTTTCAATCCCTGATAGGGATTCAGATTAATTGGAACAGCCTGAGCCAACCGTTAAGCAGTGAAAGTGCTCGTTTCAATCCCTGATAGGGATTCAGATTAATTGGAACCGCTGGCACCTAAAACTGCTGCTGTATTTAGTTTTCGAGGTACATATGTGACAGCCTGATCAAATACTATCATTCCAGCGAAGGGAGAGTGCAAGAGGTGTTCAAGAAAAATTGCTCAAAGCCAGTAGCAGTAAGCTTTTCAAGAGATGTGACACACTCTGTTTTAGGTGAACGGCTTCAAAGCCTTGCAGGACAAGGAATGCAGCCATAATTTTTGACCTGTCCTCAAAAACACCTACTGGTTGTCGCATCGGCTAAGAAAACTGAAGCATCCGCGCTATCACCTGGAAGTGGGGGCGAGTTTTAAGGGCATCTGCAAGGGAAAACCTTCCAGGATAGTAGACCCGTCCCCAACCAACCCATCGTTAATTACCAAAATTTTTTGTGATAATCATTTCCCTAAATGGTATCACTCGAAGTTCCTTAGATGAGAAGATAGTCTGAATAACCTCCCTAACGATTTGTTTAGATTTCTCATGGCTCAAATTCAATTTTCTAGAGGTATCACAGAAGAAGTTGTCCCCGATGTACGCCTAACCCGCTCTCGCGATGGCAGCAGCGGCACTGCAACGTTTTATTTTGAAAATCCCAAGGCTCTCGACGGTACTAGTACGGAAGAAATTACCGGGATGTACATGCTTGATGAAGAAGGGGAAATTACAACGCGAGAGGTCAAGGGCAAATTTGTCAACGGTCAGCCTACCGCTTTAGAAGCTATTCTGCTCTTAAAATCTGAAGCTGAGTGGAATCGTTTCATGCGCTTCATGGAACGATACGCCGAGGAGAATGGTCTAGGATTTAGCAAATCCGAGTAGAATAACCCACTATCTAGGGTTTTTTAATTTAACCTATGGCTCAACAACCTCACCCTGACCCAGCCGTAATCACGGTAAATTGTGCTGTCATTACTGTTAGTGATACGCGATCGCCTGAAACTGACCGCAGTGGTCAGCTGATTAGGCAATTACTGACTGAGGCGGGTCATGCGGTGAGATTTTACACGATTCTCAAGGATGAACCAACGCAGATTCAGGCCCAGCTTTTTGACTTAAGGGAACGCTCTGACATTGATGCTGTCATTTTCAATGGCGGCACAGGCATTGCGCCGCGAGATACCACCTACGATACTCTGGAAAGATTACTAGAAAAGACTTTACCAGGATTTGGTGAGATATTTCGTTTCTTAAGTTACCAGGAAATCGGTTCGCGAGCGATCGCCTCGCGAGCCGTGGCTGGTGTCTATCAGACGAAGCTAGTCTTCTCAATTCCGGGTTCAACAGGTGCCGTTAAACTCGCCGTCCAACAGTTGATTTTGCCAGAACTGATTCATTTAGTTACTCAGTTGAGCACAAAGGAGTTGAACAGTTGAAAGTTAGAAGGCTGGTTTGAAGTTTCCAACCTTCCAACTTTCCACCCTTTAATTCTTCAACACCTTTAACCAGAGTTTCTCTCCCTGCATACTAAGCGGCTTAGCGGGTTGAGTAGAGTTGGGTCTGGTCGTCACACGGCTTTGTAAAGCGGCGATCGCACTCTTGTATTGAGGGTCATCACCAGTAGCACGCAACTTAGGTTCAGCTTCTAGACGCTTCTCTTGATCTTGCGTCAAGTCTATCTTGATATCGGGTGTAATTCCGACGTGGTTAATATCTTCCATATCGGGCGGGTAGTAACGAGAAATTGTTACCGCTAATCCCGAACCATCCGATAAAGAATGGACAGACTGCACAACTGCTTTGCCAAACGTTTGACTGCCGACAATCGTAGCTCGTTTACTGTCCTTGAGAGCACCGCTGAGAATCTCGCTAGCACTGGCTGAGTTGTTATCTACCAGAACAGCTAAAGGCAGTTTTGTCAAGGCTGTACGGTTAGCTGAAAATTGCTGTTTTCCGCCTTTGCGGTCTATTGTGGTAACAATTGGGCCGCTTTCCATCCACATGCGAGCAATTTCAACACTGGCTTGCAGCAATCCGCCTGGATTCCCCCGCAGATCTAACACATAGCCTTGGACATTCTGCTTACTGAGGTTTTTAATTGCCCGCTCCATTTGTTCAGCGGCATGGGAGCTAAATTCATTTAAGCTGATATAGCCCACCCGCATCTGACCTTCCTGCTTAACGCTGTGGCTAACCGAGGGCAATTCAATCTGAGCGCGAGTCAGTGATATGTCAAAGCTTCCCTTCCCCTCACGGGAAAGTTTCAGAGTGATTTTTGTTCCCACTTCACCCCGAATCAGCGACGAGGCTTGATCCAGGCTCATGCCTTTCGTGGTTTTGCCATCAATGGCTAAAATTCCGTCCCCAGCTTTCACCCCTGCCTTAGAGGCTGGAGAATTCTCAATTGGTTCAACGACCATCAGTGCTTTCGTTTGGTCGTTGAGTCCCAGGCGGATGCCAATACCCGAAAGCTCACCGGATGTTTGACTGGTAAGCGCTTTAAATTGTTCCGGGTCTAAAAAGCGAGTATATCGGTCTCCTAGAGGCTTAAGGGCTTCTCGGATGGCTTCATAGGCTTGCTCTTTTGAGGTGTAGTTTTTACTCAGCAGCTGTTGCCGTGTTGCTTGCCAATCAACCTTGTTAAAGGTGTTATCAACGTATTCATCATTAACAATTTGCCAGGCTTCATCAACAACGTTTTTCGGGCTGTCTTGGAGTGCAGCGAAGACAGAACGACCGCCAATAGGAGTAAATACGGACAAAGCGGCTGTTGTTGCGATCGCTCCCGTAAAGAGAACGCCTTTTAGCCAAGAGGATTGTTTGGGGTATTGGTTCATGGAGAGGAGCTATAAGGGAGTTGGCGTTAAATAACTATGCAGTTATTGTCTAATCAAGCAGTTGAAAGATACCCATCGCTGAAATTCTACACCTAGCTTAGCTTTTGAATCTATCATTGCGCTAACAACCGAGAAACTGGTCTATCTTCACTCTACTGAGGACATCGCCTGCATTACAGTAATTTTGTGCCAGTTTACTCACTGTCCGGCTGATACACTGAATCTCTTCACACAAGTTCAAGGTTTAAGCTAGCAGGACTTACGCATGGACACCCTATATAGTAGTTTGTTGTTTGTTATTTGTTGTTTGTATTTTTTAACAAACAACCGACACCAAATAACCAGGTCGGCGGGCGGCATTTTTCGCACCCATGAAAGGATATGGGCTTCAGGCCGACTTTCTGCGATCCAACGGCTACGACGTTTCATCGGCTTAGGGTTATTGAGCTTAATCGTCCTCCTGTTTAGCTTGCTGCTGATTAATGTCCTGAAACTACCAACAGCGGCATCAGGACCTGTGGATGCGTTCTTTGTCTTGGGAGGCACACTTCGGCGGGAAATTCACGTAGCTGATTTGGCTAAACAGTACCCAGAAACCCGAATTTTGATCTCTCAAGGCTCGAAAGACCCCTGCAATTTACTGGTTTTCCAACGGGCAAAAGCTCCGATCCACCAAGTTTGGTTAGAACGGTGTGCTGATTCCACGTTTGATAATTTCTACTTTAATATCTCACTATTGCAGCAGTGGGGTGTTCGTAAAGTTAGATTAATCACATCGACTAGTCATGTACCCAGAGCTAAGTGGATGGCACAGATTCTCTTGGGCGCTCATGGGATTTGGGTCGAGCCAGATATTACTGCGGATTGGGGCATTCCTAAACACCCAGAGTTTCCTCTCAAAACCGGGCTAGATATCACTCGTAGCCTAGTTTGGGCGCTGTTGAGTCAGGTCATCAAACCCAAATGTTCTAAAGTGATGCCGCTAAGTGTTGTGGATGTTGAAGCTTGGCGCAAAAGAGGAAGACTCAAGTGTGAGCCTCAATCGGGTCTGAAGCTTGATTAAGATAAGCCCGCTTCTTTTTAGAAAGCGGGCTTATTTAAGGAAGGTTTTTGAGTAGAATTCAAGGTAAAAGAATGGAACGGCGCTAACACTTGCTTGTGTAAAACCTATGAAGTTAGCTAAGTCCGCTTGCCCAATAAAATGCCAAGCCTAGATACATTACTACAAGTACTAAAGCCAACATAACCTAAACTCCCTTATGAGTAGAAACTCTCTCTACATATTTCTTAATTATTTATTAAGTTATCAATCCTCTCCATTCCTATCAAGGATTTCTCGATAGATAGTTTCAATATCTATCATTAAGAATTCTTTATAGATAGCATTCCTATTTGAGTGTGAGATGCTAGTGCTTCAGATCCCCGACTTCTCGAAGAAGTCGGGGATCTCCAGTTCACAATTGACCTTTAAACCACCATCTGTAGGGGGGTTATAGCTATTGCCCTACCATATATCGTGTAAGAGAGCGTAAGTCCTGACCTTTATAGGTAAAGGGAGAAAGGAAGAAGGCGGGTTGTTCGAGTACTTCTGCCCTACTCTTTCTAGCTTCAAACTAGATAACTAGTATTAGGCACGATCGCAAAAAAGGCGTACTCATACCAGGCAGTCCAGATGAAACTGCGAATCCACCGTTGGCGTTTTTGGGGGTGTAATTCATAGTCAAACGCCCCACGAGATGCATCAATAGAGGATAGATGGGAATTGCAACCACAGCCGTGTTGATACGTAAAACCGTACTTGGAGGCAATGCTTTGCACCTTCATTTGGATAGCAAACACCTTGCCAGCATGAAGCACGGCATCCCAGGGACGCTTGTGTTCTATATCCCGGGGGTCAAACCGTAACGCTCGCTCTTCAAAAACATGATCCCGATAAATGGGAGCAAGATGTACGTGGTAGAAGCTGGCAGGAAGTTCGTAACCGAATTCTTGGAAGAGATATATGCCAATATGAGCGACTTTTACCTCGTCGGCGTACTGTGCCCCTTTGGACTCAACATCACGAAGAACTTCTTCAAAGTTCGGATAACTCTCAATTTGAAAGTCATGCCCGTAGAAGTCAAGCGTGTCCCATGCTAGCTGTCCGAATAGTTCAGAGAATGAGGGCTTGAGGTGAGCTAGTTCTGGGCGATCGCTAAATAAATCAACATCACCTCGCTCCAACTTGTATTGGAACAATTGTGCCATCTCAACGTAGCTTTGTGGGTTAGAAAGTCCGACCTTAGCCGCTCCATTGGCAATATCTTGCCAGACCATTGGTAGTTGAGAAACATGAACCGCATTTTCTCCTGCGATCGCTGCAATACTAGGAGCTTCGAGAAGCTGCATATGCACTCTCCAAATAGACAATCACAACAAAGTTTCAGAAGAATTTACCTTAACTGATCGCTGGTTCTCTTTTCTCTACAGAATTAATAAATGTTTGACAGCTTGTCTTTTGACAAAGGAAGAAATTTTACCTTTCAGTTATCAATTATCAATTATCATTTGTTGGGTTGCGCTACGCTTAACCCAACCTACCACTACCACAAGAGGCGAGAAAACACGCCCTATGCTAACAGCCTTTCATTGACATTAGTTTGCCAAGCTTGAGCTTGAATGGTGGATAGAGGAACTTGGTAGAAGTATTGACGTAGAAATTGTTCTTCTTCAATGGCTGCTAGAAAGGTTTGAGTGGCATCATTAGCAGCAGAGTCAGTTACGTCCAAGGAGGGATGCCAGGTGATCGCGATCGCCCAATCTAAATGTTGCACCTGAAAACCAAGATGATCAAGAGCGTCAAGTCCTAACTGAAGAGTGCGATCGCTTAAATCTAATTTTTCTTGCAATTGAACTAAGGTAGCTGATTGACCAGTACGGCTGAGGTATTTGGCAATTCCTACTAACTGCTGCCAGACTTCACGCGGGGGTAGTTGAGTGGGAGGTGGATAAGCGATCGCCAATGGTCGATCTACTTGAATCGCCCGTCTCAACCACATTTGCAACTCATTCCAGCTAGTTGGACACTCACGAATTGTGAGGGGGTGAGGGGGTGAGAAGTCATTGTTCCTTTCAGGATTGGAGTTAAAACCTTCTCCCTCTTTCCCGAACACAGTGGTGTTCTCCCTATCTCCCTCTGGAATCTCTGCCTCTGGAATCTCCCCCTCTTTACCTCGCCAATCTAAAATCCAATCCAGCTGAGTGGGGATATTAAAAGAGGAGGCATTGACGCTAGGTTGCAAAGCTACGATTCGCACTTCGGGACGCTTCTTGTAGTTGTTATAGTCAAGTTCAACAATTGCATCGCATCTCCCTTTTGGTACTTCGTCCTTATAGTGTCCCCACCAGATGCCGGGAAAGCCAGTCAGGGCTGAGTCGTCCCAAATTTCTAACTCAGTTTTAATGTACTGAACTTTTCGTCCTTTTAAGTCCTGAGTGTTGCGATTCCAGACTTCTTCAAACCAACAATTTTGAATTAGTAATTTCGGAACGGGATTTCCCATACCGCACGGTTCAAGTAATTTTAGTTCGTAAAACAGTTCTTTCCCCAGCTGGGCAACTTTAACAACAAGATCAGCTTCCAGCACAGGTGTCATCAAAGCACCACTAGAACCTAATTGTTGTCGCAGCTGCTGATCAATTGCTTGTGTAAATAGAGGAATATTCTCAATAGGCAAGCTCAACCCAGCAGCAAAGGGATGTCCACCGAATCGATGCAGTAGATGTTCTTGGGACTTCACCAACTGGTAAAGATCTATATTATTCACAGAACGCGCAGAACCTCTAGCAAGTGGGGATTGAGGGAAGGGAGAAGACGCCAGAGAATCTTGTCCCCCTTCCCCCCAGTCCTCACCTTCTGTACTCAACAAAATAGTTGGTCGTCCATATTCTTGGGCAATTTGACCTGCCACTAAACCCAAAACACCTACAGGCCATTGAGAGTCTTCTAAGACAATGACACTGGTGGTTGAAAGGTCAAGCTGGGCAAGCTTATTTTTCACTTGCGCGGTGACATCCTTTTGCAAAGACTTGCGACGGGTGTTGGCTAATTCAGTTTCTATTGCCAGTTGTTCACAGCGTTTTTCATCATCACTGGTGAGTAATTCAACGCAGAAAGAGGCATCTCCTTGGATGCGGCTGACGGCGTTGATGCGAGGGCCTAGACCAAAGGAAATATCTGTGGGGCGATCGCCATTTCGCTGACATAATTCTAAAAGACGAGCTACACCTGGACGAGTGCGAGTTTTCAATTGCTGTTGCAGTCGTGCAATTCCCCGCTGTGCTAAGTATCGGCAATCTCCACTCAGCTGTACCAAATCAGCAATCAAACCAATCGCCACTAAATCCAATACGTTCTCTAAAGGCTGTTGGGGAACTTCTGGCAATACTTCATAAAGAGCTTCCACCAGCTTATAGGCAACGGCAACACCAGAAAGATGAAACAGTGGATGGTCTGTAGGCAAATAGCGAGGGTTGATAATTGCCTTAACTGGCGGACGTTCTAAAGGTAAGGTGTGATGGTCGGTGACAATTACATCAATACCTAGGCGTTGAGCATACTCAATTTCTTCTAAGTTTGTACTGCCAGTGTCACAGGTAACAATCAACCGACAACCCTGCTTTTGTAGGTTATCAATTCCCTGGCAATTGAGGCCGTGAGATTCTGTGAGGCGATTGGGAATGTAGTAAATTAACTGCCACTCTTGAGGAATAAACTGTCCTAAGCCTTCCCACAGAACAGCTGTAGATGTAATGCCATCGGCGTCAAAGTCTCCCCAAATTGCTACAACTTCACCAGTCTTGCAAGCTTGCTGCAAACGTTCCATTGCCCACTGCATTTCTTGCCCAAATTCAAAAGGGCGGGTTGATACAAATCTGGATTTAAGAAACCCGGTAGTTTTTCGGGGTCGCGTATTCCCCGCTGCCACAACAATTGAGCAGCATAATGTCCATCGGCTAGGGTAGCGGTAGCGATGCCAGGAGTATTGGCTGATGTGTGGTTTTTGACGGCTTCAAGATACCACTGGGGTATTTGAGGTGGCGGCGAGATTTGCCATTGAAATTGTGGCTCAGGCATGTGGTTTTTTAGGGCGATCGCACATGATTGCCATTATTATCCTCGATTTGTCCTGATGCTGTGAGAGGACTGCTGGATTAAGAAAAAGTAGATGCACCCTGATGACTGCCCTCGGCGAAAACGCTGGGGGTTTTTTGTTGGATGCGATCGTCTCAACACTTCTCAGGAAAATCTTAGCAATGCGTGAAGCGTTTGCTTTGATACCATAGCGATCGCGTCAGGAATCGTAGCACCTCTCAAATTTGTCTACATAATTAATTGGATGCAATTAACACCAAACCAATTGGTAACCTAAAAGAGTTGACCAAATCTAAGGAAAACAGAAATGGTACAAGCCAAACCAGGCGACACCGTAAAAATCCACTACACAGGCAAATTAGACGATGGCACGGTGTTTGATTCCTCAGTTAGCCGCGAACCTTTAGAATTTACCCTCAGTGGGGGACAGGTCATTCCCGGTTTCGATCAAGCGGTTGTGGGCATGAGTCCTGGAGAAACGAAGACTCAAAAAATTCCGATGGATCAAGCTTATGGACCCTATCGAGAAGAAATGGTTGTGGAAATCGCCAGAGAACAAATGCCTCCAGACTTGCAACCAGAAGTCGGCCAGCAATTACAAATCCAACAAGCCAATGGGCAAACTGTCCCAGTTATGGTCACAGTAGTGACTGATTCAACCGTAACTTTAGATGCTAACCACCCTCTGGCTGGAGAAGACCTCACATTTGACATTCAGTTAGTTGAAGTCTCTTGAACTGAGATCTGTTTTGAAAGTAGGGAGTAGGGAGTAGGGAGTAGGGAGGAGGGAGTAGGGAGTAGG
>DALYIW010000193.1:15552-16748 GCA_031970155.1 Coleofasciculaceae cyanobacterium CTOTU46601 | reverse complement strand
GCCTTTGCTTCCACGGTTATTATCCACTTGTGACAGTCAAAGGGCGGAATGTGGGGTACGACGAAACTCACCTGGAGTTGTCCCTGTCCAACGTTTAAACGCTCGATGGAAAGCGCTAGTTTCTGAAAACCCGAGAAGGAATGCTACTTCGCACACGGCCATCTGGCGTTCTTGTAGGTAGTAAATCGAAAGTTCGCGCCGCATTTCATCAAGGAGTTCTTGATGGGAAGTACCCGCTTCCTTGAGTTTACGTTGTAGGGTTCGAGGTGCAATGGCTAGACGAAATGCGATCGCTTCCAACCCCGGATCGCCACTACGTAGTCCCACACTGATCTCTCGACGAACGTTGTCTACAAGGCTTGCTTGTTGAGGCAGCTTTGCCAATAGCTCCATAATATAGCGGTCTAACACCGCAAACAGCCCTGGGTTGGCATTCACAAACGGTTGCTCGAGCAGCTTTGCATCAAAGATAATGTCGTTAACGGGCTGCTCAAACTCTAATGGGGCTTGAAACAGAAGGCGATAGGGAGAAACATCTTCTGGCGACTGGTGTTGGAACCCTACTTTCAGCGGCACCCAATCCAATCCAGTGAGTCTCCTAGCGTGCAAAACCATACTTGCCATCATCCACTGGCAGCTAGCTTCTGGTAGGGGAATGGAGACTCCCGGAACCGTAAAAATAATTCTCAAAACCTTGCCATTTGTTTCCCATTCCCATTGTTCTCCGTCGTGGATCAACCGACTGTAGTGTCCTATCCGCGATAAGACTTCACCCACGTTAAGACAGCTGTCAACAGCGTAGTCAATCACATCACAACTGCCCGGTTCAGCTAACTGTGCTAGACGTAATCCAATTGCTTGTTCCCCAGACGTTCGAGTAATTTCTCGCCAGAGATCACAGAGTTTTTCATGAGAAATTCGCGCCTCATTATCCTGAAGGATGGATGAGTCAAGTCCAATTGCGCCGAGCAATGCTTCAGTATTTAAGTTGGCCTTCTGAGCAGCATTCAGAATGCCTTGCACTGGCTTAATCCATACGGTGTAACGCATTTCTCTCTTTTCAAAGTGGCTTTAAGGACTTAAAACTATACAGCTCATTAATAAAATAGCCTGAGGGGATTAGACTTTTACTCTAGGCTGACTCCCATAAGGTGCGACGAAATTCACCTGGAGTTGTCCCTGTCCAACGTTTAAAC
>DALYIW010000193.1:6145-15491 GCA_031970155.1 Coleofasciculaceae cyanobacterium CTOTU46601 | reverse complement strand
ATCTGGCGTTCTTGTAGGTAATGAATCGAAAGTTCCCGTCGCATCTCATCGAGGAGTTCTTGATGGGAAGTGCCTGATTCCTTGAGTTTACGTTGTAGGGTTCGAGGTGCAATGGCTAGACGAAACGCGATCGCTTCTAACCCCGGATTACCCCCACGTAGCCCAACACTGATTTCTCTACGAACGCTGTCTACAATGCTTTCTTTACTGTCTTTTCCGGGCAGCTTTGCTAGCAATTCCATAATATAGCGGTCTAACACCGCACAAAGTCCAGGGTCGGATTTTATGAGTGGTTGTTCGAGCAGTGTGACATCCCAGTCAATGAAATTAACGGGTTGCTCAAACTCTGAGGGTGCCCGAAATAGACGATGATAGGCAGAAATATCTTCTGGCTGCTTGTGCTGGAATCCTACTCTTAGCGGTACACAATCCAATCCAGTCATTTTCCGGCTAAACAAGAGAATGCTTGCCATGACACACTGGCAGACTGCCCCAGGTAGGGGGAGGTGCACTCCCGGCATTGCCTGAGTGATTCTCATTACTTTCCCGTTCGTTTCCAAAGTCCACTTTTCGCCTTCATGAACTAACCCACTGTAGCGCTCTATCCGTGACAACGCTTCACCCAGGGTAGGGCAGCTGCCAACGGCATAGCCAATTACATCAAAAGCAGCGGGTTCAATTAACTGGGCTATACGTAATCCGATGGCTTCTTCAGTAGAACTCTGGGCAATTTCCCGCCAAAGGGCATCGAATTTTTCATGAGAAATCCGTGCATCCGTATCCTGAAAGATCGATGAATCGAGTCCGATCGCACTCAGCAAAGCATCAGCTTTTAAGTTGATCTTCAGGGCAGCATCCAGAATACCCTGCACGAACGTAAACCAGACAGTATATGGCATTGAACCTCTTTAAATTGGCTTGATGTCGGTCATTTAATTGACTAAGAAGGGCATTAAAAGAAGAGTTGAAAGTTGGCAGGGCGAGCAAGTTGAAAGTTCTAACCTTCCACCTTCCAACCTTCCACCTAATCCTCTTACTGACATTTTCGGTCAATCTTTTGACGCCATTGGTCACTGTGGAAAGCTGGTTATAAGCCTTACATTACAAGCAAGAGCGAAAAGCGCACAAAAGCTACAGGCTTCCCTACATCAAGTATGTACTAAAGGGAATAGACCTAGCTGGGAAATAGGGAGTCGGGAGTCGGGAGTCGGGAGTCGAGGAAGAAATATATTCATTTGTTCGTTGTGAGCATTCGCTCATGGTGCCTATCTTGAAGTCGGTAGTTAGGAGTTAAGAGTTAGGAGGAATGATTTTAAACAATGCAACTCACTAATCAAGAGGGCTTATTAAAGGGTTTCAAGCCTGTATTTCAACGGAGTACGATTTTAGCGGTTTTCGCCACTCTCGCTAGTGGGGGAGCAATGTTCTACGGTTTCTCGCATTTCCAATCTACTCAGAAAAGTTCTGCACCTCCTCCCATCGCTACTGTACCTAAGATTACCAAAGTTAATGCTTTGGGGCGTTTGGAGCCTCGTGGAGAAGTTATTCAACTGTCTGCCCCCACTTCAGCAGAGGGAAGTCGAGTGGCTCAATTGCTGGTGAAACAAGGGGATAAAGTACGCTCTGGGCAGGTTGTGGCTATCCTGGATTCACGCGATCGCCTTTTAGCCGCTTTAGAACAAACGAAAGAAAAGGTGAGAGTCGCCCAAGCTAGTCTGGCCCAAGTTAAAGCTGGGGCAAAAGCTGGCGAGATTAATGCTCAAAAAGCAACTATTGCTCGTCTAGAGGCAGAACAGCAGGGAGAGATTTCTGCTCAAGCTGCAACGGTTGCACGGATGGAGGCTCAGTTACGTAATGCCCAAACTGAGTATCAACGCTATCAGTCACTATACCAATCGGGGGCGATTTCTTCCTCAAATCGTGACAGTAAAGGTTTGACTTTAGAAACCGTTCAACAGCAACTTAACGAGGCAAAAGCCAACCTGAACCAGATAAAACAAGCCAAGCAAGAGCAACTCAAAGAGGCAAAAGCTACCCTGAATCGGATTGCAGAAGTACGCCCTGTGGATGTGCAAGCTGCTCAAGCTGAGGTGAATAATGCGATCGCATCTGTGAAAAAAGCCCAAGCTGACCTTGACTTAGCTTATGTGCGATCGCCCAGAGATGGTCGAATTTTGAAAATCCACACCTGGCCCGGAGAAGTCGTCGGCAATGAAGGGATTGCTGAACTAGGTCAAACTGACCAAATGTACGTAGTTGCAGAAGTCTATGAAAGCGATGTCAGTAAAGTACGTCTCAATCAACGTGCCCTGATTACCAGCAGTGCATTTAGCGGTGAATTAAACGGGACTGTAGACGAGATTGGCTGGCAGATTCGTAAAAAAGACGTGCTTAACACCGATCCAGTGGCAGATGTCGATGCCAGAGTGGTTGAGGTCAAAATCCGCTTGGATGCAGCGGCAACTTCTAAGGTTGCTCACTTTACCAACTCACAAGTCAATGTAGCGATCAAGCTATGATAAACCGTAAAATCCCTCTATCCTGGCTACAACTTACTCGTGAGAAAAACCGCCTCTTGGTGGCGATGGCTGGAATTGCCTTTGCAGATATTCTCATGTTTATGCAGCTAGGTTTTCAGGCCGCACTTTATGATAGTTCTACCTTGGTACACCAAAAGTTACGAGGCGACTTGGTGTTAACCAGTCCTCAAGCTCGCAACCTCACCTATCTGGATACTTTCCCTCGCCGTCGTCTTTACCAGGTAATGAACTTGCCTGGGGTGGAGTCAGCAGAAGCGGTGTATAGCAATTTTGTAGATTGGAAGCATCCACAAACTCGCCGCAAAACTTCGCTTTTAGTCTTCGGTTTTGACCCAACAAAAGCTGTGTTTAATATACCGGAAGTCAACCGAAATTTAGATGAGCTTAAGCTGTCTGACAGGGTGTTGTTTGACCAGGGTTCTCTAGGTGATTACCAATCAGTAATTAATCAAGTTAATCAAGCGAAAGCTGTTACGACAGAGATAGCCGATCGCAAAATTAACATCGTTGGTTTGTTTAAGATTGGGTCTTCCTTTGGTGCTGATGGAAACTTAATTACCAGTGACCTAAATTTTCGACGTATATTTCCTAGGCATCAAGCGGAAAGCGTAAGTTTGGGTTTAATTTCTCTTAAGCCTGGTACAGACCCTCAATTAGCAGCAAAAATGCTACAAGCTAGCTTGCCGAATGATGTCAAAGTTAGAACCCACCAAGAATTTATTGAATTTGAAAAAGCTTACTGGCAAAAAACTACACCCATCGGTTTTATTTTCACCCTAGGTTCAATGATGGGGTTTGTCGTGGGCGTGATTATTGTCTACCAAATCCTTTACACCGATGTTTCTGATCACATGGCTGAATACGCTACCCTCAAAGCGATGGGCTACAAGAATCTCTATCTGCTGGGTGTGGTGTTTCAAGAAGCTTTAATTTTGGCGGTTCTGGGATATATCCCTGGAATTGCTCTTTCAACAGGGCTGTATGCTCTGACTCGCGGTGCTACTAATTTACCTTTGTTTATGACTGCCTTAAGAGCTATACAAGTTCTGGTTTTGACGATTGTGATGTGTGGGATTTCGGGTGCGATCGCTATGCGGAAGTTACAGTCAGCAGACCCAGCTGATATTTTTTAGTTGGTTGTTGGTTGTTTGTTGTTGGTTGTTGGTTGTTTGTTGTTTGTTGTTTGTTAAAAAATACTATTCAACAAATGAAAAATGACTAGCTCTCAGGTAATCTCATGTACTTTAGTCAGGGGATGAGCTTACCAGCATAGATTGGTATTAATGTGTAAGATTTTAATAAAAATTCAACTCTAATCTCAAGAAGCTTATGTTACCAAAACCTGTCATCGCTATCGAAAATCTCAACCACTACTTTGGTCAGGGACAGTTGAAGAAACAGGTATTGTTTGACATCAACCTAGAAATTTATCCCGGTGAAATTGTAATCATGACCGGGCCATCAGGGTCAGGAAAGACCACTCTACTGACTCTAATGGGTGGATTGCGTTCTGGTCAACAGGGTAGCCTCCAGGTGTTAGGTCAAGAGTTATGTGGAGCAACACCACAGCAACTGGTGCAGGTGCGTCGCAACATTGGTTATATATTTCAGGCACATAATTTACTTAAAAGCTTGACGGCACAACAAAATGTGCAGATGGCGCTGGAATTGCACAATCATATTCCTCTGACAGAAATGCCAACTAAAGCCCAACAAATATTGGAGGCAGTAGGATTAGGACACCGCGTTAGTTACTATCCAGAGGATTTGTCTGGAGGACAGAAACAACGGGTTGCGATCGCGCGTGCTTTGGTAAGTCATCCTAAATTAGTATTAGCAGACGAACCTACAGCAGCACTTGATAAAAAATCAGGTCGAGATGTCGTCGAATTGATGCAGAAATTAGCAAAAGAACAAGGCTGCACGATTTTGATGGTAACTCACGACAATCGGATTTTGGACATTGCCGATCGCATTGTCAATATGGAGGATGGACGTTTGGCATCGGATACTAACTCAGAGTCATCAACCCAGGGTAATGTGGCTGTTGCTATAAACTAGTGCAGGTTGGCAGAAATAGTCCATCAGTTCTGATGAGGGAACTCTTGGAGACAAGGAGGACAAGGGAGAGGATTTTTGACATCCTCACCGCCCTATAAGTGCGGTGATTCCTCACCACGCCGAAACCTACGAATAGGAAAACGGTCGCTGAATGGGGTTGACGCTTCACAGATCGTTGCTTGCACGCAAGTCTTACACAATCTCCACGTCCGTTTTAAATCTCGGACTGCCCGCCCGCGATTAAAGTTGATGAACAGAATATTTAGTTTTTCTAGTGCCTTCAGGTCGGATCGTCCGTTGCCCTTGGGTTCTTTTCCTCTTAGCGTCTCAGTCCCGGTTTCACAGCCTATGGCTGGTATATCGCTGCTTTCTGGAGGTGGGTATTTCAACCAACAACATTATACCAAAAGCCGTCAAGCGAAGGACGGGGCTTGAATCCCATTAATTTTGGTCAATAATGAAACAGCCCTGCTCTCACCCTCTCACCCCCTCCTATTCGGGTTGGGACTTGCGTATCACTGGCTATCCTCATCTGTTTAATGAAGATAAAAAGCTTGGTTCTACCGCAGTCGGTGGCGGGAGGACAATCATTAATTGGGGCTTGACTATAATCCAAAGTAACTTTCTTATTTAAGAAAATTTCCTCTTTTTCGCAGACAGAAAACACAGCCGGAACATCTTTATGTTTATTTCCTGTTTCATCTACTAAAGTGACATAGCACGCTACATCGCCATGAGCCATGCTTACAACAGTGCCTACTTGAGGTGGATCGACTATCTTGCTGGCGATCGCTGCAACGGGGTTAACAAAAATGCTGATAGCCGAAGCAGCGACTAATGAAATAGGTAAGCCTATGACGGACAAGCGAAGAGACATTTTCTTTCATCCTGAACAGAAAGATAGTGAAAGCATTGCTGCCATCAATTGATATCTCTGGCACCTCAGGGACTTATGCAGGTATCCCTCATTGCTCATCCCTCATTGCTCATCCCTCATCCCTCATTGCTCATCCCTCATCCCTCATCCTTTTTTGGTGACTTAAAGAAAAGCCCCTAGGATTTCTCCTAAGGGCTGTAACGGACCGAGAACAGTGGATTGAATGAGGCTTTTGAGTGTCAATACTTTCTATAGAATGATGCAATCTACTGGAGAAGTCTGCGCTGGCTGGAACAAACCTGAAATAGGACTTTGTGCTGTAGGTGACACTATATAGGGGTTCTCAGTTGCGTACACTACACCTATAAGGTAAGGACACGATACCAAAGCCCTTATAAATGACCTCCACCTCGGTAAAATGAGGCAATGACCCCAAAAGCGCGTAAACAATTTGCTCAACACTGGCTGCGTAGCGAGAAGGCGCTCAACAAGATTGTTGCAGCGGCAAACTTGCAAAAAAGCGATCGCCTCCTAGAAATTGGTCCGGGCACTGGCATTCTTACCCGCCGATTGCTGCCGGAAGTTCAGTCATTGGTTGCCGTTGAGATCGATCGCGATTTGTGCGAACTCTTAGTCAAACAAATTGGAGTAATTGATAACTTCTTACTTCTGCAAGGCGACTTCCTCTCCCTCGACTTAGAGACTCATTTAGCCTCTTTCCCTATCTTCCAGAAACCTAATAAAGTCGTTGCTAATATCCCGTACAACATCACTGGCCCAATTCTAGAGAAGCTTCTGGGGAGAATTGCTCAACCGGCGGCTGAACCGTATGATTTAATCGTGCTGTTGGTGCAAAAAGAAGTGGCAGAACGGTTATACGCCAAACCGGGTTCTAGGGCATTCGGTGCGTTATCAGTGCGGGTGCAGTATCTGGCAGAATGTGAATTGATCTGTGATGTACCAGCAAAATCCTTCTCTCCGCCACCCAAGGTCGATTCTGCTGTTGTGCGGTTGCATCCCCGACAGGTGGAACCCCCAGCTGATGACCCTAAGTACTTAGAGACACTAGTAAAACTGGGCTTTTCTAGCAAGCGGAAAATGTTGCGAAATAATTTGAAATCAGTAATAGAAAGCGATAGCCTTACCCACTTGCTGGAACAATTAGAGGTGAACCCTCAAGCTCGCGCCGAAGACTTGAGCGTGCAACAGTGGGTAGCATTGACTAATCGGTTAACCCATGTGCAACGTTAGATTTGGCTATTTCTAACCCAATCTAAAATCCAAAATCCAAAATCTAAAATCGAGTCATGCGCTCCTACTCCCTAATTGCCCCAGCGAAAATCAATCTGTATTTGGAAATTTTAGGCGATCGCCCCGATGGCTATCACGAGCTAGCGATGATTCTGCAAAGCATCGAATTAGCGGACAAAATTGACTTGCGCGCCAATGGTACTGACACTATCCGCATCAATTGCGATCATCCCCAGGTGCCGCAAAACGACAGCAACCTCGCTTACCGGGCAGCAAAATTGATGGCCGATCAATTTCCTGGTGTCTTTGCCAAGTTTGGTGGTGTTGATATCACCATCAATAAACAAATTCCTGTAGCTGCTGGACTAGCTGGGGGTTCGACAGATGCTGCTGCTGTGTTAGTAGGGGTGGATATCATGTGGCAGCTGGGACTCACCCAGCCGGAATTACAAGACCTAGCAGCACAACTTGGCTCAGATGTTCCATTTTGTCTAGCTGGTGGCACAGCGCTGGCTACAGGTCGCGGTGAGGAACTGTCTGCTTTACCGAGTCTAGATTCACTCTACGTAGTGTTGGCGAAAGACCGCAACTTGATGATTTCCACCGCTTGGGCTTATCAGGCATACCGCGCTGAGTTTGGTCATTCCTACGTCCGCGATACAGAAAGTTTAGAATCCCGCGCGCATCGAGTTCATTCTGGGCCAATGGTACACGCGATTTCCCACAAGGATGGCTCACAGATTGGGCAACTGCTGCACAATGATTTAGAAAAAGTTGTGTTGCCAACAACCCCCCAAGTGTCGCGACTGCGAGATGCATTTCACAGTAGTGGTGTGTTAGGAACGATGATGTCTGGGTCGGGTCCAACTGTATTTGCGCTGTGCGAGTCCGAGGCTCATGCTCAGGAAATCCAGCAGAAAATGAGAGCAATGTTTCCTGAAGCAGATTTAGATTTCTGGGTGACACGGTTGTCAAATCGGGGAATTCAGGTTGTTTCGTCTGTAGGTTAAATGAACTACTCCGGCCTGCTATCGCTAAGGCCGGAGTATCTAGCCTCAGCAACAGACTGTCGTTTCTGACGCTTCTTCGCCCCTAGTTGCCGCATACTTCCGCAAGCGGTAGAGCTAGGCGACTCGGCGTCTAAAGAGGTCAGTTCCTGGCCCCAGGCCCAAGTTATATTAACTTGGGCGGCATTAACATCTCTATCTTCGGTGTGATTGCAGTTGGGATTAGAGCAAATGTGTGTCCTATCAGCTAATGTCTTGGGCGTTAACTCCCAACATTTCGCACAGCGTTGTGTCGGCTTAAGTTTTTGAGTTGGTGACTCTACATAGAATCCACCAGCCTCAGCCAGTTTATAGTCCAACATTTGCCCAATCATGCCAAAACCAACATCAAGGATTGAACGATTAAGTCCCGATTTTTGGGCTTTACGCTTCCCTTTTTTGGCTTTAGCTGTCATGCCCTTGACGTTTAACTTCTCACTACTCACTAGGCTATTACTGCTAACTATGTGGCTGGTTATTTTGTGTAGCCAGTCTTCTCTTTGACGGGCTACCTTTCTCTGACAGTGAGAAACATATGAGCGCTCACGTTTCCATCGTCGTGAGGCCTTGATCTTCTTGTTTCGGTTAGGAGAACGCTTACGCCGCAACTTCTTGGATGCAGTTTTAACCTGGCGTTGCCCTTCTTTAATAAAATCAGGTTTGGCTATTTTTTCGCCAGTTGATAATGTGACAGCATCCTTGCAGCCTAGGTCAATTCCAACAGAATCAGTGCTTGTGCTACGAGCAGGCTCACATTGCACCGTAATTGAGGCAAACCACGCCCCATTCCGAAACATGATGGTGCAAGTCGTTGGTATTCCCCAAGTTCTCGCTTGACCACGCATCTGAATCTTACCTAGGTTGGTAATATTCAAGTAGCCATTTTTTCCATTAGACTCAGCTTTCCAGCCTGCCTTACAAGGATAAGTCCATCCACTGTAGCGACTGTTGCCCTTGAATTTCGGATAGCCACCATTACCTTTAAAGAACCTCGAAAATGCGTTAGGGGTCGATGGGGGCATCACTGCACCCCACCTCCCTTTCAAAACCGTGCTTGACAATTTCTCGTCACACGGCTCCTCGATAACTTGACCCTTTGTTATGGGTACTTCTTCCCCACTATTTGGGGTTAGGCGGTTAGAACGGGTTATCATCCAACTCGCGCTCCAACTCTTTTGTAGCCAGCTGCCTTCTTTCTCTAGCAGTTTTTTCATCGTGGCAGTGTCTGTGTAAAAGTTGACGGTTGCTTGTTACATCCTTACCACCTTGCGCGGTTGGTAGGATATGGTCTATTTCGAGCAAATCATCTTCTCTGAAGTGCAATCCGCATCCGTTGCATTTCCCTTTTTGTTTCCGGAGAAGCTCTGCTATCTTCTTCGGACATTCAGGGTGGTTTTTTCTCCTAGTTGACCAATACACTAAGTTGCCGTCATAAGGACTGGCTTCGCCTTTAACTTTCTCATGCCTTACTATTGGAGTTTCGGCCTGTTTTAGTAACCGAGTGGTAATTTCATTACTCTCTTTGGTTGCGAATACCCAGTGATTCTTCCCTACCGTTTGCCAACATTTTC
>DALYIW010000193.1:0-6133 GCA_031970155.1 Coleofasciculaceae cyanobacterium CTOTU46601 | reverse complement strand
TAACCGGAGTACCGGGGTGGGTTCGTTTTGCCCATGCAAGAAGCTGTTGATAGACTATATGGTCTATTTCCGAAAACGTTTCTTTACTAACAACTGTAGAGTAGTAGTTTGCCCACCCTCTTATTACCGGATTCAGGTGTTGAATTAGTCCTTTTTGAGGGACTGACTTGTGGGCGTCGATGATTTTGCCTACCTTCACTACATGACGTTTTATCGCTTCCTTGCTGGGTTTGATGAGTGTTTTAAACCCTACTGCTTCTCCCTTGAAGTTTTTTGCAGAATATTCTGCTGCCACTCGGTATTGCCGAATGTTGAACCCAAGAAAGTCAAAACCCGTGTTTCCCTCATACTTTTCGAGTGTGTGAGATATCCGTGTTTTTGAAGGCTTTAATTCTAATCCAATGTCTTTTAACCACTCTGCTATTATCTGCTGACATCTCTGGACAACGGCTAGATTCTCATGGATAACCACAAAATCGTCAGCATATCGGATAAGCTGAGGTGGGAGAAAGTGTTCTCCTTTCTTGTGGAACCAAGTCTCCCTGCCACTCTTGTACAGTTTCCGGAAGGCTTGATTTACCTGGTTCTCTATTCCGTGGAGGGCGATATTTGCCAAAAGGGGAGAAATGACCCCGCCTTGAGGTGTACCTTCAGATGTCGGGAATAGCTCTTTGCCATCCATCACTCCCGCTTGCAACCAAGCACGAACTTGTCGGCGAATGGTGGGGAATGTATTTATTTTGTTAAGCAGTGCTTTGTGGTCGATACAATCGAAGCATTTGGCAATGTCGGCATCCAACACATATTTGGCTTTTTGCCTAATTGATAGAAATATGGCTCCAATCGCATCGTGACACGAACGTCCGGGTCTGAAGCCGTAACTGTTTGGCTCAAATTTAGCCTCCCATTCTGGCTCTAAGACTTGTTTTACCAACGCTTGCAGGGCGCGGTCTGTCATCGTTGGAATCCCTAGTGGGCGTTTTTCCTCTGTTCCGGGTTTGGGAATCCAGACTCGTCTCGTTGGTTTAGCTTTTCGGGATAGTTTCAGGTTTTGCACCAGTGCTAACCTTTGGACGGGCGATAGTGATTTAATTCCGTCAACTCCGGCTGTTTTCTTTCCCTGGTTATCCTGCGTTACTCGACGTACAGCCAAGCACTTGGCAGACCAAGACCTCATCAAGGTCTTCTGGAGTCGGCGAACTGCACGAACATCTCCACGACTAGAAGCTCTGTAGATTCGCTTTTGCAGCTTGAACACGTATCGCTCTAGCTTGCGCCAGGGGATTTTGTTCCATTCCACCGTCTGATTACTCAGCGTTTTAGACATTTATACTGCTACTTTCTCACTACATTTCAAGTTATCGTGAGTCTGTCTGCATATCCTCTGGCTTTCCCAAAGGCATTCGCTTCTGACTCAATCCTTTCCTTCCCTAACTTCTGGTTAGCACCTACTTAGAAATTCGACCAATTCCTAAGAGTTATTGGAAGGGTTACTTCGTTCCTAACAGCCATTAGTTTGAGTCTTTAGAGCGATGCTGTCCACCGGGGTCTGGAGTGCTTACTAACAAGATTACATTGTCAGTCCATATGACCCAAATTAAGCGGGTAACGATGGTTCTAACGCATCTTCGCTTGCCCTCACGGTTGTTTAGGCGCTACTCATGGAACTCTTGCTTGCCCGAAGGCTTTTACTCCCGCATTCACCTCTTTGATAGCTAGTCTCTGAAGTGGGGAAACTCCTCCTTGAATGGAGGCGCTGTATGCTTTCAACTCGGCACCTGAGCGGTAGGACTTGAACTTAATTGTTCTCACCTACAAGGCTGTTAAGTTATCAAGGTACAGTTCCTAATCTGTTACCTGGCGGTCTATCTCGCACACCATTTCAGGTTGCTTTCAGACCAACGAATCGCACGAAATCTACCCGCTTCAAAGTAGCTTGTAGAGCATGAGAACCTAATCTATATTACTGGAATGTAAGGGAGAAGGTGACCACATCCACTTGCTGTTAGACATCCACCCAGACAACAACATCTCAACTTTATTGGGGTCAATTAAATCTGCAACTAGCCGCATTCTTCGCAAAGAATTTGAGCAAGAACTGCGACCACATTTTAAAAACTGGAACAAAGGCTTGTGGGGTGACCAACTTTATATTCGGTCAGCTGGCGGCGCACCCCTAAAAGTTCTGGAAGAATACATCCAGTCTCATAGTCGAGGGTGATTGGGAGGCGATCGCTGGCATGAGAGATGTATTAGTACATGAATATTGGGGAATTGATCTGAACGTGGTTTGGGCAACACTTCAGGAAGGCATTCCACCGTTAAAAATCACTATTGTTGAGATGCAGAAGAATTTTTAATAGAGCGCGCTCACTTGTACTAGACGTTTAACCCAGCCTACCTACGAGGAGAAGCAACTGAAACACTTCTACGCTTGGGAACTTTTGGAAAGCTTAAAGCTTGATGTATGAAATAATATTGGATGATCGAGACCTTATTATGGAACTTTAAGGGTGAAAGTGTGATAGTTTATAGTATTATTGCTAGTTCGAGTTGAATTCCACAAACCGATGGCGGAACGCAAAAAAAAATGGTAACCATCGTTGTCGTTCTCAATGTCCTGATCTCGCTAGTGTGTCTCTATGTAGCTTGGCAGGTGTGGAACTTGCGGCGAACGCTAGTCGCCGTTGTCAATGCTATAGCCATAGCTGAACGCAATACCTATGCCGTGTTACATGGTGCCCCCGATGCAATAGATAAAGGACAGTTGGGCGTCCACACATTGAGAGAGCGCTATCAGCAGCTAGAGCTTCAGCTACAACAAGTTCAGCAAGTTTTGACAGTCTTGGGTTTGCTACAAAGCCTTTTGCGCCCTCGACTGCGCTTACGCTCTAACTTGGCTTTAAACAGAAGCGCTTCGCGATCGCCTGCCACACCTGTCGAAGAGCAATTATCTAAAGGGCGCTACGATGAAGAGCGACCATCTGAAGGGTACCGCACTAAAACGCGATCGCGCTCAAAACGTTTACGGCGTTCGCCGCGCTACAGAAACTGAAGCTAAGATTCGACGATAATTGAGCTAAATCTCCTGCCTAAAGCGATTCGCTCACGCAATAGCTGGACTTGGGTCTACCAAACCTAACACTCTATATTCAAGGTAAACTGATACAAACTTTCGCCTCTGTTAAGGTTAAATGAGAGGCTCTTGATCGGATAATAAACGCCATAGTGGCAAGCAGACGCGACAACTCAAGTATCACAAATCAATTTCCCAGAGCAAATCTGCATAGAATTGGTGTAGGGATAGAGACCAGAAGATGTCAAAGAAAAGTGCTGGATCATTTATTGGTGGCTTACTATTAGGTAGCGCCATTGGAACCGTAACGGGTTTACTCATTGCCCCCCGCACTGGGCGGGATACACGGCAATTGTTGAAGAAATCCGCAGATGCCTTGCCAGAGTTAGCAGAAGATCTATCGACCAGCGTGCAACTGCAAGCCGATCGCCTTTCAGAATCTGCACTACGTAATTGGGATGGCACTCTGACTCGGTTGCGAGAGGCGATCGCCGCAGGCATTGAAGCTTCTCAGCGAGAGCGTCTAGAACTCAGACAAACCTCTACAGAGGTGACAACCGAAGCCAGCCCGTCGATTCCTGATCATTCGCTGTAGGCAATCTATCGGTGATTGACCCTTTATTTTGGCTAGGACTGTCTATCTTATTAGTCGCCGTTAGCTTAACGGCTGTCTTAGTAGTAGCATTGCCTGTCTTGCAGGAGATAGCGCGAGCTGCTCGTAGCGTAGAAAAGTTGGCTGACACTCTTCGACGTGAGTTGCCACCAACCTTAGAAGCAATTCGCCTCACGGGTTTAGAAATCAGTGACCTCACCGATGATGTTAGTGAAGGAGTAAAAAGCGCCGGTCAAGTAGTTAAACAAGTTGACCAAAATCTTAGCAGCGCCAAAAACCAGGCACAAAAAGTGCAGGTTAATACTCGTGGTGTTGTTGCTGGTGTCAAAGCCGCCTGGAAAACTTGGAGACGTCCCTCAGCAGGGCGCAGATCGATTGATCGTCTTCCACCATCTCAAAGAACACCTCTAGAGTTTCGTGAACTTGAAACCTCCTCCCCAATGTCATCCACCTCACCACCAAATAATCTGTATCAAGAGCCGGATGCTGATTACGAGGAAGAGGGGATAAGCGGTGATTCTCTTTCACGAAAGCAACACGAAGACTTGGAGCCTGATGAAACCACAGATAATTAAGCCGCTGTTCATTTACGCACAGCTTACTTGAGCTACTCGTTTTTTGTTGACTGCTCTCGTGTTAACTCATCAGGACTTACGCAAATTTCTCATTACGAACCGCCATTTGTAGGGGTGAATGGCCGTTCACCCCTACTCTATGTGGTGTCCATGCCTAAGTCCTGCTCATATAAGTTGCAATCAACTCCATAAACCTCCTGCAAAAGTCTCTTTCATTTATTTCTTGAGCTGCTTGTGTCGCCTACTCCACAAGAAAAAAATGACATCAGGACTTCCGCAAATTGCTGATTTAAACGCTACTGCTAGTAGTAGGGTGGGCAGTGCCCACCCTACATGTAGAGGTTCTGCGTAAATCCTGGACATAAAATCAAGAGCTTTGTAACCCGCGCAGGCCTGGAGCTTTAGTGAGGATTTTGTCTGTATAGCTGCGGTTTCAACCGCCAAGCTAACCGTTAAGTTGACACCCACGCTCCCCCTCTCCCCCTCTCCCCCTCATCTTCATTGACCTAGTTCCTGTATGGCAGATTTGAAGGCATCGTTTTTACTGACCAGAACTGAGAGGAAATTTATCGCAGCACGCCATCTGATTTCACAAAATATTCACATTTTTCCAGTACGCTTGATGAAGCCACAGCCAAAACTTGAACCTTATTGTTGCTTTCTCAACGACATAATGCAATTACATAAACAACTTATCTATTGCTAATTTTTACAAAAATATACACAAAAGATAAGTCATTGGTTTTTATAAAAAAACTACAACTTAAACTATAGATATATGACCGGAAATAGAGAGTTTTCTAGACTAACTTAGTAACCAAACTATCCGGATTGAATCAATAGTTCCTGAAAAGGTTAGGTAGTAAGGTTTTTAGGGTCTACATCTAGAATAAAGTCACAACTTCAGGTTTTTAAGTTATGCAGACATATTTAAAAAATTTGCTCTAACAAGTTTTATTTTTTCAACAGATATTTTAATTTTTACAAACTCTACAGGATTAAAGCCTTAAACCTTATTGATTTACCAAAATAAACTGCTAGAACTAAAGAGAGTAGATGCAGTCAAGTTTAATTAATAAAGGATAAAAACCATGATTTTAAACCTTCAAGATTTTTTATTTAAATTGAAAAATCGGGTAGATTTTTCAAATGAAGAAAAAGTTATTTTACAATTGCACGCAGATTGGGGAAAACAAATTGCTCCCGATATGGCAGCTCATTTCTATAGCTACTTGAAGCGCGATGCAGAAATGAATTCAATATTGAACAACAAAGAAAATCGCCTTCATCACCTCCATCAAACCTTTATTCAATGGTTTTACGAAATGTTTACGGGTATAGATGATTGGGGAAATGCTTATGCTCAGCGTCGTTGGCAGATTGGTATTGTGCATGTGCAGGTTGGCATTAGTCCTCAACATGTTGTTCCAGCTATGGCAGCTGTGGTTTATGAAGTTGGCAAACGAGTAAAAACGGATGGTAAAGATGAAAGTCTGAGAAATGCTTTGAGTAAGATTTGCATGATTGATTTAGCGTTCATTGAGCAAGCCTATGTAGAAATAAGTGCGGCGGCTGTTCTTCAAGAAACAGGCTGGACAGAAAGTCTATTTAAGCGTCTGGTGACTACTGGCGCGGGTTCTATGTAAATCAAATGCTGTCAGTTCCACAGAGGGACAAGTTAACTGAATCACATTATCTGAAATTGCAGCAGGAAGACTTCTATGCCCATCAATACTGAAAAACTTGGACGTATCCTTCAGAATTTTGTGGCGACATCCTTAGATGTTGAGGGTGCTGCGATGGTTACCCCAGACGGTTTACCTCTGGCTAGTAGCTTACCGGGTGGTATGGATGATGAACGGGTATCGG
>DALYIW010000192.1:0-16856 GCA_031970155.1 Coleofasciculaceae cyanobacterium CTOTU46601 | reverse complement strand
GAAAAAGTCGCCCTTGCTAACATCCAGCCGACTGGAATTTAGCAAGGGGGTAACGTGTAATGACGTATAGAGCGATCGCTTTTAACTGTGGAAGCGCCTCGACTCTTCCACGCCAGTTGGAGCGCTCCGCAGTAAGTCGAATCCCACCACTTCAGCCCACCTAAAAATCTCCCCAGTGTCATCTACAGTTACGCGGTATCGGTTTGTAAACCTTGCCCAGAGGCGATGCTCGTCATCGAGCGCTGCACGGTAAGAGACTTCAAATATGTTGCCAGGACTGCCATGAAGCTGAGTCATGCGCTCCACGTCTTCTAAGTCAGCCGGAATAATGAAGCTATTGGTTTTTTTCATTATTTCTTGAAATACAGCGGTCTCTTATGTCGATAACTTGCTCGGGTTCCCATCCAAGCCATGAAGCAATACGAGAACAATCAGCATCCGTTGGACGATTATTCTCATCCAAATATTGAAAAAACCTACGAAGTAGTATTCCCAGCTCTCCATATCTAAGATAAAGGTCAAGTAAGTTAACGAAAGAGCGGCATTCTATTTCACTGGTTGCGTTGAGTTCGGGATGGTACTTTAAAACAACCTGAACAATTTGCGATAGCATTTCTTCTGGAGTACGGCTGTTCTTACGTGCAAGCTCTTCGAGAAATCTCTTTTGTTCAAAGGTTTCTAAAGTAATAGTAAAAGTTAAATATTTAGAGCTGATTGCTTCTGATTGTTGACCTTGGTTGAGGCGAGCAAGTCCGTCATAAATTAAATCCGCCAAAAAAGAGCTTCTAGCACGATTCGGCTTGCCTTCTTCCTCGGGAGGATAGTGTTGCGCGACAAATGAATCGACAGCATTCTTGAGCTGAACTGGGACATAAATGCTTATTGTCTCCTTAGTCTCCTTTGTCTTCTTCGGCTCTTTGTCTGGCACAACGGAACTGCAATCACAAGTAGGGGATTATTACACGATATTAGCCTTTATCGGGGAAATAAAGAAAAAACAAGAAATATCCAGGACTCTTGGATGGCGAGAACTTTCCGCAGAACTACTTCAAGCCGTGCATCGGTCGGGAGTTGCGTCGAAATTAGCTGCCGGACTGGAATTGACCTGCCATCCAGTATAAGGAGAATCCTTGAGTCCCTGTCGCTGGGAAATTGTAAAGATTTGTAAGAAAAACTCTATTAGAGTTGACCATTTTTCTAATAGAGTTTTATCTTGAGATTTAGAGGTTGCTTTGTAGCCTACAAATTTAACCTACAAAAAAAGAAAAACTTAGAGCCTGCAAGGGTTTGAAGGATTTCCCAGAAATCAACCTACAAAGTTGAGAGCAACCTACAAAAATCACCTACAAAGTTCTGAAATCAAGACGAAGTAAAGGTTTCAGCCAATAAGAAGCCACTTGGGGCTTTTGAACCTACAAAAATCACCTACAAAATTAGGACACGTCAAGACAACACGATTCAAAGAACAACAGCACATTATGAGGTTTATATGGACGATAGATCCGGTTGACGAGATAAAAACCTGTCCAGAGCCGACGCGGGAGTGGCTCGCTGATTTATTCAGGTGTCACGTAAACACTGTCTACAACTACGAGGACATAATCAAGGAGAGTCTTGGAGACTTAAAAGATGCCAAAAAGTACTACCAAGACGAAGATGGAACGATCAAGAAATGGGTTGAATTGAATGGATATCTTGCCTGGTTAATTTGCAAAGTAAAAGCACTGAAAAGCCACGTAAAAGGCAAGAATAAGCGAGAAAAAATAAAAGACCATTTCTTTTTGTACTTCAATTACTACACAGAGGAAAGCTATCAGTATGAAATCCAACAACAGAGACGGGAAAAACCAGTCCAGCAACCCGAACAACAGCCAGAACAACAACAGCAAACCAGTGGATCTAAGGTCGAAGGAAAGCGCCCTGTCGCTGCTTAATCAGGCAGGAATCACCATGAAGGATGTCGATAGCCTAAATATGACTCTATTGGGGATAGCGGACATCCTAGCCTCAGAAAACTCATACGTTCCAGACGAGCTGGCAAATCCACAAAACTACGACAGCATCTCAAGAGATCACTTGACCTTGGTAAGGGATCGAGCCAAGCAAACTTTAGGTGAAAATCTTCTCCCTCAATCTGAAAAAAACGCGCCAGGGCTTCTACCAACAAATACAGCAAATCCTGAAAATGAAAACCCAGGAAATGCGATTGTGAATTCAGAGCCAAAAGATCTGGATCGGGGAGCTGAACAAGTAGGAACCAATCGGGAACACGCGATCGAAAGCTTCCGGGCAATCCTCAACGATTTAGGCGTGAACTATGTAGCCGAAGTCGTAGGTCAAAGCCTCAGCGATGATTTTTGGCTAACAGTAGACCAGGCAAAAGCTAGGCGAGACGAACAGCATCTGGAAAAGCGAGTAGAGCTGTTAAAAAGTGATTTCCACGAAGCGGTAGATGCTATCAAAGGTACAGCTCAAAAAAGAAAAGACTGGGAGCAAGAAAGACTGGGAAAATTGGCTACCATCTCGGACTTTTCCGAGATGGACAAGGCAATGGAAAGCCTTCAGAACGTGTAGGTGATTACAACCAGGACTGGGAGAAAATAAGCTCTCATCTAGTCGATTTCAAGGAGTTTGAAAAAGGAGAACAAATCACAGAAATAGTAATTGGTGACGATTTCGGAGAATGGGATGAAGACTACGAAGAAGATGACGGGCGACTAGGACGCATCGAAGAACCAATTGCCCTCCAACAAGTAAGGGAATGGGTTAAAAACATGAGGGCATTGACTTTTATTAACGCAGTAGTCGTAGTCGTGCTAGCTGGGATTGTCGGGTACTTCATCTCGGTAGCAATCAGTATCAACAACGAGAAACAGCAAACCAAAGAAACAACGGGAAATATCTACCATGTACACGAACCAAGAACCTAAAAATGATAGTGGAAACAACGTTCGCCGGACTCAAAGACGAGGAAGAAATATTACAAGTCAAAGCGAAGTTTTCCCTTCAAATGTGTATCCTATGTACCCCAACGGAGGAGGAGAAAATTCGAGTAGCAATAAAGTAGAAAAACTTTCTTGGTGGGGACGGTTAAAATCAACAGTTGCGGGAACTTTTGAGTATCTAGAGCGACGATCCGGACTAAATTTTGGCTTGTTCGCGATCGCTCAACTCTTTGCGGGGGCAGGGTTGCCGTCATTGCTGGCAATCGGTGGACTCGTAATTGTAATGACTGTAACAGCAGCACAAGTCTACAATTCAAGAGAATTTGTTAATCAGGGTTTGGCGATTTGTGCGGGGCTAGGACTAGCGAGAATGATTCAAATAGCAGTAACAATACTACTTTAGGGGGTGAAGACATCATAAAGAACGGTTAAACTGGCATTAAAGCGAGAAATAAAGACAAATTGGGGTAGGTAAGCATCGAGAAGACAAACAACAAAGGGGATGTTTTTAGTAGGTTAAATAATGGTAGATTCATCAGACTCAAAAGGCTCTAGTCAAAGCCCATTAGAAATACTCAAGAGAACCTTTGGGCGGAGTCTTAAAAATTTGAGTAGGCAAGATAAATTTACCTTGATTGCCTTATTGGGACAAGTTGCGAGAAATTCAGAACGAAACTATTCGCTGATGGATGCTTATCGAGAGTTGCCTGGTGAAAACATCTCCAGAAGTTTATTTCAATTACTACCCCAATTGTCTGAAAATTTGAGCATACAAAATTTGCTCGACTTGTGTGAAAAATTGATTGAAGTAATCAAGGAAGAATCGTAAAAATGCCAGTAGCTAATTTTGGAAAAGCCAAGATAAAAGACCATGTAAGCAATAACATTCCTGGGTTATTGCAAACAATGGCAGACCTGTTTGGAGTATCGCTAGACCTAATGGTAAGAGCGTGCAGTGGCGACCCCAAGGCAATCACAGAATTAACCGATGGTCGAAGGTTAGCTGAAGCCTACGGAGAGAATCTTCCAAACGTAGTGCAATCAGCTCTCACGATAATTAAAGTCACGGGAGACTTTAACCAGGCGATGGCTGAAATAGCCAAGCAGACGAGAGTATCGGGGACTCAAACGCTGAAAGCCGTCTACAGCGCCACAAATGACGAAACTCGCATGAGAAACGAAATCGTGGAAATGCGAGATAAGCAAGCCAACGAGGTGACTGCTGAAACAGCAAGGCATCTTAGGTCAAGGAATTTGATTGCCGTCGAGGGAAGTACCGCTGAATTAATGGCAATCGCCGAGTACCAGTCCAATCTACTGAGAGTGGAGGATAAGATTCCACTAGCCCAACAACGAGTAGACGACGCATACAACAAGGCTGTTAATAGAGCGCTTTGGGCAAAAGGAAGCGATGCCGATATCAGCCGAATCCGGAAGCCAAATTACGAGAAAAATCGGTACGGAATAGGCGGACTGGTTCAGGGTGCGTGGAACGGCTTCAAAAGAACAATGGGGTTGTAAGATTCATCGCCGGAGTAAAGATGCCAGGGCGAAGTGTTACCCCTGGCTTTTTAATCTAATCAGGCTGTCCTTGGAGGAAAGATCGTGGATGAGTTAGAAAGCCTATACCAAGGGTTTCAGCAGGGAGCAGGAAACGGAAACGAAGCAACAGGAGGAGGGGATTTTTTAAGTCTTTGGCAGAACCAAGAAGGAGAAGCTCCTCAGAACAATCCGTCCTCAAGAGATGCCAAACGGCTAGAAGATGAAATTCGAGGCATCTATGAAAATAGAAAGTTCATCAATAAAATAATTTCTACTTTTTTAGCCGTATCAATAGCGTCAGCAGGAGTGAATTCAATAGCAAAGATTGGGCTACCAATAATAGCAAGCGGGACGCTAGGAGGATTGGTTTTAGCTGTTTTCTTCGGAAATGCCCTCAGCAAAATAAAGCTGGAGGGAAATAAGCCAAAGTTCGATGGAGAGTTCTTCAGTGCGAGCGTCCAGACAATAGCGGTCGGAACGTCGCTATGGACGGGATACAGAGAACAGCGAGAAGTTGAGCATATTGCCAAAATTGGCAAAGAAAGATTTATTCAAGAGGTTACAGCTTATGAGACAAAACCTCAAATTAAAGAAAATCCATTAAGTGGAGGATTGATAACCGGAGGAGCTTTATTGTTGTTAGCACTAGGAATATTGCTAATAACAAAAGGAGACAAAAAAAGACTGTAGTAGCTTGTCAAAGTTTAGATTTCACGGAGAAAACAATGAAGCTTAGAGAGCTTGGGCATGGTTAAAGACATCTCAAGCTATCAGTGCTTAAATCTCTATTCCCAAGGATTTGTCTTCAGCCAAGGCGAGGAAGAACTGGGAGATCTTCAGACAATTCGATTGGTAATCCAAAACAACCTAATCTGTTCGGAAAAGGACAGCAAAACCATACTAGATGCTTACTTCAGCCTGTGTAATGCCATCAGGAATAAGGAGATAAATTTCCCAATTGTTTTCACTAATGAAGGAGGAAGACCAAGGATAGGAATTGTCCCAAACCTATCAAACAGACAGGACTAAGACTTCGATTTAGCCGTTGAAAACGTCTTGTGATACGCAGGAGGAACACATAAGCCTTGCAAGGGGGAAACCCTTTGCTCTTGGAAGGAGGGAAAACTATAAAAATGGGCAGTAAAAGAGTCGAGAGAATTAAGCAAGAGGCAAGGGTAAACAACGCCACAGTAGGAACACTACTGGTCAGTGGCGGTATTTTTTTGGCTATGAGTTTGTCGGGACGACAGACGCCGATGCTGGAGTACTGCTTTAAGCCAGAAACCCACGATCCAGCCAGTGCCGCGCAGTTCTGCACGGACGAAAAACGGTATTTGATGCCCCTGTACCCTTGGGATAGTTCATCAGAGCAGCCGTCCAACCCAGAGTTCCAGGAAGGGTGGAAGCTGCCTCCCAAGGCTACCCCGGTTGGAATTATCGACCCAGACAACCCCTACAAGTGGCTGTGGGGCATTTTGGCGACTGTAAGCATTGGAGGAGCCTATGCGCTTTCTGTGGCGCGAGAGCGCAAGCTAACCCAATATCTGCCAACGTACAGGCAGCAGGTGCAAGAGTACTGGATCAGGAACCAAATCGGTAGCTGGTTGAGACTGCGGAAAAAAGCGATCGAGGCGCAAACGCTGGAGAAGAAATTCCAGCACGCCGCCAATGTGGATCTGGAGCTGTTTGAGTGGGTAACCGCAAGGGCAGCCAAACAAAAGCAGTTCCAACTGATGTCGCCAGAGGAGATACAGGTTTACATCGCCGAAACCAGGCGACGGGCAGAACTAGAAGCCCAAAGGCAAGCCGAGGAAGTAACTGGAATAAGACAGCATGGGGAGCAGGGACAGTTACCCGGACAGTCCCTAGACCAAGTAAACGATCCCAGCGACAAGGTAAATGCTGGCGAGGAGCATCAGGGCTTAGGTGGCTCAACAGGTGAAACTTCCACATCACCTTCTGGGGAATCTGGGAACATTCCACCAGACAAATGGACGCCTTACAGACAAATAGGCGAAGCAATTATCAGGTCGATGGTTGTAAGCGACAAGTCTGTTTTGGTTGCTTCAGGCACGGGTACAGGAAAGACCACAACTGAGAACTATTACCTGAAAAAGTTCAGGGAAAGATATCCCCGATGTCATGTATATGCGTTGCTGAACAAAAACGACAAGCTGTATGGCATCCCGGAGAAAAATAGGTTTGTATTCGCGCCTGAAAAACTAAACCAACTGCCGACAGGAAAGGGGTCTGAAGAGGAAAGAGGACAAATAATCAAATATTTGCTGGAGCCTCTATTCACCGTCTATGGGATGTATCTAGTAAGAAAGGATCTCCCAGAAGACGAGCGAGAAGAGCTAAAAATTAAGGAACCCGTTCGGCTAATCTTAGGGGATTGGTACGGCACTTATCAAGAGCTACAAGCCCGACTAAAAGAAACAGAACTTCAATTGATTTTGAGCATGATTCGGCAGATCGTTACCATTGGACGGAGCTGTGGCGTGGGGCTTTACGTGGATACCCAGTCCGATAAGTTAGACAGTCTAGGATTAGCTAACGATGCTTCTATTCGCTTGTCGTTGGATATCTACTCTCAAGGGTTTATCTACTACGAAGACGGAGAAGAGAAAGGCGAATTACAGACTATTCGGTTGGTGTTCAAAAACGACAGTATTTGCTCTGCTGAAGACCGCGACACGATCGCAAAAATCTACTTCATGCTCTGCGATGCCATCCGAAATAAGGAGCTAAAAACGCCTATTATTTTCACGACGGTAGGGGCAAAGCCAAGAATAGGAATCGTTCCCAAACTTTCAGGGGAGACGGACTTAAAAGATAAGCAGGTCTTAGACCAGATAATCTCGCAATTGAATCAGTCCTACCTGAGAGACGAATTTATGGTGCCAACTCCGAACGGAGAACCAGAAGCGCCAACAGAACCAGAGGAAACTGAAGAAGAGCGGGTTCAAAAAATCCTCTCTTCAAAAGATGTCTACCAGCGAATATTCGATTACCTAAGAGGAAAAGGCAAAAAGACCCCTCACGAGATTCAAAAAGCAGTTAGAAACTGGAGAGTGCCAGAAATAAGGAATGCCTTAAACGAGCTAGTGAGACACCAAATTGTGAACAATGAGGGGGGAGATGAATACAGCCTTAAAGAGTAATGCCGCAATTCGCGCCCAGGTCTGCTCTCAGGGGTTTGCGGGGGGGGATGGGCGCACTAGAAGAGCACGGGCGTAAAGATGCGGCATTGTCGGCATCCCTTGCTAAAAAAGGGTTTTACTTGCGGCATCCTTGCGGCATTCTTGCGGCATCCTTGCGGCATTGCCGCAGCCGTGCCGCAGCCGTGCCGACGCAGGAGCGGCATTAAAACAGCCCTCTTTTATGAGCTATTTAGAAACAAAATCGTCCAATCTTAAAAGTAGAAATTTCTAAAAAGTCGAAAATTATATAGACGTTAAAAATACAATCTTTTTATAACAAACTGACCTATAAAAAATCAGTAAATACAGCCAAAAACACCCATTATTAAGGGATATCCAACCCAAGTTTTAAGAATGGTAAAAATAAAACGTATTGCCCATTGACAAGATTATACATAACGTGGAACTATGCTTAATCAAGAAACGAGCAGCGAGTAGCTCGTAAGACGCAGAAATTAAGGCAAGGATACAGTAAATGGCAACGAAGGTAAAGGTCAAAAGACAGACCCGTAGCACCAAGAATCAAGTCGCCCAAATCTATCTAATTGAAGCCATCGGACTATTCAGGTACAAAATGGGATGGGCATTCAGTGCTGCTGATAGGTGTGAAAAGCTTAAAAGAGCGCAGCCGCCAGTTAACTACCAAATTATTGAAGTGTTCGATTGTTACAATGCCGAGGGAATAGAAACAGCGCTTCACAAGAGATATGCTGCTTATAAAGTAGAACTAGAACACAGCGAAGAATGGTTCGAGTTACCCGCGCACGTACTCCAAGAAGTGATAGGCGTTTATAAAGACTATCAACGCCAATGGAAAGAAGAGGGAGCTGTTAAGCCAGTCAGCAACACGAGGGAAATGGAAGTTATTGCCAAGCTCCTTGAGAAGTTAACCAGGATCGGGAAGCAGGCAACAACAAAACAGAGAGTGGGAGGATTGAGCAGGAAGGCATCCAGTTCTAAAAAAGTAACTGTTTGGTCAATCGTAAATCTGGTTCTTGAGGTGATAGGAGGAACAGCGGTATGGTTAATTAAATCACTAATCAAAATTCTGATTGGTAAAAAATCCCGGTATCAGTCTAGAGGAAGAAGAGGATTTTCTACGGGACTGTATTATCATAGAAATCAACAATCTGCTTTTAATCGAATCGGAGCCGCAGCGATCGCATTATTCGCAGCAGGGATAATCGTGGCAATGATTCTGTAACGCACCATCATTGACAAATCAATAGAACGCACTTTTTTAAGGCGATGACCGTTATGCAAGCAAGAAGAATTCAGGGGCTTAAATATCAGCTAAATCACCAGATAGCTAGCCAGAAAAAAGCAATGTATATCCTAATCGGCATCACAGCCTGTGTGATAACGATTCCTCCATTAACGCAAACTGCAACGAGAGCGTTTTGGCAAATAGTTCTAGAAGTCACGAGCGAGTTAATCGCCCTAGCGATAGCATCAAAGATTAGGGAAGTTAAGCTGAAGTAGCGAATCGTCAAGAGCTAGTAGGCGGTGCCTGTCCTCATCAATCGTGGCTTGACAAAGTATTCGCTCCTGTGAGAGATTAGGCAGTTAAGAGGGAATCTTCCTTCGACGCACTCCCAGAATCGGGAAGAACCGTAAGTAAACATCAACTAAACTCCTAGAAACAGGGGAAAGGCAAATGGCAATAATAGACTTACAAGTTTCAATCAAGACAGATTGCGAAACCAAGCGAGAGGCTTGGAATCAAATAAAGAAATTATTAAAACCGAATCGCCTCATGCAGAGTACAGCATCAGAAGATGGATGCTCCTTCGTGCATGAGGTTGATTTTTTTTTGGAAGTGCCAGAGAACGTGGCAATGTCGTGCGTGGGAAAGCACTACGAGGATGTGGAAGACATACTGAAGCAGTACGTCCCGCAGCAACTGCTGACGAAGCCGGAACGCTATGACTGGGACTATGAGGTAGAGATCGAAGGAGCCTGCCAGCACGCTTGACGGAAGAGTAAAAACGTGTGGTGGGGTTGTGGAGTCTCGCTTTCTCTCAAGAAGCGCAACCACTTGAACAGGCTATAAAGGCGAGAACGATCGACCCCACGGCCCTTCAATCTTACAGAACTAAAATCACGGTTGAGGCTCTCTATGGAAGAACATTCAAGCTACGGGAAGTAGGCGGATCTAAATAAATCGCTGACAAACTACGCACCTATAGAAGTCGCAGAAGCGAGCTGCTTGGCAGCAGTGCTTGCGCTATCGCGCGAGAGTGGGGCGAGTATTTGGAAAAAATGCCAGTCGAATTGCAAAGGCAACTGACCAGTGCAATATCGTCAATCCGACTGGGAGAAGCAAGGGAGCAAGTGATAGCCAAAGTAGACGGTCATCTCAAGCCATACGTGGAACAAGCCTTTGAATTAGATGACGATAGCTTCCAAAACTTAGGGGAAGGGGTGGGATGTCAACAGGGAAGGCACCTTGATTTCGACTACATAAGGTAAGTGAGTGTATAGGAGGAAAGGATCTAATGACTCGCCAGGAACTAGAAAATTTACTCGGAACACTTGAGGGGATCGACTCCTCAAAAATCAAGAGCGTATTGCAAGAAGCCTTCGGCACAAAAAATACCGAAGAGCTAAGAGGACACCTCCAGAAAACAGACATGAACAGCCCTCATGAGTTGCTGTGGGCAGTACAGGTGATATGGACAAATCCAGGTTGCTACAAAGTCAAGAATCGTCGTGCGCTGCAAGTCGGATTGGAGATGATTCCACCACAAGCAAGAAGCGACATGGCAAGAGCCGCAAAGTAGTACTCTCAATGAAGAGTACTACTTGTGTGGAGCGGAAATTGGTGGAAGAGATCTTTAAGAAAGAGGAGAGTGTTCGGAAAATTATCGGGTCGTTGCCAGAGCGAGAATATTTTAGACAAATCGAAGGGTCTTCAAAGTGGCCCTATGTCTGGGAGGATGAATTAACCCCGCTGTTGAGAATCTGCTCGAAAGTTCCAGACCCTTGGAACCAAGAATGGGAAATCTACTTGAGCATACAGACCAACAAAAGAAGCCGCAGTCGAGCATCGAATTTGCGCCAACTATCCCGAGATGCGTCGAGATATCCAGCAAGACTAGATTTGCAACTATCACCCATCGAGGAGGAATCAAGAAAGAGTATTTGTCGTGCCTGCCTAGTCAGAGAAACCGCTGGAGGAAAAGTAGCTTATTCAAGTGGGAAAACCCTACAGTTTTTTGTAATGGAAGGAAAAACCTCAGAAATGCCCGTGTGGGTGATGTTGTCCGTTGTCGAATATGGAAAAACATCGTGAAATACCGAATGCTAATAGCGATCGCCCTTGGGTGTAGCTTGACACTGATATCAGGTTGCAGTCAAGGACCGACAAAGACCGACAAACAGAAGTGGGAAACGCACGAACTGCCCGATGTGATGTGCGATGCCTCCGGGTGCAGAGGAGTCGGAGACACTCAGAATCAATGGAAAAGCCCTAACGAGCAATCAACACCCAACCCTCGACAAAGCTAAACAATCGCGGAACGCTTCGCTTCATAGTCACCCTGCCCTCAACTCACTCATGCGGCAGGATGCAGTTTAAGCTTCATGTAATGGAAAGCCTGATACGGCAATCAGCTAGCGCTCTACAAGAAGAGAGAAAAAGCGAGTAATTGAAGAGAGCCTGAAAGTTTTGACTCGCTCTCACGTAAGCAAAAATTGCTCCCATCCTTAAAAACCATGAAACACAAAGATACACCAGCAGAGTTTGTTGTGAAATTAATCGGTCAGCTTGCTGCATACAGTTTGCTGTCATGCGTAGTAGCCTTCCTCATGGAATACATGGGTCAAGCTGGCATTCGTTGAACCTAGATGTCGTTGCTAAAATCCAGTCGGCTGGATTTTAGCAAGACTTTACTAAGAGGAAAATAGTCAATTTTAGTCACGTCTTTTTCACACAATCGAGCCATGAATGAAAAGCCAGAGATAGTTCCCGTTGCAACGCCAGCCGAATCCGAACAGAAAACTTTGAGAGAGGCGCTCCTCATCTTGTCGATTTCGCCTGTAAAAAAAGAACAGGAGGCGATCGCTCGGTTAGAGCGAGTAGCTGGAAGAAGTGCCAGTGAAATTATTGCAGAACTGGATAGCGCTCAAGTCTTAATCGACTCAATCCCGCAAGCTTCTTCCTCAACCCGAAAAATATCTAAGGCTGTATTGACCGGAATTTTTGCCGGAACGGTAATGGCATTAATCGCGATGTTCGTGCAACCCGGAAAAGTGTACACAGCACTGTTATTGGGAATCGGCATGGGAGGAAGCGGCGCAATGCTGTTGAACTCCATGAGTGAGAAAACACACCCGTCAAACTTCAAGATTTAATCGAAAACACACCATGTTGCCACACCTTAAAAAGAGTGAAAACCCACCCCCGATGATTCTGTCACCGGAACAAAAAATAAGAATGTTGGAAGAAAAGTTAGCGATAGCGATCGCTGCCCTATCTGAATACTCAAACGGCTCAAATTGGAGTACGGTCAAGTGCTGGGGAAATAGCCGCGAAAGGAGGTGGAGAGGGCAAACAGCGGAGCAACAAGGGTTTGATTTAGCAAGAACGGCACTCAAAGAAATTGGAGTACCAGTGTTGAAAACCGAAACTCGAACTCAACAAGAGTAAAAACTTTGAGGAGTCCCTCAAGGTTGAATAACTTACAACACCATGAAAATAATTTAGCCATGAATAATGTAACAATTGGGGACTACCCAGAAACCGAAGAACAATACTTAGATGTGGAAGGAGCTTCTGTTCTAGGAATAGAAGTTAATGGCAACGGCATTCAGAATGCCGTGAGTGTTCTGCCTCATGGTGAGGCAAAAGTCTACACAGGAAAAGAGAAAAGCGGCATAAAAAATATCACGCCGTTTACAAAAGCAGAAGCAGAAGCTCAAGTCAAAAAGCTAGAGCAAAAATTCAAAGAGGTAGTCGGAATTTTAGCGGACATCGGCTACCTGATTGAAGAAATGGATCGGAGGAAAGGTTGGGGGGAAATCGGATACAAAGATTACACGGAGTGGGCTTCTGGAAGATTAGGCTGTGAAAGGTCATTCGCCTACGTCTACAAGAATGCCGCCGCCTTTGATATGCGATCGCTAGAGTCGGGAGATGAAGAGTTAGTCCAGTTTTCAAACCAAGCCGCCCTTGAGCATAAAGCCATTTTAGTTAAAGTTCCAAAGGGTAAAGAAAGAGAAGCTATTCATAAGGCAAAAGAGGTGGCTTCGGCTGAAGGGAAAAAACCAACAGCCGATCATTACAAGAGAGTTGTCGATGACATCCTATCAAGAGGAGTGGACGAAGAAAATCGAGAAGTACTGACAAATGAAGACATAGAATTCCCCATGTGGAGAAAGACAAAAAACAGGAGCAACATTCCAACTTTAGAAGCTGCTCTACCTTACTGGAGGAAGTTACTAGAAGAGAGTAGGGATGACGAGATAGAGGGGAGAAAAGCTGAACGACGAATCAACTTGATTGAGGAACGGATAGAAAAGTTAAGCAGAAAAGGTAAGCCCAATGCAAGCGATAGCTCTTCAACCGGGGAGCAAGAAGTAAAGGGAGAAATCCCAGAACTAGCCAGGGCGATGACGGAGGAATATCTAAAAGAATTGCCGTCAGACGACGATCGGGCTTCGGCGTTAATCAGTAGCGTCGAAGGAGACTCACGTCGTCACATCAACGCAATAGCAGAACAGTTTCCAATCAATCAGCGATCCGAAGCCCTGCTGGAAATAGAGAAAGTCTTTGCTGATTTGCATGGGGAATACATAAAGTCAATCGGAGTAAACGCTCCATCGGAAACAAACAGTGAGGAGTCATCAGGAGTAGGAACCGCAGAGGAATCACTCGCTATTGCCTCGCCGGACACTGCTGCTACCGATAATCAGGATGCTTCAACAGGCGGTGAGGAGTCAGCAGAAATGGAAACCACAAGCGAATCACTCGCGCCAGCGCTGGACACTGCTGCCCCCGATAATCAGGATGCTTCAACAGGTGGTGAGGAGTCAGCAGAAATGGAAACCACAAGCGAATCACTCACCCCCATGCTGGACACTGCTGCACCCGATAATCAGGATGCTTCAACAGGCGGTGAGGAGTCAGCAGAAATGGAAACCACAAGCGAATCACTCGCGCCAGCGCTGGACACTGCTGCCCCCGATAATCAGGATGCTTCAACAGGTGGTGAGGAGTCAGCAGAAATGGAAACCACAAGCGAATCACTCACCCCCATGCTGGACACTGCTGCACCCGATAATCAGGATGCTTCAACAGGCGGTGAGGAGTCAGCAGAAATGGAAACCACAAGCGAATCACTCACCCCCATGCTGGACACTGCTGCACCCGATAATCAGGATGCTTCAACAGGCGGTGAGGAGTCAGCAGAAATGGAAACCACAGAGGAATCACTCGCTATTGCCTCGCCGGACACTGCTGCCACCGATAATCAGGGTGCTTCAACAGGCGGTGAGGAGTCATCAGGAGTAGGAACCACAGGCGATCGCCTATTAAGAACAAGCCCAAATGCATTTTTTGATTGTTCCTCGGTAGAAGAACTGAAGGCTTACATCAATGAAGTAGACCCCGGTCAGATTTGGGAAGAAACCCAAGATTTGTACAAGCACTGGGCTAGGTTAAGTGAAAAGGTAGGTGATAGCGAAACCGAATTAGAGCAAAAAAGAATTGAAGTTAAGGAGCTTGAGAAGAAGGTAAAGGAAAAGGATGCAGAGCTGAAAGAACAAGAGAAGTTAATCCAGCAACTAAGAAGCATCGTAGCTAGCCTAGAAGGACAAATCAAGGAATACCAGTCGCTGCCTGCAAGTGAAGAATATGAAGCTCCAGAAAACCAGGAATTCTAATGAACCCGTGTCCTCTGATTAATTGAGGCAGGTTTCATCTAAAACAAGCTTCGTAAATCATCAATACTCGCACCGAGTGGAGTGCATCTACTCCCATCATAAATTCTTCCGCAATGCTATTTGTTGCGTGAGGAAAATCTAGACACATACAGTCACTTCACGCAACATAAGAAAGCTAGCGCTCGAAAATAGTACTCGCGAAGAGAAACTCAATCGAGATGATATGTCTCCTCTCAAAAACTATCAAGGGCGCAAAAAAATGAACCCAATAGGGAAAGACTTAGACTTCTTCACAATCGAAGAAATAGAAAAGGCAACGATAGAAATTGCCTGTAACATCCCAGTTACGTTCAACTGTGACGTAAAGTTTTCAGATAACTACCTGGAACAAGAAAGGGTAAAGATAGCTTGTCCAGGATGTGTTTGCAGCGTGGAATTAGAAAGTCCAGAAGATTCCACAATCATTGGGCAATTTGAAGCGATAAGGCTAGGATACTTTGACCACAGAATATGGCTAGCCCTCCAAGATAACATCGTCGCCAGAATCGCCACAATTAACAGACGAAGCAGAGCCTCTGTTCATCTGTCCGCATAATCAACAATTTACATCTTAAAAAACAATGGTCAGTCTAACTTCCAAAAAAATCAGCCTCAAGTCGATCGTGCTGGAAATTGTCAGAATTCTGGACGGAAACCCGGAAAAGGGGAGCAGAAGGAGAAAGTTGACACGAAATTGGTCAGCCAAAGTAGAAGCGATCGACAGCAATCATATCGTAGCCGAACACCCAGAAGGGTATGGTCTAATCTTTGAGTTGAAAACAGAAAATGGAAGCGGTTTAAAAATTGAGATCAAAGCAAAAATCACTTTCCACGACAAAAATATCTGGGAAAGACTCACAGCATCAGAAAGGGAGAAGTTGCATCCAAGTCTAAAAATGACTGTTGGAGCCAACCATTCACCACAAGAAATAGCCAAAGGTATTGTCGGGAAAATACTGGCTAACTACGTTAAATATTTTGAGGTAGGGAAACAAAAAATTCTCGAAGAAGAACAAAGAATTTTAAGGATGCGAAGCGATGTCCTAGAATGCTCGGAAATTATCGGAGGTACTACAAAAGGGCGGGGATTCATCGGTCACACGGGAAAGGGTTATTTCATTGTCGGTGTACCCGCAGAAAAATCAGGGTGTATGACCGTAAAGATAGAAGACGTGGAACCTGAAAAGGTAAAAGAGATTTTGAAAATGCTGATGTCAGGAAATTAAAATAACTAGCGTCATGAGGGGGAGAAACTCAAAGCTCCCTCTTATGTGGCTAGAAAATATTTTCTCTGCAATCAGTCACGAATTTGTGAAGCACTTAATTTTATTCGTGCTTCACTTAGCGCATTTTGCACACCATCCTTCAATGGAGGGCTTTTATGCAGAATACGTAAACCACCATATTAGACGGAACAGACCAGAAATAATTATCACAGAAGAAGAGATAAAATAATGCAATTCTCTAAATATCAGACGGCATTCTTCGATCGCATCGAAAAGTCAAATAAAGTTGCAGCAGTTCTTCGAGCCGTACCTGGCAGCGGCAAAACAACAACCCTAATCGAGGGAAGTAAGCGGTGTAAAGCAAGACGAAAAATATTCCTAGCTTACAGTAAATCAGTTGTAGCAGATCTCAGGAAAAAACTCCCCAAGAGCGTAGACGTGCGAACGGTTCATAGCTTGGGGAATTACGCGCTGTGGAACTACTTGGGAAAGCAAAAGCTCGAAGTTAATAAGAAAAAGTACGAGCATATTTGCAGAGAAATTGTTGGCGAGCTAATCCAATCTGGAAAAATCCAGCCGGACAGATCGGAGTACGGGAACAACGGGAAGATAGTCAGGGAACTGGAGCTTTTAGCCAGATATGCCAGAGTCACTCTTGCCGACTTCCGAGATGCTGCAATGGTTAAGCGCATGATCGCACACTTTGGCTTAGAGGTTCCCAACCGGGAAGTACTGATTCCAGAACTGCCAAAAGTTCTGGAACGGGGAATGACTATTGCCAAACAGAAGCGAGTTATCGACAACACAGACCAGATCTGGTTGCCGTCCCATCGGGCGTGGGATGTAGAGATGTTCCAGTACAATGCAATTTTCTGTGACGAGGCACAAGACTTAAGCGAAGCTGCGATCGCGCTGATAGAAAGAATCTCTGGCAATGCATCGGTAATCTGCTTCGCAGGAGATCAAAACCAGTCGATCATGGCATTCTCTGGAGCAAGGTCGAACAGCTTGGGGCG
>DALYIW010000191.1:0-17006 GCA_031970155.1 Coleofasciculaceae cyanobacterium CTOTU46601 | reverse complement strand
AATTTCTCTTCTCCCCGACTCCCGACTCCCGACTCCCGACTCCCTATTTTCAAGTTAGGTTCCAGTTCACCCGCAACGAGTTCCTCTAAGCGTTGCTTCAACTGGGTAATTCTTTGGCGTTGTTCCCAAATATCTGCCTCACTCTTCTGAGGATTGCTGAGAATCGCACTAACTAGTTCTTCCCCAATCTCTGTTGCTAATTGCTGGAGTAATTCAGTGGCAAATGCTGCTTGTTTGTCAATGGAAACGCGGAACCCTAGGCCGAATTCAGCGTTATCTTCAAATAGAGAGTTCGACCAAGCAGGGCCTCGTCCTTCGGCGTTGTGTGTCCAGGGGGTTGTAGGCAAGTTACCGCCGTAAATGGAAGAGCAACCTGTGGCATTGGCAACTATCATGCGATCGCCAAATAACTGACTCACTAACTTAAGATAAGGTGTCTCTCCACAACCCCCACAAGCACCAGAAAACTCAAACAAAGGCTCCTGCATCTGCTGCTGAGCAATCTTATTCAGCTTTAGTTGTCGCCGATCTGGGTTCGGTAGACTTAAAAAGAAATCCCAATTTTCTCGCTCTTGTTCCCGCAGTGGCAATTGTGGCTCCATATTAATCGCTTTCCGGCGAGGTTCAGACTTATTCTTCGCTGGACAAATATCTACACAAATGCCACAACCCGTGCAATCTTCTGGTGCTACTTGGATGTTGAATTTTAACCCATGCCAATCATGGTCTTTGGCATTGGCACTCTTAAACGTTGCAGGTGCTGTTTCTAGCTGCGACGGTTCAATCACTTTTGAGCGGATGACGCTGTGAGGACAAGCCATCACGCACTTACCACACTGGACACAAATATCGGCATCCCAAACGGGTATTTCTTGGGCAATGTTGCGCTTCTCCCACTTCGTAGTACCACTGGGATAAGTGCCATCGACTGGTAAAGCACTAACTGGCAACTCATCCCCCTCACGAGCAATCATCTTACCCAAAACTTCTCGCACGAAAGCTGGTGCGGTATCTGGTATCGCTGGCTGTAATTCCTTCGCTTGTTCAGTAATGCACTCTGGCACGGACACTTCATATAAATGAGCCAGCGTTTCATCCACAGCTTTGATGTTCATCTGGACGATTTCTTCGCCCTTCTTGCCGTAAGTCTTACGGATAGATTTCTTAATTTGTTCAATGGCTTCATCTCGTGGCAGCACACCAGACAGGGCAAAGAAGCAAACCTGCATGATGGTGTTAATCCGTCCGCCCATCCCCGCTTCACGAGCAACTTTGTAGGCGTTAATTACATGAAACTTCAGCTGCTTCTGAATCATTTGTTCTTGTACCAGTCGCGGTAACTGGTTCCAAACTTCGTCTGAGCTGTAGGGGGAATTCAGTAAGAATATGCCGCCTGGTACGATGTCTTTGAGCAGTGGAAATTGTTCTAGAAACTCCCACTTGTGACAGGCAATAAAGTTAGCTTGGTTTACTAGATATATGGAGCGAATTGGCTGCGGCCCGAAGCGTAGGTGAGAGACGGTAACAGAACCTGATTTTTTGGAATCGTAGACGAAGTAGCCTTGGGCGTAGTTGTCTGTTTCTTCACCAATTATCTTGATTGAGTTTTTATTAGCGCCCACAGTGCCGTCTGAACCTAGACCATAGAAGATAGCTCGTACTACGTTGTCTGGCTCAATAGAGAATTCTGGGTCATAGTCTAGGCTGGTGTGGGTGACATCATCATTGATTCCCACTGTGAAATGATTTTTTGGCGATCCCCCCTGCCCCTCCTTAGAAAGGAGGGTAGTAGCGAGATTGTCAAAGATGCCTTTAATCATCGCCGGAGTGAACTCTTTGGAGGATAGACCGTAACGACCACCCACTAAGGATTTTAGGTTTTGGATTTTGGATTTTAGATGGCGATCGCATCCAAAGTTAGTTTCTTGGATGGCTGTGACAACATCTACATACAAGGGTTCGCCAGCACTGCCTGGTTCTTTGGTACGGTCTAGTACAGCAATGCTCTGAGTGGTTTCGGGTAAGGCTTCGATAAACCGCTTCACATCGAACGGACGATACAGCCGAACTTTCACCACGCCCACTTTTTCGCCATGGGAGTTGAGGTAGTCTACTGTTTCATGCACACAATCGCAACCAGAACCCATCACTACGATGACTCTTTCAGCCGCTGAATCACCGTGATATTCAAATAGTTGGTATTGACGCCCAGTAGCTTGAGCAAATTCATCCATTACTTGTTGAGTAATGTCCGCACAGCGTTGATAGTATGGATTTACCGTTTCTCTTGCCTGGAAGTAGACATCAGGGTTTTGAGCAGTACCACGAATCACAGGTCTATCTGGAGTCAGCGATCGCGAACGGTGAGCAAATACCAGTTCATCGGGAATTAATGTTCGCAGATCGTCTTCTGTTAATAGTTCTACTTTCTGAATTTCGTGGGAAGTGCGGAAGCCATCGAAGAAATGCATGAAGGGAACTTGCGATTCTAGGGTGACTCGCGTTGCAATCAGCGCGAAGTCATGGGCTTCTTGCACCGAGGCTGAACATAACATGGCAAAACCTGTGCCGCGAGCTGCCATTACGTCGCTGTGGTCGCCAAAGATTGAGAGACCTTGAGTTGCAAGCGATCGCGCCGCGATATGAAACACTGTCGGCGTCAACTCACCAGCAATTTTGTACATGTTGGGGAGCATTAACAATAATCCCTGCGACGCCGTGTACGTCGTAGTCAGTGCCCCAGTCTGCAAAGCCCCGTGAACAGCACCAGCAACGCCTCCTTCACTTTGCAGTTCTACGACTGAGGGAACTGTACCCCAAATATTGGGCTTTCCTTCTGACGACCACGCATCTGCCCACTCACCCATGGGTGAAGAGGGCGTGATGGGATAGATAGCAATTACTTCATTCAGACGGTAAGCAACATGAGCTACAGCCTCGTTCCCGTCTATAGTTGCATAGGTTCTTTTATTCATAGCCTTAATCCTTTAGTAGTCATCAGTGATGGGGATTTCTGCACTTAATTCTGGTGCTATTGTTTCTCTGACTTAATCCCGAATTCTTAAGTTTTCGCCTTCAGAAAAAAGCTGATTTGATTAGGAATCGCAACAACATCGAATGATAGTTTACAAGTTAAGTTAAACAACATTGCAGTTGTTTTTTATGGGGATATTTATTCATTTTTTTACCGAAACCTTTATCCCAAAAGACATAGAAGACTTTCAGGGCAAGGAATTATTCGTTAAGTTCATACTTTGATCATCTAATAAAAAATGGCTGACACTAGCAATTGCTTAGTCTTTTTTAAGGCTCTGTGAATTCCCCTACTAGATTAGTTTTGACCCAAAGAAGAGAAATAGGGAGTAGGGAGTAGGGAATAGTAAGGAACTTTCCAATTCTCGATTTCTCTTATCTCCAATCCTCCCATCCTCCTTCTTACAAGCCCCTACTTTTAAATGGCTAGTTTTAGGTGGGGTAAAATCCTCGCCTAAAACCTAGACTACTCCCCATTCCCTATTCACAACTCCCTTTAAATTGAACGGAGCTAGCATCAACTTGAAGTTAAAAAAGATTTAAGCTCCCGTACTCGACTCGCATTACGGGGAATTGCACTTCGTATCGCTGCGCTAACACGTCAGAAAATGTCACACTCTGGCAAAATAGTTGTAGCTGCTTATCTAGTGTTTGCTGGGCTTGCTGCCAGAAAGACTCCATGACTATACTTACCTCTCAAGAAATTGCTCAGTTTCGCTCTCAGTTAGCAAATTCCCCCCAAGCCATGCAAGCTCTCGATACGATTGAGGATTGTGAGGGAGATTTAGAAGATGCAGCGATCGCGCTAGCAATTCGCGTCGGACAGCAACCCCAGAGAGACAATGCCGAGTGGTTAGACGCATTAGCCCGAAAATGCCGTGCTGTGATTTGTCAACAGGAATTTCGGGAAGACTTACTCAATGGTTCATTGGCAGGGGTTATCGAATATCTGGCAGCAACACCTCTACTCCCAAGCATCCTTGCCACGCCAGTGCTGATTTATGTAATGAGGAAAGGCTTGAGCAGTTTTTGCGAACCGATTGACACTCACTTGTGATCGAGTGCATCCCGTTTGTAAGCTTACCCCCGGAGTAGAGATCGGGGCATTCGCCCACGCTTGCCTAGCGAGGATTTTCAGCCCTGTCAAGGTGAGAAAAATCTGCGCGGAAATTGGTCGTTTTAGCCCCCTAGACCCCCAACTTTCGGGGGAACTGGATTTTTCTCCCCCAGAGTTGGGGGTAGGGGGGCGATAGAATCTAGCAACTTCGTGAGTCATCTTGACAGGGCTAGCAATGCCCACCCTACAGGTGGAGGTTCTGCTGCTAGTAGTAGGTGGGCAATGCCCACCCTACAGGTGGAGGTTCTGCGTAAGTCCTAAATTATTTTCTGATGAGAGCAATATAACCAGACTTTGTTAGTTGATTTTAAAAGACTGACTGCCACTACTTCAGGACTTACGCATGGATAGCACATATAGTAGGGGTGAACGGCCGTTCACCCTTACATATGACCCTTCAAAAGGAAATTTGCGTAAGTCCTATACTTCATAAAGCCTTAACAGGTTTTATTAGCCAGGAAGTAATGAAAACTATAAAAAGCCGGAGATTCCGCTGTTATCGAGCTTTGAGCAATTGGGTGCAAATATAAATTCTCAGTGAATATCGGCAGGAAATCTAGACCTAGTAAGGGAAATGCGCCAAGATATAAATAACAGGAATTGAGAGCGAAAACTCCTCAAAAAGAATCTAAAAATTGCAGGGCAAGCTTATCTACAAAAATCTTTCTCACCTCTTTTAAGCCCAAGATTTACTGAAATCCGAGATAGAAAATATGGCATCGTTTTACTATTTTGCTTACGGCTCGTGTATGTGTCCAGTGGATCTAAAGCGATCGCTTGGTGAGAATACCCACGATTATGTCGTCGGTCCTGCAACACTTAAAGGTTATCGTCTCGGTTTTTATTGCTACTGCGAAAAGCGCGATTGTGGAGTACTCGATGTTATCGAAGACCCCAATAGCTCAGTAGAAGGAATACTCTATGAATTACCTTGGCGGCTGAGCATTGACCTAGATAAGCGTGAATGTGTCCATGAAGGTAGATATAAACACGATATAGTTGAAGTCACGAGCAATGGTCAGCTTTACAAGACTGTTCGTACCTATGTGGTAATTGACAAAATTCCTGAAGAAGTTGCACCCAACGACTGGTACTTCAGCGTTGTTCTTCGCGGCGCTGTAACCGCTGGACTTTCAGAAGAATATTGCTGGAAGTTGTTTCACCACATGCACCAACTGCAACAGCACAAAGCAGACACCAAGAGATGGCGAACGGCTGGTACCAAGTTACATTCATCCGAAAACCAAGAAGGTAGAACACAACTTTCTCCCAGTACTAAGATTATCTCTTCGTCTCCGGCTCTTTCTCCAGCAACTAAGAAACCAGCAACCAAGAAATCTGAACGCGACTTGATATTAGTCAGTTAGAAAGGCGTGTCGTGGGCGATCGCTTTTCTAGAGCATCGCTCACAACCGCACGAACAACTCAATTAATTGCTAAGCATTTTCTGACTACTTTCACGCTCATCTTTAACCCAACCAAGGCAACCAAGGAGTATTCAATGCTGTTAAAACAGAGACAGAGTAAAAAAGCTATCCAGTCCACCAGCAAAATTTTTCAATGTCCTGAGGTTCTAGGTGCTCAACACTCTGTTCCGCTGCTAGATGGTAGCTATGTTCAGCAAATCTTCCTAGACAATGCAGCTAGCACTAAACCCTTTCGAGTTGTCAGCGATTTTATCCAACAGATTGAGCCATATTACTCTAATATTCATCGTGGCACTGGCTTTGACTCCATTTTCTGTACAGAGCGCTATGAAGAAGCGCGGCACATTGTTGGAGACTTCGTAGGTTGGGATTGTGAGCGGGATGTAGTCATTCCAGTGCGTAACACCACTGAAGGAATGAACCTTCTGGCAAATACTATTTCTTTTGCTCCTGGCGATCGCGTTTTGACCACCATCCTAGAACACCACAGCAGCGATCTTCCCTGGCGCAGCAAAGCTAAAGTAGAACATCTCCCCGTAAACTCCCAGGGACAGATTGACTTGCAAGAATTAGAGCGTCGCTTAGATCCCTCAAAGGGCAGAGTTCGGGTTGTGAGTATGACAGGTGCTTCCAACATCACCGGAAGTGTTCTCCCAATTCATGAAATTGCTACCCTAGCTCATAAGTATGGAGCCTTAATGGTTGTCGATGGTGCCCAGTTGGTTCCTCATCGCCAAGTCAGAATGAGACCTCATAGTGATGCAGGCCACATTGACTTTCTGGTTTTCAGCGGTCATAAAATGAACTGTCCTACTGGAGTGGGAGCAGTCGTCGGACGGCGCGATATCTTCGCTGCGGCTGCACCTTACCAAACAGGCGGTGGTACTATCTCTACAGTCACTGTCGATAGCGTCACTTGGGCAGCTCCCCCCGATCGCAATGAAGCCGGAACACCGAATATTATGGGACTGCTGGCGCTAGCTCGCACGATTCAGGTACTTGAATCAGTGGGGATGGATGCGATCGATGCTCATGAGCGCGAACTGACTGCTCTACTGTTAGAAAAGCTAAACCGCATTCCCCAGGTGAAAATTTTAGGTTCCAGCGACCCAGAAGCGGTAGAAAAGCGGGTAGGAGCTGTAAGCTTTACCGTAGAGGGCGTGCCTCATGGTTTAGTTGCTGCGGTTCTTTCTTATGAATGGGGCATTGCAGTACGCAATGGAACCTTCTGCGCCCAACCCCTGATGAAGCACCTCCTCAACACTAATGAAGATTTCATCTGTGGTTCCAAATCAGACAATGCCACAAGTTCGAGCGGCAATTCTTCAGGAGCAGTCCGCGCCAGTTTGGGACTGCACAACACAGAACAAGACATCGAAACTCTGGTAAAAGCGGTAACTTGCATTGCTCAAAAACAATGGAAAGGCAACTACGAGCAAGATGCAGCCACAGGTGAGTATTTACCTGGCAACTTCCGCTTCGACTTCTCCCTCCTACCGGGCTTCTCAACTGATCCGATGATCCACTGCCCTGCTTCGACGCCTACTCGCGAACGACGCTTACCATTAATCGATCGCTTGCCCTTAATTACAGCAGGTGGAATCGGGGCATTAGTAACGACATTTTGGGCTTGCTTCCGGTGATGCAGTAGTAGTTCTCCTTGGTTAACGTCCATCCCTATACAGGTAGCGCGAGACACGAATTAGACGCTTAACCTGTTGGGGATGGTTTCTTTTTTTTGAGAGTTGTCTCCTATGAAAATAGAGAAAAGACTTTTCGTGTAACTAATACCAATTCTCGCGTGACGAGTGTACTTTATTTACCCTCAGTCTAGAAGACTGGGGCTACAAAAACTAAGCCTGTCTGCACAGGCTATGGCAGCTCATCTTCACGAGAGAAATGGCATCAAAACTCTAAACTTTTGAACTAATCGCGGGGAAGGAGTAAGGAGGAAGGATGATAAAGCCATAAGGTTTTTTATAAGCTTTTTGTCATCCCTCATCCCTCATCCCTCATCCTTAGTACTGATTACTTCCTCAATTACACCTTAAATCTTTTCAGTGTTCTCTCGCTCCAGTAGTAGTGTCACTGGGCCATCATTTTCAATAGAGACTTGCATCATCGCACCAAACTGACCCGTTTCTACTCGCAAACCACTCTGTCGCAACTTCTCAACAAATTGTTCGTATAACTGTTGTGCTAGTTCGGGTGCGGCTGATTGGGAGAAGGAAGGACGGCGGCCTTTGCGGCAGTCACCGTAGAGGGTAAACTGGCTGACAACTAAAAGTTCACCGTTAATTTCTTGAATTGATTTCGAGAAGCGATCGCTACTGGTATCAGTACCCGGAAATAGCCGTAAGTCCAGGCACTTTCGCGCCATCCAGTCGAGTTCTGCTTCGGTATCTGTATCGGCAATTCCTACGAGCAGGTTTAGCCCTCGCCCGATTTTCCCTACGATAATACTATCTACTTCGACTTGAGAAGATTTGACTCGCTGGATGACAACACGCATAATACCATTTCACTTGATGGCTGCAACCGATACTGGGGTAATGGGGAAAAAGTTTTGAGTTTTGAGTTAAATGCTTCTCATTCAAAACTCAACCCTCAACCTTCATAACTCTTTTTGGTAACGGTTAATAGGTCAACGTTTGGCTTCTTTCCAATTATTCATTACCAATAACTAAAGTAATTTTATTTTGCCAGGTCTTTGCCTGCATAAAACGCAATCTCAAATAAATCTCGTGAGCCTGTCATGCCCTGCCCAACAAACAGCAGCAAGGCAAAGCAGTTTAAAATAATGTGAATGTTACGCCAGCGATTTGATCGATCTTTGTAGATCTCTTCTACGATCGCTAACGAAAATACCATCAGCAATGCAGCAATTATCCCAATGTAATAATGAGACCAATACCACTCATTGCCCCGTCGAAAAACTCCATCTTGGCAACCGATAACAACTAAACCGATGCCAGTGAGAGTAGCAAAAATCCCTCGCCAGTTCTTCTGCCTTGCTTGATAAAGGAATACCAAAGAGCCAATGGTAGCAACAAACATCAGCACAATAAAAATAACTTGGGACGGGTTTTTGCTCCACAGTTGCTTCTCTATAAAGCTCTTAAAAACAATCGAGTAAGCCAGTGCCACCAAAGTAACCCCCACAACAGTACCTGTGAGCCAGCGGCCAATGCGAACATGCTCTCGTCCAGCCACTGCCGGAATTTGGCTTTTGCCGCCACTGGCAGTTTGCAGCCTTCGCTGTCGAGTTTGCCAGGCCAGATGAACAGCTATACCAATAATTGGAAAAACAACAAGAATAGCAAGTATGGGATGAATTAATGCCATCAGATCTTTTGTTGTCATACAAAAACCTCTAATCTGAAACTAGGGAGTAGGGAGTAGGGAGTAGGAAGTAGGGGAAATACAGAAATATTCTACTCCCAGTTGAGAAATAAGCTCTCGGATTCATTCGTCCAGAAGAACGGAAACAGTTGTATGGAGATGCCGATACTGACTACACCAGGTATCGATATCAAATCTCCTAAATTTATTTATGGAGATTCCCTACTCCCTACTCCCTACTCCCTACTCCCTCCTTAATCAAGAGCGCATGTCGTAGGAATAGCATAACGTTATGTTCCACCTTTTTTATAAAAAATCTCTGTGAAACTTCTCAGGAAAATCTCATCATTGTGAACCATATTTCTCATGTAAAAATCACCTGTTAGTAAATTGATTGGGTCAAAATATTTTTAAGTTTCTGCTTGAAACTTAAGGTCTAAGCCTGCTGATGTTTCAGGCTTATTTTGCTTTTTTTATCAAAAAGCCTTAATTTTTGCTATGCAATTAAAATTTTATTAACTTGTGTTAATTATTATAACTATAGAAGTAACCCTCAAAAGGAAAAAAATGGCAGTCTCAAAGTTGACGCGCAAAAACTCAAAGCGCCGTCTCCTCAAGGGAGTGTTTCGGCTTCGAGTGGTAATGCTGATGATGCTGGGTATCGTTGTTGCTGCCAGTGCGCTAGTGCTAGGCTGGCTGACAAGCAAGGGGGCACTTAGCCCACTGTTTGCTTATCTACAAGCGAATCCTACCATCTGGCTAGAAGTACCAGAGAATAGCAGTCAATATTTTTTACTAGCACCAACAGCAGTACTGTGTTTGATTTCTCTTGTAGTGGTGAAAACTTCACCCCAGCCTCGGATATGGTCACGGGTAGTGGTGGTGTCCATAATCCTTGCCTTGACTATTCGCTACCTCTTGTGGCGATCGCTATTCACCCTCAATCTATCTAATCCACTCGATGGGGTGTTTAGCTTGGGGTTATTTTTCATGGAACTATTAGTTATCCTCAGTAACAGCTTCGAGCTGTATTTAATCCTGAAAGTGAAGCATCGACACCGCGAAGCTGACAAAATGGCAGTTGCCGTGATGGATGGAAGCTTCACACCTTCGGTAGATATTTTGATACCGACTTACAATGAGCCAACGAGTATCCTTCGGCGCACAATTATTGGCTGCCAAGCCCTAGAGTACAAACAGAAAAAAATTTATCTCTTGGATGATGGGCGGCGCAAAGAAATGCAAAGTCTGGCAAAAGAACTGGGTTGCGAGTATATAACCAGGCTAGATAATCGCCATGCCAAGGCAGGAAACTTAAATAATGCGATCGCCCAGACGCAAGGAGATCTAATCGTCGTATTCGACGCCGATTTTGTTCCGACGAAAAACTTCCTCACTCGCACCGTTGGCTTTTTCCAAGATCGGACAATTGCTCTGGTTCAGACTTACCAAAGCTACTTTAACCCTGATCCGATCGCTCGAAATTTAGGATTAGAACATGTGGTGACGCCAGAAGTAGAGATTTTCAACCGTCACTATCAGCTGCTTCGCGATGGAATAGAGACGGCCTTATGTGCTGGCACTTCCTTTGTCGTCAGACGCATTGCTATTGAAGAAATCGGTGGCTTTGTAGTTGATTCTCTGAGTGAGGATTACGTTACAGGTGTTTGCTTATCTGCCCAAGGCTATCGAGTGATTTATCTGGATGAAAGTTTAAGTTCCGGCTTATCAGCAGAAAATATGGCAGACCATATTGTCCAACGGCGGCGATGGGCTGGCGGCGGACTTCAAGCATTTTTTATTAAAGCCAATCCTGTAACCATTTCAGGACTTAGCCCCCTACAAAGACTAACTCATCTAGAAGGATTGGTTTATTGGTTTACAAACCTATGCCGCATCGGATTTCTAATTGTACCGATAGCCTCCTCATTTCTAGGTGTTGTTCCATTGCGGACAACTAGCCAAGAATTGTTGTATTTCTTCCTCCCGTACTATCTGGTGCAATTATTAACGTTCTCTTGGCTCAACTACCGAAGTCGATCTGCTTTACTATCAGATATTTACTCGGTGGTAGAGTGTTTTCCCCTCTCACTGACCGTAATTCAAACCATGTTGAATCCTTTCTCTGGTAGATTTAGAGTGACGCCAAAAGGAGTATCAAGCGATCGCTTTCGCTTCAACTGGACTTTGGCCTTGCCTCTGATCATCTTGTTTATCGGCACGGCAGCCAGCTTGTGGCGAAGTTTAGGATTTGCTCTGATGGGCACAGCACAGCCAATGCCAGTGACGCTAGGGGAGGCGAAGCTGGTTGAAGGAACAGTTTTAACTAGTATTTGGGGTGTTTATAACCTACTGATGATTGCCATTGCACTGTTAATCTTGCTGGATGTTCCTAAACCAGATTGGTATGAATGGTTTGACCTAAAACGAATAGTGTCCATTACACTCAAAGACACACAATTGTGGGGAGTAACTACAAGGATTTCTGAAGGCGGAGTCGAAGTGACTCTTACCGAGACTACTATTCCAGAGCAACTTGAAAAGCTGCCGTTGAAGCTGAAAATTATGGAAGAGGGGTTAGAACTGCCAGGACAAGTTACTCATATCAGTTTGGCTGGTGAATTTCCCAAAGTGCGGATAGCCTTTGAACAATTGAGCCTTCCTAAATATCGACGTTTAGTAGAGATGTTATTTTGCCGTCCAGGACAGTGGAAACGCCGCGAGACTCCGGGAGAGTTGCGATCGCTATGGCTACTGTTCAGGATATTGCTCAAGCCTCGTGTATTGTTTGGGCAGAATACAAAAAGACAGGGAGTAGGGAGTAGGGAGTAGGGAGTAGGGGAAGAAAAGTAACGTCACCTATGTACCTGCTGGCTTTTTGTCAGTCGTCAGTTGTTGCTAGTCATTGGCAAAGCACTACAAACAACCAACAACCAACAACCAACAACCAACAGCAAAAAAGACTCGTACAATGAGTCTCAAGTATTTGTTAATTCAGGAGAACAGCGATGCCAGCCGCAGTTGGAACGATTGAAACAGTAGGTTTTCCAGGTGTCCTAGCAGCAGCAGACGCAATGGTCAAAGCTGGCGCAGTCACGTTAGTCTACTATGGTCTAGCGGAAAGGGGTAACTTTATCGTCACAATCCGAGGGAGAATCTCTGAGGTAAACGTTGCTGTTGCGGCAGGGGTTGAAGCAGCAGAGAAAGTCTACGGGGCTGAAGTGGTTTCGTACTACATCATCCCCAATCCCAATGAAAATGTGGTGGATGTTATGCCCATCGAATACACCAAGAAAGACGAACAGTTCCGAATCTTTTGACAAGTAAATGGGGAGTAGTGAGTGGGGAGTGGGGAGTAGGAAATCTTTTTAACTCCCATCTTGCACCTGACAGTTGAACCTGATTGAGGCAAATTCAACCCGCACAGGACTTACGCAGAACCTCTACCTGTAGGGTGGGCACTGCCCACTCTACTACTAGCTGATTGAGGCAAATTCAACCCGCAGTAGCTTAAAACCCTTTCCTTGACTATCTGAAAGTTAAGGACAATACTATTTTCCTCGCAAGTACGGGCGAAGGTTCGTACAATGATGTCTGTGCTTCTCATATTTCAACAAATTCAGGAGGTTGGCAATGCCACTCGAAGCAGTAGGTTCACTTGAAACGAAAGGCTTTCCAGGTGTACTAGCAGCAGCAGACGCTATGGTTAAAGCTGGCAGAGTCACCCTAGTTGGTTACCTGAGAGCGGGTAGCGCTCGTTTTACGATCAATATTCGGGGGGATGTCTCTGAAGTCAAAGCAGCGATGGATGCGGGAATTGCGGCAGTAGAAAAAGCGTATGGAGGTACCCTAGAATCTTGGGTGATTATTCCTCGACCTCATGAAAATGTTGAAGCTGTTTTACCTATAGCCTATAGCGAAGAAGTCCAGCAGTACCGAGAAGCTGTTGAAAACCCGATAATTGGTGGGCGTCAGAACGGTCGATAAAAATAGTCGAGCAGATGCCAGTGGTATCGACAGTCTCCATTATCATTCCAACTTTAAATGAGGCCGAGTGCTTAGAGCGTACCCTACGTCAGCTGAGTATCCTCGATCCTCTGCCTTACGAAGTGCTGGTGGTGGATGGAGGTAGTGAAGATGAGACAGTTGCGATGTCCTGTTCCTGCGATCGCACCGACATTACTAGCTCGACTAAAGGACTTAAACAACTTAAGTTGGTCTTCTTTTGGGATGCCAATTCCCTCATCCTGCACCTGAAAAATGACTTGATTCTCTTCACAGGTAAGCTTTACTTGAATTCGACCTCCTTTGGGAGAATACTTAATAGCGTTAGAGAGAAGATTGGTAAGGATTTGCCTGAGCAGTATGGTATCTAGATAAAACTTTGAGCCGTCGTTTTGATGAGTAAAAATTATGTGATATTTATTCTGTTCTGGAGATTGCAGTTCATCGATTACTTCTTGAAAAAAGGGTATTAAATTTATCAGAGTTGGTTGGAATTCTTGCTTTTCAAATTCAGCTTTGTTCAGAAACAGCACATCATTGACTAAGGCTACCATGTGTTGGACAGCCGACTGGATACGCTGAAAATGTTTGACTTGCTTATCCTCATCCCATTTATGGCGGTATATTTGCAGCATTTCCGCTGACGAGGCAATCGTAGTCAATGGGGTGCGGTATTCATGAGAGACTGTCGTGATAATGCGAGATTTCAGTTCGCTTAACTCTTTTTCTTGAGCTAATGCTTCACGGAGTTGAGCTTCTAGAATTTGCAGTTGTTCGTTGGCTTGCTTTAGATCAGTTGTGCGTTCCTCAACCCGACGTTCTAGGTTTTCATTCGCTGTTTGTAACTGTTTCTCTTTCTGATTTAGAAGTTGACGAATTTTGGTTCGTTCAATGGCGTAACGAATAGCACGAACTAATAAATTACTATCAACTTGCCCTTTTACTAGATAATCTTGAGCACCTTTTTGGAGAGCTTCAATCGCTAAAGATTCGTCTTCAAGACCACTAAGGATAACTATTGGAACTGTTGGTACTTGAGTATAGACTTGACAAACAGTACCTAACCCGTGACTGTCAGGAAGAGATAAATCGAGCAACACTACATCACAAGACTCTTGAGAAAGATACTGGAGTGCATCTTTGAGTCGTTTCTTCTGGGTAACTTGGAAATGGGTAGAATCTATCAGTTCTAGCAACTCACAGATTAAGTCGGCATCACCGATATCGTCTTCAACAAGTAGAACTTTAATTAAATCGTTGCTCATTAGGAGTTGCGACGTGGTAGTTTGACAATAGTGAACCAGAAGTCCTCAATTGAACGGACTATCTTGGTAAACTCCTCCAGGCCTAAAGGTTTGTTGACATAGCAGTTGGCACCTAAGTTGTAAGAGCTTAAGATATCTTCATCAGTATCCGAGGTGGTTAAAACTACAACAGGAATGTGCCTGAGTCTATTATCGCTTTTCATCTCCTGTAGCACCTCTCGACCATCCATGCGCGGCAGATTGAGGTCGAGCAAAATTAAGTCCGGTGCGATCGCATTGCTAAATTCACCTTCTCGACGCAGATAAGCGATCGCCTCAACGCCATCTCTCACCACATTGAGGTTGATCTGCAATTTGGATTCTTCTAATGCTTCTTTGGTAAGCTCAATATCTCCTATATCATCTTCAACTAACAAAATTTCCAATGCTTTAATGCTCATAGTAGTAAAAGATTAAACAGCCGGAAGTGTAAAGAAAAAAGTAGCTCCTCGCCCTAGTTCAGACTCAACCCAAATCTTTCCACCGTGGCGTTCCACAATCCTTTTACACATAGGCAATCCAATGCCTGTGCCTGGGTACTTATCTTTCGTATGCAAACGCTGAAAAATCACAAATATGCGTTCAGAATATTGGGGTTCGATGCCGATGCCATTGTCTTGAACAGAAATCGTCCAAAACTGCTCGTGTAAGGATGCTTCGATCTGAATTTGAGGCGGTTGTGACGCACGAAATTTGATGGCGTTGGCAATCAGATTCTGTAGTAATTGTTCCATTTGTGAGGGATTAGCTCTTACTGTTGGTAGAGGGTATGTAGCAATCAGTGCATTGCTTTCTTGTATAGTTCCCTGTAAGTTGACTAAAGCTCGATTTAGCGCTAAACCCAGGTCGGTTGGTTCGAGAGAAAGCTCCCCTCTGGTTACTCGCGAGTAGATTAACAGGTCTGTAATTAAAACCTGCATCCTAGTGGCACCATCTGTGATATGAGCGATGTATTTGTCGGCTTTGTCGTCGAGTTGTCCCTGATAGCGCTTGACGAGTAAGTCAGTATAACTCTTGATTTTACGCAGTGGTTCTCGTAAATCGTGGGAGGCAATGTAGGCAAACTGTTCTAGTTCTTGGTTAGAGCGAATAAGCTCTGCATTTGCTTTCTTGAGTGTTTCTTCTGCCTCTCTGCGTTGAGTAATAACTTCTGTAAACATGATAACGCCGCCAACTTCACCTGTACTGTTGTGCCACGGACGGACTTCATACCTTAACCAGTCAGTAGTCCCGTCAGCACGCAAGAAAAAATCTTCTTCAGACTTGACGACTTCTCCAGCAAGAACCTTCTGGTGGCATTCCTTCCAGTATTCTGGAATCTCTGGAAATACTTCATAATGACTGCGACCAATGATATTACGATCGCTCAATTTGTAATCAAAGAGCCAACGTTGACTGATGACTAGGTAGCGCATCTGGTTGTCAAACATAGCGATCGCACTTGGCGCATGTTCAACAAACAAGCGCAAGCGTTCTTCACTCTCAGCCAGTGCAGCATTAGCTTGTACCAGTTCTGCTGTCCGCGCCTGTATCCGTAGTTCTAGTTCCTCATTGGCTTGACGCAGCCTCTCTTGGGCTTGTTTGAGAGGGGTAATATCTCTAGAAAAGCCCACAATACCCAGAATATTACCTAGGGAGTCGCAGTAGACATTCTTAGTACTTAAATACGTGAACCATTCACCTTGTATAAAGACAGTATCCTCTAAGATTTCGCAGCTACCAGATGTGATGATTCTTTGGTCATCCGCTTGAATTTTGGCACATACCTCAGGTGGAAACAAAACTGTATCATCTTGCCCAATAATTTCCTCAGTAGATTTATTGAATAAACGCGCTCCAGGGTAATTGATAAATTGATAGCGACCCTGGCAATCTTTGACATAGATAGGGTTAGGGTTAGAGTCGATAACAGTTTGCAAGAGAGTGTAATTTTCCTGTAGCTGCTGATTAACCGCCTCAAGCTGGGCAGTTCGCTCTTGAACTCGTTCTTCTAGTTGGGCATTTAGTTGAACAATGGCGGCTGTACTTTGTGCCGTTGCGTTTAGTACTGTTTCGCTATCATGAAGAGCTTTTTTGCGATCGCGCAGGTGTTGCTGGAGCAACCAGAACACCCCAAGCAGTAGCCCAAAACTTAAGCTGTATCCCATCACAAATACTATGATGGTGTTCCGAACACTGGCTTGTGACACTAAAGTCTGGTATTGCAGCAATTGCCGCTCCTCAGCTTCTATGTCATCTAAAATTTTCTGAACTTGATTGTGTAGTTCCTTATCTTGCTCAGTTAAAGTTACCTGAATAGTTAAATTCGATGGCTTCTGTTGTTGCAGGTTAATCGAATTTTGGAGTGAGTTTAGTCTTTTTACTATCAGAGGTTGCAGAGTATCAAGTCGCTGCTGTTGTCGAGAATTTTCAGCCGTCAATTGGCGAAGTTTTTTGATTTCCCATCCAACTTTTTTTACCCCAACCTTAAAAGTTGTCAAGAAGGCTGTGTCGTTTGTCATCATGTATCCTCGCCAGCCTTGTTCAGCATCCTTCAGCCCAGAGGTGACTTGGTTAATTTCTTCTAGGACAGAGTAAGTATGTTTCACCCAATTATCAGCCACAAGCAATTGAGTGATGCTGTGATAAGAAGCACCTCCTACGAAAAGCAAAAGCAGCAAGGCCAATCCTAGTCCACTAGAGGCTATATTTCTTTCTACAAATTGTTTCATTGATTCATGAAATTAATTAGGTCGAAGAAAAGAAATCTTCGATATTTCAAGCACCATTATTTATTGA
>DALYIW010000190.1:15779-17049 GCA_031970155.1 Coleofasciculaceae cyanobacterium CTOTU46601 | reverse complement strand
ATGGGTAATGGGCAATGGGTAATGGGTAATGGGTAATGGGTAATGGGTAATGGGCAAGAATTACTTAATTACCCAAAAGCTATTTTTGGTTAAATCAGCAAATTCTAATTACCTATCCTTAAAAACTGAACTAACTCCTCTAGCTTCGACCAAGCTGTACCGCTTTCCATGACATCCTTTGCCAGTTCAATGCCTGCTTTGTGGTCTTCTAGTGGTATAATGCCGCTCACTTGGAGTGCTAATGAAGCATTCAACGCTACGGCATCCTGCTGCGCTGAGGTTCCCTTGCCTTGCAAGACATTCCGTAGAATCATGGCATTTTCCTCTACATTTCCACCTCGCAGTGCTCGTGTGGGTGCTGGTGTTAAGCCTAGCTGTTGAGGATTTAGGGTTGATAGCCTTACCTGATTATCTGACAGTAGGGCTAGGTCAGTTTCGTCTGCTAGTCCTGCCTCATCGAGTTTTTCTCGTCCGTGTAAGGCGATCGCTTTTTGAGTTCCTAACTGGCGCAAGGCATGGGCAACGGTTGTGACAAGGCTTGAGTCATATACCCCAATCACTTGACCTGTAGCGCCTAATGGATTCACAAGAGGACCTAACAGGTTAAACACCGTCCTTACCTTGAGCGTTTGCCGCAGGGGTGCTACTGCCTTCATCGCTGGGTGCCAACCCTGGGCAAAAACAAAAGTGATTCCTACCTCATTGAGTGCAAGTAACACTTTCTCGGTGGGAGCTGATAAGTTGAGACCTAATGCTTCTAAGACGTCCGCCGAACCCACCCGACTAGAGGCAGAACGATTTCCGTGCTTGGCAACCTTGACTCCGGCAGCGGCGGCAACAAATGCTACAGCAGTGGAGATATTAAACGTTGAGGCACCGTCTCCGCCGGTGCCACAGGTATCAATGACTGGTGAAGTATGGTTAATTACTGTCTTTTGTAAAGAGTGCGATCGCAACACCAACGCCATCCCGGCTAGTTCTTCTGCTGACACGCCTTTAGCTTGAATAGTGGCGAGAATCGCACCGGATAAAACTTCTGGAATTTCCTGATTGAGCCATCCTTGCATCAGCTGTGATGCTTGATTACTGGATAAAGATTGTCGGTCGAGTAGCTGTTGCAGTAAGCTACACCAGTCAGTCGTGGTTGGCGTGATCACAGAAGCAGAGTCATGCATAGAAAAATCAGTAATTGTGTGCGTTTTAACACATTGGACTTAGCTGGAACATAGGGAGTCGGGAGTCGGGAGTCGGGAGTCGGGAGTCGGGAGTC
>DALYIW010000190.1:2739-15686 GCA_031970155.1 Coleofasciculaceae cyanobacterium CTOTU46601 | reverse complement strand
GCATAGCCTTTCTTCCCCGACTCCCGACTCCCCACTCCCTACTCCCTATTTTTGTCTGAATGTGACTAACAAAGGTATTCTGCGCTGTACTGAACCCTAAGCGCAATCCCCAACCAATCTCTGTCTTTGGTGGAAGTTCAATGAACTCTTAATTAAGACATATTTACTAAAGCGTTTATTCTCAGATGTCCCAGAATACTGGTGGTGTATTCTAACACTATCGCTGCGCTTTTCCTGGCGATCGCTTATAAAGAGATAAGTGTTCAAGGGTGATAATAAACACAGTTGAGCGTTTGAGCTATGCAACTTACCGACCAATCAGTTGACTCAGCTACTCCAGAGCTGCTCTGTGCGTTTGTGAAATATACGCCCGCTGCTGTAGTAATGCTCGATCGCAACCTCCATTACTTGTGCGTGTCCCGTCGATGGCTAACTGATTATGCTTTAGAAAACCAAAACCTGATTGGTCGCTCTCACTACGAAGTACTTCTCCTGTTTCAGCGTGAAGAGCTAGAAATCACTCCTTACACTTCATCTCTGATTTCTAAACCTCGAAAGCGGTGGCAGAAAATTTATGCCTTAGGTTTGGCTGGAGAAACCCAGAAAGGCGATTCTGATTATTTCATTAGAGGTGATGGCTCACTCCAAAGAGTCAAGTGGGAAATCCAGCCTTGGTACACCAGTAATGGTGAAATTGGTGGAATCATGATATTCACTGAGTTCCAAGAGCCTCGCTCTTCTCTTAAGGACTTTGGCTCAGAGAGTGAAGAAGGTTATTGTCGCCTTAGGGAAGCAGCTACAGAAGGAATTTGGGGGAGTGCGGCTCTGACTAATACAATTGAGCAGCTACAACAGGAAATCTCCGAACGTAGGCAAGCTCAAGCCCTGCTACAAGAATCGGAAGAACGGTATCAATCCTTGATTGCAGCCTTAGTAGAGGGAATCATCCTACAAGAGTCTACGGGTGTTATTCGTACCTATAATGCGGCGGCAGAACGCATCTTGGGGTTATCAGCCCAACAGTTGATGGGGCAGGCTGCTATTGACCCCCGTTGGCGTGCCGTCAAGGAAGATGGTGAACCTTTCCCTCGCGCTGAAAACCCTCTTACCGTAACGCTACGAACCGGACAGCCCTTGACTGATGTGCTGATGGGTATCTATAAACCAGATGGCACTCTGACTTGGCTGAGCATCAATTCACAACCTCTGTTTCGCCCTAACGAAACTACGCCTTATGCGGCTGTTGCTTCTTTAACAGACATCACCAAGCGTAAAGAAATCACAGTGGCGCTGCGTGAAAGTGAGGCTCGTTTCCGCGCTACCTTTGAGCAAGCCGCGGTTGGCATTAATCACGCTTCCATCGAGGGTCGATTTATGCGGGTGAACCAAAAATTTTGTGACATTATAGGTTACACCCGTGAGGAACTGTTAGAACTAACCTTCCAAGACATTACTTACCCGGGCGATCGCATGATTGAGCAAGAGCAGGTGAAATTGCTCTTAGCCGATCAAATTAAGACAGCCAACGTAGAAAAGCGCTATCTTCGCAAAGATGGTGAGTCGATCTGGGTACAAATTACTGCATCGCTGGTGCGTACCTCTCAAGGCGCTCCCAAGTACTTCTTGAGTGTTGTCCAAGATATCAGTGTTCGCAAAGCCGCTGAATCTGCTCTACTGGACTCGGAAGCACAATTGCGAGAACAAGCAAGGCGAGAAGCACTGCTCAATCGACTCTCGTGGCAAATTCGTAACTCTCTAGAACTAAGCACAATTCTCGAAACCGCTGTTCAAGAAATCCGACAAATTCTGCAAATTGAACGCTGCCAATTTGCCGTGTATCGTCCTCATGACGATCAACCCTACTGGGAGGTAATTAAGGAAGCAAGGAATCTGGATTTACCCGATCGCACAGGTCATTATCCAGCTGAAATGCTCGGCTCACTTCACCAACAGCTGTTAAATCTGAAAATTCTCCAAGTAGATGAGGTTGAGACAGTTAGCGATTCAGTTTTCCAGCAGTTTCTTCGTTCACTGGGCGGTAATTCAATACTATCGCTGCCGATGCAGACACCTTCGGGTACCATCGGCGTGTTCAACTGCATTCACTCTAGTGAGGCTCGACCTTGGAGTGAGAGCGAAGTAGAACTCCTCCAAGCGGTGAAAGACCAACTCCTGATTGCAATTAAGCAGGCTGACCTCTATGCTGCCAGCCGCACAGCTACTGAGCAAGCCCAAAAGCAAGCTACTCAGTTGCAACAAACCCTGCACGAGTTACAACGCACCCAAGCTCAGTTGATTCAGGTTGAAAAAATGTCAAGTCTAGGTCAGCTTGTCGCTGGTGTGGCTCATGAAATTAATAACCCAGTTAACTTTATTTACGGAAATCTGATCTACGCTCAACAGTATCTCCAAGACCTCTTAGGTTTAGTGCAACTTTACCGTTTCACCTACCCTAATCCACCAGAGGTTATTCAAGATCGGATAGAGGCTATTGACTTAGATTTTCTAACGACTGACCTTAACCAACTTCAAGAATCAATGAAAGTGGGTGCTGAACGGATTCGAGAGATTGTGCGTAGCTTGCGAACATTCTCCCGCTTAGACGAATCGGAAAGCAAGGCAGTAGACATCCACTCCGGAATCGAAAGTACCTTGATGATTCTCCAAAACCGACTCAAGGTCAAGCCCAGCCATCTTATAATCTCTGTCATTAAAGAGTATGGTGACTTACCCTTCGTAGAGTGCTATCCAGGACAGCTCAATCAGGTGTTTATGAATCTGCTTGCCAATGCCATAGATGCTGTAGAGGAAAAAATAAAGAGTCAGGCGTCACAGGCAATAGATACTCACTCTGACACAACCCCTCAGTTCTCACCGACAATCGTCATTAACACTGGTATCGTAGGCAAAGACACTATCAGCTCATGTCTCCCCCCTGGAGTACACCCTAGTCTAGGAGAGAGTCTCCAGGAAACTCAAACCCCACAAGTACAGCCAACTCACGTCTTTATTCGCATTGCTGATAATGGCTCTGGAATGACACAAGAGACAAAACAACAGCTATTTGACCCCTTCTTTACTACTAAACCAGTAGGTCGAGGTACTGGTCTGGGGTTAGCAATTAGCTACCAGATTATTGTCGAGAAACATGGCGGTCAATTGCGCTGCAATTCAGTAGAAGGAAAAGGCTCTGAATTTATTATTGAAATTCCACTCAGACACAATAAGTAGATGTTATTTGTTGTTGGTTGTTGGTTGTTGGTTGTTGGTTGTTAGTTGTTGGTTAAAACTGACTGAAAAAGGATGAAGGATAACGAGCGTTGCGGTAGCGACGTAAGAAGCGTCAGAATAAAAATTATTGGTTTTAATAGTCAAGAAGCACATAAATTTATTTATGAGAGAGACTATTCGATTTATATACTTACGCAAAATGTTGGGTTTCGTTCCTCAACCCAACCTACAATTTAAGCTAATTCTGGCGTGATAAAACACGCCCTATGCAGAAAAGCCAGCGTCTTAAAATGCTTCTTGAGAATAGAGCAAGTTATCAGTTAAAAAATCCTCTTCAACAAACAACAAACAACAAACAACTAACAACAAACAACAAACAACTAACAACCAATAACAAACAACTAACAACTAACAACTAACAAAACTACAGCATAAGCAGCGATTCCCTCTTCTCGTCCTACTGGGCCTAGTTTTTCGTTGGTGGTTGCCTTGATGCCGATTTGGTCGGGTTTTACATCTATGGTGTTGGCAATGCGATCGCGCATTGTTTTAATATGAGGCTTAAGCTTAGGACGCTCTGCGACAACTACAGAGTCAATATTCCCAATTTGCCAGCCTTGTGTTTTTACTAGCTGATTGACCTGACTCAATAAAACTAGACTATCTGCTCCTGCCCACTTGGGATCGGTAGGAGGGAAGTAATGACCAATATCCCCCAAACTCAAAGCGCCTAGCATCGCGTCCATGATGGCGTGTGTTAGAACATCAGCATCACTATGACCAAGTAACCCCAACTCGTGGGGAATCTCAACACCACCTAGAATCAGCGGGCGTTCCTTGCACAGCTGATGGATATCGTAACCGTTACCGATGCGAATATTCATTGTTATGTCAACTCTACCCCTTTCTTTGGAATACCCAGTTTCATAGCCACTAACAGCGCATTTAGCCTGCTCGCGGCAGGCTTAGTTTGTGTAGCCCCAGACTTTAGTCTGTGGGCGAAGAGAAACTTTTGCAAGAGACACCATGAGCTGCACTCACAACACACAGCATGAAAGCCTCCCAACTCCCAACTCCCTACTCCCTACTCCCTACTCCCTACTCCCTACTCTCAAGATAGGTCTACTCAATTGTCACATCCACTTTGTAAGTAGCATTTCCTCTAGTTCCACCAACGATAACTGAATAGTCTCCCGTTACAGGCAATACGCCGCGCCAGCTAGTACCTTCTTGCTTGAGAAACCTCCCATTGGGAGATTGGATGTCAAAAACAGCATTTTGCTCAAGGGACGTAATATTAAGTTTCATTGTCTGACCTCTTCTGGCACGAAGCAGATAAATATTTCTGGTACCGCGCACGACACTGCCTTCTACAACCGCGCTTACAGCATTTGGTGCAAACTGAATACGCTGTGTGCGAGACTGCTGAGAAATTAAGAAACTGGGTTCAACTGTTGCCCTCTCCCAGAGTGTAGAAACCTTTATTGTCGGCAATGACGTAGAGGCAAAAACCACTGTTGGAGTAAGTGGACTCAATGTAAAAGCCGCCATCTGCATAGGTGTGGCGGCTAAAACTATCATTGCTCTAGAGAAAAAAGCTGTAAATTTCATAAAATATCCTCGTTCTAAAAGCCAATAGTTGTGCTTTCAAGTTTGTCTAACTGGAATCTCCACAATAAATTCTGTCCCTTGCCCTAGAGCAGAAACACAACTAATGTAGCCTTTGTGTTTTTCCACTATAATCTGATAACTAATCGATAACCCTAAACCCGTACCACTGCCTACAGGTTTTGTGGTAAAAAATGGGTCAAATACCTTCTTTCTGACTTCTTCGTTCATACCAGAACCATTGTCAGCGATGCGAATGACAATACAGTTTGTTATTGGTTGTTGGTTGTTTGTATTGACAACTGACCCGTGACAACTAGCTACTGATGTGCGGATAGTTATTACTCGTGGAGCTGGTTGATTTTCTAGGGCATCAATGGCATTATTCAACAGATTCATAATTACCTGATTTAACTGACCTGCATAACAGGTAACTGCTGGTAATTGACCATAGTCTTTAATCACTTCAATTATCGGACGAAGGTTGCTACCGCGTCCCGCTTCGCTAGCGCCCTCTGCTCTCAGTCGGTGCTGCAAAATGAGAAGGGTGTTATCGATACCTTCATGGATATCGACAGGTTTTAGCTCTTGTTCATCCAGTCTAGAGAAGTTTCGCAAGCTACGCACAATTTCACCGATGCGTTCAGCCCCTATCTCCATGGAATCCATTAGTTTTGACCAATCTTCTAGCAGAAAATCTATGTCAATTTCTTCAGTAAGCTGCTGAATTTCTCTTGGGGGATTAAGGTAAGTTTGCTGATAGAGTTCTACGAGGCTCAGTAAGTCTTGGAAGTAGTGACGGGCAGGTGTAAGATTGCCGTAAATGAAACTCACGGGATTGTTGATTTCGTGAGCGATACCCGCGATCATTTGCCCCAAACTCGACATTTTTTCTGCTTGAATCAGTTGCAATTGAGTGCGTTTTAATTCGTCTAATGCAAGTTTTAAAGCTACCGCCTGCTGTTGAGTCTCTTCAAGCAATTGAGCCTGCTGTAAGGCAATGCCCAACTGAGTGCCAATTTGCACCACGATACTGATTTCTGCTTCACTCCAAGCGCGGGAATTAGAGTTTTGATAAGTCGCTAGTAATCCCCAAAGTTGACGACCACAAAAGATAGGGACAATGATGTAAGCTTTGGCTTGAAAACGCTCTAAGAGATTGATGTAACAAGGAGCAAACCTAGCCTTGTAGATATCTTCAATAACTCGGTAACTTGCACCTTGGCTATACACTCCGCCTTTTGTGTCTTGTAAATAAGTATCTTTCACCAAGTCATCCTCGATGTCCAAGGCTTTGATTTGGCAGTTTTCGTCTTCTAGAGCATCTTTTGTCAATTGAGGGTCTTTTTTTTGTTCGGTGACTAGACTTACCCACCCATTCGCTACTGACTCGGCAATAAACTCGCCACTCCAGTCTGGATAGAGACGATAAATGGCAACGCGATCGCATTTCAAGACTTGACGAAGTTCTTCAGTTGTGCTGTTAAATATCGTTTCAATATCTAGCGTCTGGCGCATCCGTTGCAGAACATGGACAATCGCCTGTTCCCGCAAAGCATTCTCCTGCAAAGCTTTCTCAGCCAGTTTGAGATTAGTAATATCCATCTCAATTCCATCCCAAACTGTTCGCCCATCCTCCAAACGACGGGGTGCTGAACGAAGGTATGACCATTGAAGGTTACCTTGAGTAGTGCGCTTACGCATCTGCATCTCGAAAATTGATAGATTGTGCCTCGATTCCTCTGTTAACTCCTCACACAGCAGGCGATCCTCTTCAAAAATTAGATTATGCAGGATACTGGCGTCCTGCATGACAGCTTCGGGTTTGACTCCCAGTAGGTGTTCGATTCCTGCACTAATGTAGGAGAAATAAGTATTCCCACTCGGTTCGTGAACGAGTTGATAAATCATCCCATTAGGCAGGTTATCACCGAGGGTACGCAGCCTGTACTCACGCTCTTGTAATGCTAGTTCTGCTTGTTTGCGTTTGGTAATATCCGTAACGCGAACTAGATGTATTTTCTGACCCGCTACATAAATTTCTTTAACGGCTAAATTGCCCCAAAAAATCTTGCCTTTTTTTGTGACATATTCTAACTCTCGACTCCAAAATCCATGGAGAACAATGTCGCCAACAATAGACTCTAATTCTTCTGATGTAAATGATTCTTTTTGAAGGGTACGCCCCTCAATATTAAGTAATTCATCCTTACTCGAAGCTTCAAACAGTTCTACTGCACGTCGATTGCAGTCTGTAATCAAAAGCGTTTCAGCATTGACCAGGAAAATCGCATCAGTCGATTCATTGAAGATAGATTCAAGTAAGTCTTTAGAGCAGATAATTTCGGCTTCTGCTCGTTTGCGATCGCTAATATCTTCTGCTAGCCCTACAAAGCGGAGTGGTTGCCCTGCATCGTCACGAACTACCGAAACCTCAGCAGCAATCCAACGAATTGAACCGTCAGCCCGAATAATCCGATACTCCCGCTTGACCGAATTTCCTTTAAACTGTTCTGTGAGAGAATCTAGAACTAACTCATGATCGTCTGGATGCAATGTCTCTAGCCATGATTTAGGGTCATGGTATAAGCTTCCACAGGTACGTCCCCAAATTTTCTCATAGGCTGGACTGACGTAATGAAACTGACCCGAACTTGCTGAACGAACAAAGAAAAACTGACTGATAGTTCCGGCAATTTCACGAAATCTTTCTTCACTTTCTCTTAAAGCTTGTTCAACTTGCTTTCGCTCAACAATTTCACGTTTTAACTGCTCATTTGTAACAAGTAACTGTGCGGTACGTTCAGCTACTTTAGCTTCTAAGTTATGATGATATTCAGCTAAAAAACTTCGAGCTTGTTTGCGTTCGGTGATGTCTCGACCCTCTAAAATGAGAAATTCAACATTTCCGTTGTCATCACCAATAGGTTTCAGCGAAAAATCAATTGAGACAACACGATTTTCAAAACCTAAAATCTCAACTTCATAACGGATAAATTCACCTCTACGTGCTCGCTCAATTGCATCTTGTAACTGAGTTTGGGTTGCTTCCGAAATAGTCCACCAGTAGCATTCCCAAAGTAGCTTCCCGATAACATCTTCTCGCTGCAATCCGCCAAAATCCAGAGCGGTTTGATTAGCTTCTAAGAGAATGCCATCAATACTCACCATTCCTATCAGTTGAAAAGTTTGATTGAAAATCGCTCGAAATTTGCGATCGCTTTGTGCCAAGGTCTCATTTAAAGCTGTAACTTCGGTAAAGGAAGCTTGCAATTGTGCTGCCATGCTATCAAAAGAGTTCGCCAATTCACTTACTTCATCAGAGCTTTTGATTTCTACTGTTTTATTCCATTCCCCCTTAGCAATTTCTTTGGCAGCAATATTTAATTGCAGAATTGTTTTTGTAATCCAACGAGCAGTAAGAATGCCAATTCCTGTAGTTACGAATAAGGTAGCTGCACACAGCAAAATAGTTGTGTAAGTGTTGGCGTGGATGTACTCCATGTTGATTGGATTAATGAGATGAGGTGTTGCCAAGTAAGTGTTGAGGTACTGCTTGACGCGATCGCTTATGTTCTCACGCAAGTGAGAAGCCACCTCATTGACTGCCTGTTGCCCATTTCTAAAGGAGAGATATCCTACCAAGCCCACTGCCCCAACGATTTGCAAAACAAAGGGGACAATCAGGATAGTTCGCACAGGAGCCTTGCCAGTAACTTTAGCAAGGGTGCGATTTAGAAATTTAATTAACATAGGGACTAGCTGGTTATTTAGTTCTCTGACTCTGAAGAGAAAATGCTTCTTGACACCAGGAATTTTATTAAAAATTTAGGCAAGATCGAAGAAAAGAAATCTTCATTATTTAATGCACCCTTATTGATTTACGGGCTATTCTTGCATTCATCCTGACGCTCCTTACGTCAAACAGAGCAACGCTCGTCATCAGTAGCGCTCCTTACGTCGCTACCGCAAGAGCTATCATCCTTCCTAGCAACCAGCAGATACACCCTGTCAACAGTTATTACATAGTCTGGAGAAGGAACAATAATTTTAAAAGTTGTACCTATCCTTTTACACTGTTGCATACTCACCAAACCAGCGCCTAAGCCATATGTATCAAATCAATTACGCTAATTGATGGGATTGATGGTTGGTATCTCCCCGCCTTGAAAGAGAGGAAATGATAAGTGTAGTGTAGATTCTTCTTCAGAGCTTTATCTAATTCAGGTTGATGAATCCAAAATCCAAAATCCAAAATCGAAATGATGCTAGGCGCAGTAATGAAAGTAGACTTTCAAGATAAGTCTAATGACCACTTAGCCGTTAGACATGAGATTGTTAGAACAGGAGAGAGTAATGACCAAAGCGCAAATTGCACCCTATGGTTCCTGGAAATCGCCGATAACTGCTGACCTGATTGTGGCTGGCACAATAGGGCTAGGGCAGATTGTTCTTGATGGTGAAGATGTCTACTGGAGTGAAGGACGCCCTTCAGAAGGAGGACGAAATGCGATCGCACGACGGACTCCAGATGGCCAAATTTCTGACGTTACACCATCCCCCTTCAATGCCCGTACCCGCGTTCACGAGTATGGCGGCGGTGCTTTCACGGTAAAAGATGGCACAATTTACTTTTCTAACTTTGCCGACCAACGTCTCTACAAACAAACCCCAGACACCGAACCTCAACCCCTAACCCCCGATTTCTCCCTCCTTTCTCAAGGGGGAGCTCGACGATATGCCGATGCTGTAGTTGACTCGCAACGGCAGCGCATTATTTGTGTACTAGAAGACCACACCAACGGTGGCCATGAACCCGTCAACACCTTAGTTAGCATCAGCCTAGACAATGGCGAAGATATCAAAGTACTAGCTTCTGGCAGTGACTTCTACTCCTCACCGCGCCTCAGTCCCGATGGCTCTCAGTTAGCATGGCTAAGTTGGAACCATCCTAATATGCCTTGGGATGGCACTCAGTTATGGGTTGCCCAGATTCAAGATGATGGTTCTCTCGATGAAGCGAAATGTGTTGCTGGTGGAGTTAATGAGTCGATTTTTCAGCCAGAGTGGTCACCGGATGGTGTACTGTACTTTGTTTCTGACCGTACTAACTGGTGGAACCTTTACCGTTGGTTATCTCCTCGAAGTTCCGGGGAGATAGAGGGGGTAGACCCTGTATGTCCATTGGAGGCAGAGTTTGGGCTTCCTCAGTGGGTTTTTGGCATGTCTACTTATGGCTTTGAGTCAAGCGATCGCATCATCTGTACTTATACCCAAAAAGGTAACTGGCAGTTGGCGAGTCTTGACCTCAAGACGAAACAATTAGAAGCGATTGAAACACCTTACACAGATATTTTGTCGCTTCAAGTAGCCAATGGTCGAGTAGTGTTCATCGGAGGTTCAGCTACACAACCAACGGCAATTGTTCAGATGGACTTGGCAACGCGACACATAGAAGTACTACGTCAGTCGAGCGAACTAGAGATTGATAAAGGGTACCTCTCAACACCACAAGCGATCGCTTTCCCTACAGAAAATCATCTCACCGCCTACGCCTTCTTCTACCCACCAAACAACAAAGACTACATCGCACCTACTGGAGAAAAACCGCCGTTGATTGTCAAAAGTCACGGTGGCCCGACTGCCGCAACATCTAGTGCATTTAATTTAAAAATTCAATACTGGACAAGTCGCGGCTTTGCGTTTGTGGATGTCAACTATGGTGGCAGCACTGGCTATGGACGGAACTATCGTCAACGACTCAAAGATAATTGGGGCATTGTTGATGTTGATGACTGCGCTAATGTAGCTAAGTACCTGGCTCAAGAAGGATTAGTAGATGGTGATCGATTAGCGATCGCAGGGGGTAGCGCTGGAGGCTACACAACTTTAGCCGCCCTTACCTTCCGAGATGTCTTTAAGGCCGGTGCCAGTTACTACGGCGTCAGTGATTTGGAGGCATTGGCGACGGATACTCACAAATTTGAGTCGCGCTACCTCGACGGGTTGATTGGGCCTTATCCAGAACGTAAAGATCTGTATGAACAGCGATCGCCACTTCATTTTACAGACCAACTTTCCTGCCCAGTGATTTTCTTCCAAGGACTCGAAGACAAAGTAGTTCCCCCCAACCAAGCTGAGATGATGGTCGATGCCTTAAAAGCCAAAGGATTGCCAGTGGCGTATGTTGCCTATGAGGGAGAGCAACATGGTTTCCGCCGTGCCGAGAATATTAAACGCACATTAGATGGTGAGTTTTATTTCTACTCTCGTGTGTTTGGCTTTGAGCCAGCTGAGTCAGTGGAGCCAGTGCCCATTGACAATCTGTGAAATTGCTAGTCTGGAAGCATACCACAATGCGTCCTCCCAGAGTTAGAGCAATGAGCAACCAACAAACAAGAGCGATCGCCCGCCAGGAAGCCAAAGCCCTTGCCCGCGAATTGAAAACCCAGACCACGATTTTAGGTGGATTGGTTGGCACGATGTGGGTTTTAGAACTTGTGGATTTCTTTGTTTTTAGACAAGCACTGAATATCTATGGTATAATACCGCGCAACATTATCGGGCTTCGAGGCATCCTGTTTGCCCCTTTTCTGCACGGCAGCTTAGGTCATCTAATCGCCAACAGCATACCCTTCCTAATCCTGGGCTGGTTGGTCATGTTGCAAGAAACCAGCGACTTTTTTGTAGTGACTGCGATAACCATGCTGGTTAGTGGGCTTGGGGTTTGGCTGTTCGGTGCATCAGGCATTCACGTTGGCGCAAGTGGAGTTATCTTTGGCTACTTAGGTTTTCTGCTATTACGTGGCTACTTTGAGCGCAACTTCGCCTCTATTTTGCTCTCTTTGATCGTTGGTGTCCTCTACGGAGGTATGATTTGGGGCGTCTTGCCAACACAGTTAGGAATATCTTGGGAAGGCCACTTATTTGGCTTTATCGGCGGTGTAATAGCCGCACGCCTCTTGGCACGGCGCAAGAAGTTGTCATAGAAAGTTAAATAGTATCAAGAATGCAGAAAAAGCAGAAATTTCCTTACCTAGTGGGTTCTAAATGGACAGCCCAGCAGAAAACCTGGGGCTGGCGACATTTCCAAGTCGTCAACCGCAAAAACGAGGGTAAGTGGGTTTTTGCGGAAATGGTTGCTTCATGTGACCCCAATGTCCGTTTTTGGCTCAATGCCAAACAACTCAAAGACCGTGCCTTATGGCAATCTGGCTGGCAATCTCTGGGAGAAATGGAACAGATGGAAGAGGATGTTTTTTGAAAGAGAAGACCTCTTGGGACAATAGGGAGTCGGGAGTGGGGAATCGGGAATAGGGGAAAGAAAGGCTACGCATCATTTTCGGTGGCGGCTTTCCCCGCTATGACGCCTATTTTGAAAGTAAAGAATGAAAATTCTTCTCTCCCTGCCTCCGGGAGCTATTTTCAGATTAGGCACCATGAGCGGGAAGCGCACAAACAAGGGATGAAAATTCCTCTACTCCCGACTCCCGACTCCCGACTCCCGACTCCCGACTCCCTAGTTTCAAACTAGGTCTAGTGACATAAAAAACAATATTGTTCAAAGGTTTATAAAGAAAGCAATTGAGTTCACAAATCCTTCACAAATACCCTTTAAGGTAGGTTGCAAGATTGATAAAAGTTTTGGTACTCATCAAAAAGCAGTATGCTATTCCATCTTTTCTGCGAGTTCGCTGATGGCTCAGCGAAGTACTTACATCTTTGTACCTCTAGTAGCAAAGAAGCCTATGAACAGGCTATCCAAGTTCACTGTGCCTCTGTGGTGCTGTTTATTATCTGTAACCTTGACCCAGCTTGCGAATTGCTAGGACTAGACTGTTCTCCCAGAAAAATTGCGGCTGATGGTGATGCTCGGACGGCAACATCAACAAATGATACGACTACCTCAAAATTTGTACCCTTCTTCTCTCTCAAAAAGGCCAAGGCGCTTGCTATTTCCATAACAGAAAATTAGCGCCTTGGCGCGATATTTAACAATATTTTAATCCCATCTATTTGGCTGGTGCAGTCCACCAAGCAAGAGCATAGGGTTGCGCTGCTTCGTTCACCTGTTTGCGATACTGAACGCGGATTTTGTACTGCCCACT
>DALYIW010000190.1:0-2729 GCA_031970155.1 Coleofasciculaceae cyanobacterium CTOTU46601 | reverse complement strand
GGGCAGAAAATATGCTGCACGCTATCGACTTCACTAACAGAAGAACAGACACTTTTGCGGGTATCGTTTTCATTAGCTGGCATTAGGTAGAGGGCGAGGTTATTTAAACCGCGATCGCGAAAACTCTCCCCAATATCAAACTGTTTATTTTTATTGGTATCTTGCAACTCAACCCTACGATCCCATGCCAGTGTCAGAGAGACAAAACTTTTTGCCTTCAAAGGTTTTTCCAACACATAATCTTTAGAAGATGACGCCTCTACTGAGCGATAATCCCAACCGATTGGCGGTACAGTAGCCGTTGGTTTCCATTGACCGGGGCTGAATTGCTGATAAGCGCGAAAGGCATTAAGTTGTCCTGTACCCATCTGGTAGTCCATCGGAATTTTTGGGTCACTGTAGGCGTCAGACTCTAACCAAGTGCGGCTATCTTTTCTCAAAATGGTGCGGGTCATTCCTAAAAGCAAACCATCTCCGGTGTCTTTAATTTTGTCAGTGGAGTTAAGCAACACTGCTTTCATGACTTCGTGGCGTCGGGAATCTATACTCCAGTTGGACTGCTTGGACTTGAGTTGACGGTCTCCATATTCCTGAAGCAGCGCTACAGAGGCTGTGACATGAGGAGTTGCAAAACTCGTACCACTGACCTCTACCACTTTACCCGTCAGATCGTACAAAGAAATCTTACTACCGGGAGCCACGATACCAATTGAACGGCGAGGGCCAGCATTGATTTCTTTTTCAATTAGACTTCTGCCAATTCCCAAGGGTGCAGCACTCAAGTTAGCAAAGTCCACCTTGGTAAAGATGCCTCCTCGCTGGGCTGTGTAGGCAGTATTGACGCCATTGTAATTATCTGTGGGGATGGGGATACCACCATCACCCTGATTCCCAGCAATTACAAACAGAGAGTTGTGTTCTCGTGATAACCAATCAATACATTGAGTCAGTAGAGCGTTGCCATCAAGAGTGGCATCAGGTCTGGGGTCTCGCTGAAGGGGTTCGCCAAAACTGAAGTTAACTGCTCGAATATCTCCGCCATTTTGCTGGGTGACATATTGGGCGGAAAGACACTCTTCAGGTTGCCCACTCTTGGAAGGTGAGCCAACAGCTGAAGAATAGAGCCGTGCCCCTGGTGCCACTCCCGGCAAGGCTTTGTCTTGACTAACCATGACACCTGCAACCATAGTCGCATGAGCATCAACATCAGTATTTGATTTAGCTGGGCCGTTGCGATAAAACACCCGTTCCAGAGAAGTTGCTGGATTCCAGGAAACGGCTTTGTCAAGACCAAATACTCCTGGTCTGCCAATTTCCACCTGAGCGATCGCAATTTTACGACCGATCAAGTTGTAGGGTGGAGCATGTAGCTTGAGGGCGTTAATTCCCGCTTCTCCTATAGAAGAGATTTTTGCAGCTAGTACTGGGCTTAATACCCAGGAGGCACTCAGCCCACCAATTATCCATCCCAATCTTTTAACAATCTGCTGATGCGCCAAAGAAGCTTCTCCTAAGTAGCTGTTAGTTAGTAATGAGAAAGCGGGTTTGACTAAATCTACATCTTCTGTTACCCGCTCATCCAGTTGTTTAAATTTAGTTTGGGATCACCAAATAATGAGATTTCTGAAGATTTTGTTAAGATAAAGACTACAGAGGACGCAGGAGAGTATCGCCAGTCATGACCCAAACGCAATCCAAGAATTCTATTGTTATTGCCCCTTCTATCCTATCAGCGGATTTTAGCCGTCTGGGGGAAGAAATTCAGGCGGTGGATGCCGCTGGCGCTGACTGGATTCATGTTGATGTGATGGATGGTCGGTTTGTCCCCAACATCACAATCGGCCCACTGATTGTTGAAGCCATTCGCCCCGTCACTAAAAAGCCCCTGGATGTCCACCTCATGATTGTGGAACCAGAAAAGTACGTGGAAGACTTCGCCAAAGCAGGAGCTGATATTATTTCAGTTCATTGTGAACACAACGCTTCACCCCATCTGCACCGTACTCTCGGTCAGATTAAAGAACTAGGTAAGCAAGCTGGCGTAGTGCTTAATCCCTCGACGCCATTAGAGTTAATTGAGTATGCGTTAGATCTGTGCGACTTGGTGCTGATTATGAGCGTCAATCCAGGATTTGGTGGTCAGAGCTTTATTCCTGGTATGGTGCCCAAAATCCGTAAGCTGCGTCAAATGTGTGATGAGCGTGGACTCGATCCTTGGATTGAAGTTGATGGCGGACTCAAAGGGAACAATACTTGGCAAGTTTTGGAAGCGGGAGCAAATGCGATCGTTGCTGGATCGGCTGTCTTCAAAGCCAAAGATTATGCAGAAGCTATTGAGGGTATTCGTCACAGCAAGCGTCCTGAACCTCAGTTAGCGACAGTTTAAAACAGAAATCATCAAAAAATAACCCACTGGAAAGCCCATCTTTTAAAGAGCTTTTAATTGCCCATATTGCATGTAGGGATGGGTTTAACCAAGGGTATTTGAAACTAAAAGATAAGTGACAATCAAAATCCGCCCCCAACCAGTTGCTAGGTAAGGGCGGGTTTTTTACTTGAGGGCGTTAGATAGGATGAGCAAAGATGGAGGCTAATAAATTATGGTTCAAACAGTTGGGATTACCAAATCGATTACTAACCTAAATGAGGCGCACGACAAGTTCAATCTGAGTCAGACGGATGATACCCAGTTTTTCACCGAATGGTTTGAGGATTTACCAGAAATTACT
>DALYIW010000189.1:0-17270 GCA_031970155.1 Coleofasciculaceae cyanobacterium CTOTU46601 | reverse complement strand
TGACGCTCGTGACATAACTGCTGTGCCCAGTTAGGGTTTTCAGGAGTTTGCCCTCAATGCTCCACAGCTTGACCGTTTTGTCCCAACTGCCAGAGGCGATCGTCTTGCCGTCGGGGCTGAAACTGACGCTCGTGACATAACTGCTGTGCCCAGTTAGGGTTTTCAGGAGTTTGCCCTCAATGCTCCACAGCTTGACCGTTTTGTCCCAACTGCCAGAGGCGATCGTCTTGCCGTCGGGGCTGAAACTGACGCTCGTGACCCAACTGCTGTGCCCTTCTAAGGTGTTACGCTCTCTCATCTTGCTGTAATCTTTTGAGCGGTCACCCTCTGTTAGGCCGTACACGGCTTGCTGCAATGTTCCCCTCACCTGAATTTGGAGGTCAGCTGTTGCTGAGTTGGTCTGTTCTATCTGTTTTAGTTTTCCTCCTGCTTTTAAGCTCTCTATCAGAGCATCAAACGTTCGATTCGAGGCAAAAAGTGTTTCTGAAGAATTACTAAGAGCTTCTATTTCCTTAATTTCTGCTCGTTTTTTTTGTTGTCTGGCATCTAGTGCTGACTTAACTGCAAAACCCGTCAAAACGACTAACACAACCATGGCTGCCACTGAACCCCTAAGGGCGCGTCTGAGAAACTGATTGAGCTTTTCATCACTGATTTTGCGTTGCTTTCTTTCCCTTTCCAGCTCTGCCCTTAGCTCATTTAACTTCGGTTCCTGTTGCTGACGGATAAACTCAGCTAAATAGTCATGTACCAGCTGATAGCGATCAGCTGGAAGTTCCGGCAACAGAACCACCAAGCCAGAATCGACAAAAATCTTGAACACCAAATCTAATTGGTTCACTTCTGGGGTTAAATCTGCCGAAGCAAGAGCCTGTAAATCCCGTTCCACTTCAGCGCGAGTCTTCAGGGGGCGAGTTCCTTTTTCATCGGTGAGCAAGTACAACACCAATTCAGCAACTTCCTGATTCTCAGCACCACAATCTTTCACCACTTCAGCCAGGTAGCGCTTGACCAGTTCTACCTTTTGACCGCACTCTCGATACTGAGTCAGTGTTGTAATATTCTCCGTTTGCAGTTGCGCTCCCACTATCTGCAACTCAATCGGGCGCACTTTCCCCAACTCACCCGCTAAATCCTGTACCAGTTCCTCAATTAATGCAGGCTCTAAGTGAAAATAAGACCGCTCTGTTAATTGCTGGATGATTACTTTGGCATCGGCAGGTGAAAAGTTCCCTAACGGGTAGCGGACGTTCCTGGTCAGAATATCATTGCCGATAATCTTCATGCTAGAGAGGCGATCGCACTCCAGCAAATAATGCAAGTAATCCTCCCGCAGCGACAGGATGACCTTCACAGGCAAAATGTTGAGGCACTCTCCCACAAATTCAAAAAATTGCCGTTGTTGAACTGGGTCAGGATAAACAAAGAAGAATTCTTCAAACTGGTCAAAAATCAGCACGATTCGCAAGTTTCGCGACTCACTCTGCTTGACCTGTTCTAAAATGGCTGTTTCTGAATCTAGGTGTGTAGGGGCGAACGGCCGTTCGCCCCTACAATCTATCCCCTTCTCCTCCAATGCTTCTACCAGTAACCGCCCCAATTCCCCAACCCAGCTAGTGTAAACTCGCATCAGCACAGGCAGAACATCAGACGTGCCAATAGCTTTCTGTTTCAAAGCTGGCACCAGTCCCCCAGTCACCAGTGAACTTTTCCCAACCCCTGATTCCCCGTGAATTACGATTAGCTTGCAGTCATTGCGAGCAATCTTCTCAATCAAGCGTTCCACATCCAGCTGACGACCGGATGCCGTAATCTCTGGTGCTACAGACTCTTGTAGAGATGCAATGGTTCGTGTCTCTACAACCTGTTTCAGAGCCAATCTAGCTTGTCGTTGTGACTTTATGCGACCTGCACCGATAAACGCCCGCAATCCATACTGCTGCTCAATCGATTGCCGCTGCTGCTTTATTTCAAAAGCTTTGAGATAGTCTTTCTCCTGAAAGTAGAGCTTCTGCAAATAGCACAGAATATCGAGATACAGCTGGGGGTCACACTCAGGACTCCCCACTTTCCTAGCTTCTTCTAAATTAAGAATGGCTTCTGGTGAATGACCTAAAGATTGTTGTGATTTTGCCAGAATAAACAGGTATAAACTTGGGTCATATAGAAGTACAGATTTATCAGGTAGCTGATACACAACCCCCGAACTTCCAGGTGAGAGTATCCTAGGAGTTATTGATAAAACTTCTAGTGCTTTTTGAGCAAATTGATTTGCCTCATTCCAGCATTCTTGTACCATAGCCGCTTCAGCCAAAAAGCCATAATCCCTAGCTAATTCAATCGGCTTATTTTCAGCTTCATGCCGGGTTACAGCTTGCTGTGCCAGACATTTGAACTGTTCCAAATCCTGCAAATACACTAAGACTTCACCAAACCTAAGGATTGAGTTAGCCATTAAATCTGGACGTTGGATTTGTTCAATAACTCTCAGATACTCTTGAACATAATCTTTAATTTCTTGCCAAACAGGATGATTTTTGTATCGATAAGGAGGAACTTTCAGGTAATAACAGAAGGCAATTTCATCGAGTAACTTTGCTTGTCGTTCTAAATTGTGAGTTTGCCGCCAAAATACCAAGCCTCTCCGATAATGTTCTATGGCAGCATCGAGTTGATGATTGACCCGTTTAGCAAACCCCAATAACGATTCACAATCCGCTTCTAACTTTGGATTTAAACCGCGTTCATCTTTCAGCAACTCCTGGTAAGCGGCTTCCAGTTCTAAACAAGCATCTAGAGTAAGGGTAAGGTTATTCGTAAACCATTGTTCAGCAGTATCTCTCAGCTGATTTTCTAAATCCTCTGGGGCTATCACAAAGGTAATTGTTGTCGCCCAACTCTCGAAGTCAGATGCCAATCGCATCAAGTTCTTCAGGACATCATCATTAACCCACAATACCAACGGGAAAGGTAAATTTTTCCGAAACTCCTCCCGCACCTGATTGCTTGAAGTCAGCATCTGCTCAAGGTTACGCACTGATTCTAAGCCCAATACCATCAAAGCGGCGGGCAGATTCTCTCCTAGTGCCGCCCGAATTGTGGCGTAGAGAATTGTGTCAGTTTCCTTCAGGACGAGGATACGGATTTCGACTGAACAGAGTTCTTGCAAACGCTCTATTAGGCGCGATCGCAAATTACCATAACTACAACGAGCCAAAATCAGCTTAAACTGCCCCACAGACGCCTCAATCGCCCAAGCTAGTTTTTTTAAGGCGCGATCGTTTCTCACAGTGATATCTTCAGAAGGCAGGGGGTCAGTCATGGTTGCAACTCTTTAGCGTCTGCCAAAATCGGATTGATATCAAACAAGGATAGTTATAAGAATTAACAGATTACTGCGCCATGTTACAAATGACTGATCAACTTGTCATATTCTGCATGGGTTCCAATCCAAAACCAGGAAATACCGTTGGTTACTTCTACACCCAAGGCGCGGTAGCTCAAGCCGACTCGAACTGACCAATACTTTTTACCCAACTTCTTGAAATGTAACGATGGATGGGATGGATCGGTCTTAAGCAACTTGTAGCACTCATCAGCCGTTCGCTGCACACTTTCAGGTAGAACGTTGTAGCATTGTCAAAATCGTTGAGTTGCATGGTGCATCAAATTTCTCGGCAATGCCCTGCTTCAAACTCAGCGATCGCCTCCTGAGCTAACGCTTCTAATTTACCATCTGCGATGTCCTGTTCTAGCTGTTCATTCCAGCGTTCATAATCCAGATCGAAAAACCAAAGTCTCAGCCTCTCAAACTCATTTGATGGCAGTGAAAGAATTGCTGCTTCAATCTGCTCAAGGTTTGACATAAACAGGTTTACCTCTGTGTCCTTGGGAAAATTATAGCTTTGCTCACATCTTGCTCTTGCACCAAGCCCTCTCCAAGATTGCGATCACACAAACGAGTGTCAGAAGGAGGGATGAGGGATGAGTACCCCGCCGGAAAAAGTTGTTCCGTTCGGCTGAGCTCACGGGCGAAGCCTGAGCTTTGCCGAAGGACGGGGCGTGAGATAAGGAAGTATTTTTTATCTTTTAGCCGATGAATTCGTCCGCTTGTATCCAATATCACGACGTGTTAACGGTTATGGGACGAGAAAACACGCCCTAGGATTGAGTCTTTTGAACTAGCTGGGCAAATTCCTGTAGAGTTTTCTCGCCTCTTGTATGGAGGACTTTAAAGGACATTTTTATTGGATAAATACTGACTCAAAGGATTAGATAATATTCCTAAAATCTTGTCTATTTCTTTAATAAAGTAATCGTTTAAATCAATAAATGCTGTTTGATTAGTGAGTTTAAGAAACTTCCAAATCATTCCTGTTGTAACGGCTCCGTAGATGGCATCAATTGAAGTTTCCTGTTGCTGATTATAGCGTTGTGCAGCTACCATTTCAGCAATGCACTGTCCTAATCCACTTTTAATATTTTCGTTTTTAGCTTCTACTAGGGTAACCACTGGGGAGCGGATTTCATACATTTCTTGGGAAGCGGTGAGAATATAATCACAGTATCCGCTCAGTCCGACTGAGGAGTCTACGTTAAAGTCTGTACCAGAGAAAAAGCCAATTTTGAAGTTAAAGTGTCGCCGCACTTCCAATAAAACCGGAGCAATAATTAACTCTGAACGAGCTTTTTCAGTATTGATGGCATTAGCAAGCGGTAAAAGTTCATACAGCGTAGTTTTGAGATAGTCACTTGGTTCAATGGTTAGAATATCCGGAAAAAGACGGGTAGTTTCATCAATATTTAAATCAAATGCTGTTCTAACTTTGTTGATAGTGGTAAAATCACTGTACGCCATATTTACCAAAAGTAGATTGAATTCTTATGAGTTTAATTTACCTTATAGGAGTTATTCAAATTAATACTTAGCTCCAGTCTTTTCAACTAGCTGGGCAAATTCCCGTAGAGTGGATGAATAGCGATCGCCAGCAACCCAGATAAAATCATTGTGACCCGCTTCATCGACCCAAAGATAGCGCTTCGGTTCACCAGCAGCAGCAAAAAGCTTCTGTCCATGAGAAAAGGGTACAACCTCATCAGCTTTCCCATGCATCACCAGCACCGGGCAATTCACTTTTTTGATTTTGTCGATGTTGCGGAATTTATCAAACGGCAGAATCGGGAAAGGCACCACTACTCGAAACGCCGAAGTGAAGCTGCTTTCCATAATTAAACCCGCAACTGGTTTGCGTGCTGCCAAATCAACCGCCACTCCCCCACCAACTGAACGCCCAAACGCAATAATCCGCCGCGCTGGCACACCTAACTGCTGGGTCAAATAGTCGTAAACTGTACCAATATCTTGATAAGAATTGCGTTCAGAAGGCTTCCCCTGACTGGTACCATACCCGCGATAGTCGTAAGCAAAAACGCTAAACCCAGTATTGTGCAATTGTTGCAGCACTGGCTGGATATCTCCCAAGTCCTCAGCATTACCGTGGGTGTAAAGAATCGTATAGGTAGAGGCCGGATTTGGCAGATAAACTGCTGAAAGTAGGATATTATCAGCCGTCTTCACCTTGAGAATGGCGCTAGTGTCTTGATAACTGGAGGGTTGAGGCAAAAAGATCATCCGGTCTGCGGCAAAGAAGACATACAGACCAAAGAAAATGTAGATAAAAATAAGCGATCGCACAAGTCGTTTAAAGGTAAATTCACCCAATAGCAATTTTCTAAGGGTGTGTTTATTGACATATCTTCCATAAAAACGACGTTGCATACCACACAAAGCCTTCGACGACAAAAAAGAACGAAAATCTCTCTTCCCCCACTCCCTACTCCCTACTCCCTACTCCCTACTCCCTACTCCCTACTCCCTACTCCCTATTTTCAGTTAGCCTTATTTTGAACATCGTGCTTATTGAAAGTTGTACACTTAGCTGCATCCTATGTTGTGAGGACGTGAGATGGCCTTAGAATATCCTGAAGATTTGAAATACCTGGATAGCCACGAGTATGTCAGGCTCGATGGCGAGATTGCCACCCTTGGTATCAGCGCTTTTGCCGTTGACCAGTTAGGCGATATTGTATTCTTGGAACTGCCGGAAATTGGTGATGCCTTGGAAAAAGGCGAAACCTTTGGAAGCATTGAATCAGTGAAAGCGGTTGAAGATATGTATGCTCCCATTTCCGGTACAGTGGTTGAGCGCAATGAGCCGTTGATAGAATCTCCAGAACTAGTGTCAGAAGATCCTTATGGCGAAGGGTGGTTGTTGAAAATACGCATCAACGACCCTGATGAATTGAATGATACTCTGACTGCCAGTGAGTATCGATCACAGGTGGAAGGAGACTCCTAAAATCGAAATACACCTGTAGGGGAGAAGCCTTCGTGCCTTGATGTACGGCACTTGCTACTAATTTTTTACCGTCAGGACTTACGCAAAGAAAGTAGGCCTGTTGCAAAAATCGCTAGGACGGGCAAGATGCCCATCCCACAAAACTCATTTTTTCTTGTGGACGGGCAAGATGCCCATCTCACAAAACTCATTTTTTCTTGTGAGGTAGGCGACACGAGCAGCCCAAAATTTGATGAAAAGAATGAGAGCAAGAGGTCTAGTACGCCCCTACCAAAGGCGATTCAAAAGGCAATTTGCGTAAGTCCTGAGGAGGTTATGAAAGCGAAATAAATATCAAGTGCTAATGCTGTTGAGCACCAGTGAAGGTTTGAGGTGGTTGTAAGGTATATAGCGATTCCTGTTGTTCGCCTCAATCTTGTGCTCTATATAGGTCAAATCCTGTTGAAATTGTTGGACGATCAGCTTGACTGGAGAATTCCTGAAAGCATCGTTGAATTGGTCTTCGTAGTAACCTAGTTTGTCATAGTGATAGAGCGACAGATAAGTAATAACTTTCACCTGGCGATCGGCTTGCCCTTGAGGTGGCAGAAACTCCATCAGCTTTTTCTCATCGGGGATTTCGCCTTTTCCGGGGATAGGACGATAAGCGGCAAAAGGCATATTGGGTACATAACCGATGTAATCGTATTGCGGGAAGTTCACCGCTGAGTGTTGAGGGCCACAAGTAAAGATAATAGCGGTGATGATTTCAATGAGTTGCTCTACCGTCTCAATGCGGGCAGGAACGCCCTTAACTTTGCGAGAGTTCAGTTCTGCTGCCCAATTTTGTAACTCATAGTCCCCTTTGAGGTCGTCTGACGTTTTGTAATAGGAGCCAACAAAACTGGATACAAACTTGTGTATAGCTTTCCACAGCAACATCCCATCATCCCGATAGGGGTAGTGGGGCAAGCATTCCACATCATCTACACCACGATTTTTTAGTTCAGTAGGCAGAGCAAATTGATCTAAACTCCATTCAGCGTAGGCATTGCCAAAAATCTTAAGAGACTCCTCTAGGGTTCCGGCTAGTAGTCGGTCAACATGTCCGCCTGGTTTGCCATCCTGATAAGGGTTGATCAGGAGTTGGCGGCCTTGGTCGTTGATGGCTAACATGAACCGGAAATGGGGTCTTAGCAGCAAACCTAGGGGATGATTTTCGGCCAGTTGTCGGGCAGTGACAATAGCAAATGGTGCCATCACAAAATGGGTGCGGCACAGGTGGCTACTCATTTCATGATGGTTGGCATCGGCAATCTGTACGCAAATTTTGGCGACAAACCAGTCCATAGGCTTATCCCTAGGAGTAAAAATAGGGCTATTGGGCTTTGGGTCAATTTGGATCGCTACAGGTATCAACTCACCTCGATTACCATAACTATTTTTTTGCCAACAGAAGAACGCCAAGGGTTTTGGCAAATACTTCTTCACTGTCAGATAAGTTCCTCCCTGAACGAATGAAAGCCCGGTGTAATCTGCGACGAATAAATGTCCATCCTTAAGTTTTTTTTCTAAGTTCAAGGAGGGGCCACAGGCAGTCTGTAGAGTTTTGAGAGTTAAGGGAAATTTTGGCGACATTTCCGTAACCCTACGTATAACCATAGGATTCACCCCGGAAAGCCGTTGCTCTGCGAAAGAACTATCAGTTTGATAGGTTTCAAACACCGCTGGCTTGCTTAGGGTAGGCAAAAAATCCTCATAGTCCTGGAGTTCATCAAAGGGGTCTAGGGATGCAGAATAGTTGCGCGTGCGTTCAGCTGAATATCGAAACGACAAAGCTTCTGGTGGCGGCACACGGGGTAAGCCTGGGACTGGAGCTACCGCTGGTACAGGTTTGAGGTTGGGTATAGGGGAATCCGGGTCAAATTCATACAAGGCTCGATTACGCTCTAACTGAGCTTTGCGCTGCTCAGCAGCAGGGTCATTTTGTGGAAGATTTGGTTGCATTGTCATTAATTCAGATGCTTGGATAGTTCACCATTAATCACCAGTCAAAAAGCGTTTCATGATACTTAATTTGCGACAGCATAATGTCTGCTAATCAGGTAGCAGTAACATCGCTTTGAACGGCAATTAAGGAATGAAGTTGGCTGGCGTAATTATGAATCTACCACTGTAACATCCAAAAACTTAAGATAGGTTATGAAGGTTGGGTTAATATCTTTAACTTAATATCTAGGTAAAACTTAACCATTGAAAATCTTTTGGCTCAGAAGTCGCAGCTCCTGTCAAAGAAAGCCGCGATTTGTTACCTTTTTAGATAGGGACTAAAACTCATCTACCTGTTGCAAAAGTTTAGTGGTACTAAGCAAAGCACTGTTGATAAGTATTTATGCCAAATTCTTATCTTGATCTGTGTATTTTTCGCTCAGCGAAGAAATAAAAATTATTCTTCCCTTACTCCCAACTCCGTTTGGCTGACGCTCACGGAAGCCCGACTCCTGACCCCCTCCCCCTATTTTCAAGACAGGCATGATGAGCGGGGAACGCACAAAAAAAGGGATGGAAATTTCTCTACTCCCGACTCCCGACTCCCGACTCCCGACTCCCTATTTTCAAGCTAGGGGTTTAGATTGTTAGTCTGACTAACTAAGGGAACAGAGCGTACCAGCATCACTGAACAACTTTTGAAGACTATGGCACAATTGACGGGGGTAATCTCTAAAAGTCTGTGTTCTTAAAAATTTTATGACTAAGTTTGTCTTCGTAACAGGCGGCGTCGTCTCTAGCATCGGTAAGGGAATCGTCGCCGCTAGCTTAGGGCGTTTACTAAAGTCTCGTAACTATTCGGTCTCGATTCTCAAGTTAGACCCATATATTAACGTCGATCCGGGAACCATGAGTCCCTTCCAGCATGGGGAAGTGTTTGTCACGGCAGATGGTGCTGAGACGGATTTAGATTTGGGGCACTATGAGCGCTTCACTGATACGTCAATGTCGCGCCTGAACAGTGTTACCACGGGTTCGATTTATCAGGCAGTGATTAATAAAGAGCGGCGCGGCGAGTATATGGGGGGGACAGTACAGGTAATTCCTCACATTACTAATGAAATTAAGGAGCGCATTCACCGAGTTGCCAAAAATACTAATCCGGATGTGGTGATTACGGAAATTGGGGGAACGGTAGGCGACATTGAATCTCTGCCGTTTTTAGAGGCAATTCGTCAGATTCGTAAGGATGTCGGGCGCAATAATGTGTTGTACATGCATGTGACACTGCTGCCTTGGATTCCTGCGGCTGGCGAGATGAAAACAAAGCCGACACAGCACTCGGTAAAGGAACTGCGATCGATCGGGATTCAACCGGATATTTTAGTGTGTCGGTGCGATCGCCCCTTACAACCTGGATTAAAAGATAAACTCTCGGAATTCTGCGATGTTCCTGTAGCGTCGGTAATTACGTCTCCAGATGCGAGAAGTATCTATGAAGTGCCACTAATATTAGAGCGAGAAGGACTGGCACAGCAAGCGCTGGAGTTATTGCAGTTGCCTCAACGTGAACCTGATTTAAGCCAATGGCAGACGTTAGTTGAGCGCTTGTATAGCCCAACTCACGAGCTGGAAATTGCGCTCGTTGGTAAATATATCAGGTTAAGCGACGCCTATCTCTCAGTTGTGGAAGCACTGCGTCATGCAGCGATCGCGATCGGAAGTAACCTTAACCTACGTTGGGTGAGTTCTGAAGATATTGAAGCTTATGGTGCCGAACACTTGCTCTCTGGTGTTAACGGTATCGTCGTCCCTGGAGGTTTTGGCTTCCGAGGCGTTGATGGCAAAATTGCCGCAATTCAATACGCCCGTGAAAATCAGGTTCCTTTCCTGGGTTTATGCCTGGGGATGCAGTGTGCAGTAATTGAATGGGCGCAGCACGTTGCCAAGCTAGAGGATGCTCATAGTGTAGAGTTTGCTCCCAATGCAGGGAATCCCGTGATTAATCTCTTACCAGAACAGCAGGATGTCGTAGATTTGGGCGGTACCATGCGGTTAGGTTTGTTCCCTTGCCGCTTGGCACCCAATACACTGGCGTTTTCCCTTTACCAAGAGGAAGTGATTTACGAACGTCACCGACACCGATACGAATTTAATAATGCCTATCGCAACCTGTTTTTAGAGACAGGCTATCGGATCAGTGGAACATCTCCTGATGGGCGCTTAGTAGAAATGATTGAATTACCACAACACCCCTTCTTTATTGCGACTCAATTCCACCCAGAATTTAGCTCTCGGCCTAGTACTCCTCACCCTCTGTTTGAAGGGTTGATTCAATCAGCTGCACGCCAAGCCAATGGTGAAGAGTTAAACTCCCGCAATCACGTTAGCCTGACACAAAGCGATCGCGAGGAACCAGCATCAGCGGTTCACTCGTCTACCGAGATGCGTTCTACCTCAATACAGCCATCTCCAGCGGAGGTATCCTAAACAATGCCTACTACCGCTGTTGGGCAACCAAGAACGTTTTTTGTGCCAAAATTCACCTTTTAAGTGAGGAGATTTTGTGGCGTACTGGATAAAAGTTACTTACGAGCGAAATGAATACGTAGTGGATCTTGACCGCATGAGTGCTTTTGCTAGCGCCCCCAGTGGCAAGATCACGTTCTGGTTGCCGAACAGTGGTTTCCCTATCATTCTCAACAAGCAGGGTAACCCAGACGCTTATCAACAAGTTTGGGACTACATCCAGCAAGTAGCGGCTTATTCACTGTCGGGGTCATGGATTCAGATGACTTACGAACGAAATGACTATCTCATTGACCTCAGTCGCATCAGTAGTTTTTGTCACTCCCCTAGTGGCAAGCTAACATTTTGGCTACCTGATAGTACTATCCCCATCATCATTAGTGAGCAGAATAACGCAGATACTTATCAAAAAATCTTAAACTACATCACACGAAAAACTGGGCATATGTTGCCATAGAGTGTTGTTTGTTGTTTGTTGTTTGTTGTTGGTTGTTTGTTGTTTGTTGTTTGTATTAGACATTTCTGAAAGTTAGCCGAAAATCCTGGTATAGATTAGGCTTAAATTTAATTTATGGACATGTCCATTGTTTGACAAACAACCAACAACCAATAACCAACAACCAACAACCAACAACCAACAACCAACAACAAAATCTCACACCTGAGATGAGTTTAATTTAACCTTTTGCCAAGCCAATTTTGCCGCACCGACCATCCCGGCCTGATTACCCAACTCAGCCCTAAGTAGCTGTAGACCAGCACGGGAACTCGGAAGCACCCGTCGTTCAATTTCTGCTAGTGCTGCCGGGAAGAAAAATTCGGCACTTGCACCAACGCCGCCACCAATGACAATAGCTTCTGGTGTGAGAACGTAGATCAGACTCGCTAACCCAGTGCCTAAGTCGCGTCCGTAGCTTTCCCAGAATTCCAGAGCAAACTTGTCACCGTCTCTGGCCATAGCACCTAATTCATCGGGTTCTTTACCAGTGCGGCGTCGAATTGCCCCAATTGAAAGATATTGCTCTAGAGAACCCTGATTCCCGCTATTACACATGGGGCCATCTGGGTTCAAGGTGATTAAGCCTAGTTCACCAGCAGCACCCTGATGACCTGTGAAAAGTTTGTCATCTAAAATAATTGCGCCACCTACGCCAGTACCTAAGGTTAGCAAAATCAGATTGTGAAATCGACGACCCGCGCCTAACCAGGCTTCTCCTAAACCAGCACAGTTGGCATCATTGGCGAGAATAGTAGGGCAACCTGTCTTGGCTTCTAGCCAATCAGCTAAGGGGACATCATGCCAGTCTGCCAGGTTAATGGCAACTCTGGCAATTCGACCATCAGCATCAGCAGGGCCTGGAGTACCGACGCCAATTGCTGCGATCGCGAAGCGCTGCTGCGAAGCGCAGATCGCTTTTTCTTCAGGGTCGAGTTGAGCGTTATTGGTGCTTAATGAAGTTATCGCCTCTACCATCACCTCCACAACCGCAGTCGGTGTTGCTGGTTGGGGTGTTGCCACACTTATAGACTGTAAGCAAGTTCCATCCTGGCAGAACCGCCCTAGCTTAATCGCCGTCCCACCCAAATCGATGCCAATGACTTCAAGGTTGCTACTTTGTTTCACTGCACTGTTTGAATCTGCTCCCATATTTAACGTTTCTGCTTTGTTTTACACCAGCAGGACTTACGCAAATTGCTGATTTAAACGCTACTGCTAGTAGTAGGGTGGGCACTGCCCACCTTACATGTAGAGGTTCTGCGTAAGTCCTGTCCAGTAGATAATCGCATCTAGCGTCGTTTCTTGTGCAGCATGGCAGAAATAACCGACTAGATAAACTGATTTTTGCAGGGGCAACCCCCTCGTGGCTGCCCTCATAACAATCAATCCTTACAATTCAACAAATCGAACACCACCTTAAATTGCATATTCGGTACTCGCTGACGCAACAACCGAAAATGTGCATCAGCATCTGAACAAGAGCGATAGCGAGCGATGATTACCCATCGCAAACTTGGCAGTTGACGCACAACCGCCCAAGGCTTCATACATCGTTTATTCGTCATAATAAGTTTGACTCCTTATGTTATTTGGAGCCAGAGCCAGCGCAGACACTTGCTAGGGGTAGGCGCTGGCTTCTGACGTTGCCGTTGCAACATAAATACTGTAGTAACTTGACAACCAAAAATCAAGTAATTTTTGTTACAAAATATAAATAAAAATCCCAGAAATTACGGTTGAAAAAAAATCAAAAATGTGGTGGAAAGAACGACCGCCCTTTCGCTCTTCTAAGACATTCCGCCCAAAACATTGCTCACAGCAGTAAGGGCACGACAATGTCGTGCCCCTACAGGATTGCTATGCGATTACACGGCGAATTAGCCCTGTGTGTAAGCCTCCATTCCTACACAGGAGCAAACTAAATTGCGATCGCCAAATGCATTATCAATCCGCCCCACACTCGGCCAGAACTTGTGTTCACGAGTCCACGGTGCAGGGTATGCCGCCTGTTCACGAGAGTAAGAATGATTCCATTCCCCAGTAATTAAAGCTTGGGCTGTATGGGGTGCATTCTTCAAGACATTATCGTGAGCATCCACCTTACCTGCTTCAATTTCCTGGATTTCTTGGCGAATGGCAATCATGGCATCACAAAAGCGATCGAGTTCTTCCTTAGATTCGCTTTCCGTGGGTTCCACCATCATCGTACCTGCGACAGGCCAAGAGACGGTTGGGGCATGGAAGCCATAATCCATCAGGCGCTTGGCGATATCATCAACTTCGATGCCAGCGGATTTTTTAAAGCGTCGCAAATCCAAAATACACTCATGCGCCACTAACCCAGCCTTCCCCTTATAAAGAACCGGATAGAAAGACTCTAAGCGACGAGCAATATAATTAGCATTCAAAATCGCCACTTGAGTTGCTTGTGTCAACCCAGCAGCACCCATCATGGCAATATACATCCAAGAAATCGTGAGGATGCTAGCACTGCCCCAAGGCGCAGCGGCAATAGCACCAATCCCTTGCTCACCCCCCATCTGAACCACAGAATGCCCAGGTAAGAAAGGCACCAGATGAGGCATTACCCCAATCGGTCCCACCCCAGGGCCACCACCACCGTGAGGGATACAGAAAGTTTTGTGCAAGTTCAAGTGACAGACATCCGCCCCAAAATCTCCTGGACGACACAGCCCTACTTGAGCATTCATATTCGCCCCATCCATGTAGACTTGTCCACCGTGAGCATGGACAATATCGCAGATTTCCTGAATTTGCTCTTCAAAAACGCCGTGAGTCGAAGGATAAGTAACCATCAAAGCGGCAAGTTCATGACTATGCTTCTCGGTTTGACGCTTCAAGTCATCTACATCAACATTACCCTGAGCGTCACAGGCAACAGCTACCACCTTCATGCCGCACATCACAGCACTAGCTGGATTTGTCCCATGTGCCGATTGGGGAATCAAGCAAACGTTTCGATGTCCTTCACCCCGGTGTTCATGATACCGATGAATAACTTGCAAACCCGCGTATTCACCTTGAGAACCAGCATTCGGCTGAAGAGAAATTCCTGCAAACCCTGTAATCTCAGCTAACCATTCCTCAAGCTGTTCAAATAAAACTTGATAGCCTCGTGTTTGCGATTGAGGAGCAAAGGGATGAATCTTACCAAATTCAGGCCAAGTCACAGGCATCATCTGGGCTGTTGCATTCAGCTTCATTGTGCATGAACCCAACGGAATCATGGAAGTCGTTAACGACAAGTCCTTAGCTTGTAGGCGGTGCAGATAGCGTAAAAGCTCAGTTTCTGAGTGATAGCGGTTAAAGACGGGATGAGTTAAATAGCTGCTATTGCGAGTAAACGTATCTGGAATTTGAGATGGGGAATTTGCTAACTCTTCTACAGTAAAAGGCAACTCATCTGTACTCGCAAAAATCTGCCAAAGGTCGAGCAAATCCTGCACTGTTGTTGTCTCGTCAAGAGTAATCCCTACAGTTGTTGCATCTAATGTCCGTAGGTTAATCTGACGAGTTTCGGCAGCATCTAGAATGTCTTGCAGAGGTTTAGCCCCCAGTTCCACCCGCACAGTATCAAAGAACACTTCGGAACCAATGGTATAGCCGAGTCGCTTCAATCCTTCAGCCAGAATCACCGTTAATTGATGAATCGTCTCAGCAATTCTTTTAATCCCTGCGGGCCCATGGTACACCGCATACATACTAGCCATAACCGCTAGTAGCACCTGAGCGGTACAAATATTGCTAGTTGCTTTATCGCGCCGAATGTGCTGTTCACGAGTTTGCAAGGCTAAACGCAGTGCTGGCTTACCTTGAGCGTCTTTAGAGATACCCACAATCCGCCCTGGAACTTGCCGCTTGTATTCTTCTTTTGTGGCAAAGTAAGCGGCATGAGGTCCCCCATATCCTAGAGGAACTCCAAAGCGCTGAGTACTTCCTACAGCAATATCTGCCCCAAATTCTCCTGGGGGCGTAAGCAGTGCGAGGCTCAAGGGGTCTGCCGCGACTGTAACTAAGGCACCAGCAGCATGGGCTTGTTCGATAAACTCTCGGTAATCATAAATGGTGCCATCACTGGCTGGGTATTGTAAAAGCGCCCCAAAAATCTTTTGTTCAAACTTAAAGGTTTGATGGTCACCCACAATTACATCAATCCCCAAGGGTTTAGCGCGGGTTTGCACGACTTCGATAGTTTGAGGATGGCACTCTTGAGAGACAAAAAAAGCATTAGCTTTCGTTTTACACAGACCATAGCTCATGCTCATTGCTTCTGCTGCGGCGGTTCCTTCATCGAGCAAAGAAGCATTGGCAATTTCCAAACCTGTTAAGTCAATCATCATTGTCTGGAAGTTCAGCAGTGCTTCCAGTCGTCCCTGTGCAATTTCTGCCTGATAGGGAGTGTAGGCGGTGTACCAACCTGGGTTTTCTAGGATATTGCGCCCAATTACAGGTGGGGTGATGCAGTCGTGATAACCCATGCCAATAAACGACCGAAATACCTGATTTTTTGAGGCAATTTCTTTGAGAGTGGTTAAGGCAGCGTACTCACTTTGGGCTGCTGGTAATTTCAGGGGGCGATTAAGGCGGATAGCTTGCGGAATTGTTCTATCAATCAGGTCATTAAGGGTCGGTATTGCCAAAACATCTAGCATTTGCTGCACTTCATCGGTGCTAGGGCCAATGTGTCGTTGGACAAAAGAATTAGAGGTTGCAGCTATCTCGTCGGTGGGGTGTTGAGAGTCAAGAATGAATAGGGGTGCTTTGGCATTATTGTTAACTGTGACATTCAAATTACGCATAGAATACCGACTTATTCAGGAGGTGACCTTATGTCGCTTGTGCCTGGGTTTCTGACGTTAGAACAGTAATGATACTTACAGGCAGAGCAATTGTTATGTATCTAAAGGTAGTGCAGGATTTATGGAAGTGCAGCATCTTCAGCTCTTGTCCACTGAATTAGCGATTAAATGAGAAGTGATCGCTAACTGTCAATCATAATTTTTGCTTATTCTTTAACTGGCTGAGTCAAAATTCGTAATTAGACCTCTTGCTGTCATTCCTTTTCATCAAATTCTTGGGCAGGCGGGACGCCCACCCCACAATAGTCATTTTCTCTTGTGGGATGGGCATCTTGCCCGTCCTAGCTATTTTTAGCAAGAGACACCATGAACGCGAGTACACAACTGGCAACATGAAAGTCTCTTTCCCCGACTCACGACTCCCGACTCCCGACTTTCAAGATAGGTCTTTTGTCTCCTTTGTCTCTCTTGTCCTCTAAAGGTGGTCAAAAACTTCTTAAGGACTTACGCAAATTTCCTTTTGTACCGCGCGTGAGTCCTGTTCTTTTAAAATCCACTAAGTTGTTGGTGTCTGCGCCATTCTTGCCCTCATGCGAGATTTAAATGCTTCAATTACCTCCGGTGTCGCCTCAGTAGTTTGCCAGGACGGACGTGACATTAAGCGATCGCACCAAGCACTCAATTTAGGATAATCCCCGAAAGACACACTCCCTTTCAGCAACCAAGGTACTACAGTGCCTGCCACAACTTCGGCTAACGTTATATTTTCACTGCCAAAATAAGGACGCTCATCTAATAAGTTCTCAAAAAACTTCAGTACCGTTGACACTTTCTCCTTTGCCGGCTCCATTTTTTCAGGATTTCCTCCCGATAAGCCTAAGATCAGCGGCGATAGTAGAAACGTGGCAGGCAACAATTCATTTACAGTTACTAATTGTGCCATGCGTGCGATCGCTAAATCTTTCGCATCAGTTGGCAACATCACAGGCTTAGGGTACTTTGCCTCTAAGTACTCTAAAATTGCCAAAGATTCCACTATATTAAATCCGTCGTCTACCAATACTGGAATGTGGTGGAAAGGGTTAAGCGCCAGAT
>DALYIW010000188.1:16168-17366 GCA_031970155.1 Coleofasciculaceae cyanobacterium CTOTU46601 | reverse complement strand
ATGAAAGTCTCTTTCCCCGACTCCCGACTCCCGACTCCCGACTCCCGACTTTCAAGACAGGTTTAGTGAAGGATTGAATAGTTGAAGGTGGGAAGGTTGAAGCTGTTGCAAGTTTGTCAGATAACCTGTAATCTTGACGCCCTGTATGCTTGGCTAATCTGCAAGCTTTGCCACTATCTAACTTTCAACTCTTCTTCGGATTGAGAACTAAAAATGAGTGAAGCCTTATTTTGTGTAGAAAATTTACGAGTTGCCTATCCCAAAAGCCACTCTGGGGCAATGACTCAGTGGGCGGTAGATGATGTCTCTTTTACCTTAAATGCTGGGGAACGGCTGGGATTGGTGGGAGAATCAGGCTGTGGGAAGTCAACACTGGGACGGGCAGCAATGCGATTATTACCGCCATCTACACAGATTGAAGGGCGGGTAAGGTTTGCTGGACAGTCGGTTTTTGATTTAACGCCGACGCAACTACGCAAGTTTCGAGGGGAAGCGGTAGCGCTGGTGTTTCAAGACCCCATGACTCGCCTTGACCCACTGATGACGATTGGGGAACATTGTATTGAGACATTAAAGGCGCATCAACCCCAGTTGTCGCGGCGCGAAAGCAAGGCAAGGGCGCTAGAAACCCTGGATGCGGTGAAAATCCCAGCAAATCGATGGTCTCAGTATCCCCATGAGTTTAGTGGTGGAATGCGGCAGCGAGTGGCGATCGCTTTAGCGCTATTACTCAACCCTAAGCTGATTGTGGCAGATGAACCAACGACTAGCCTTGATGTTACTGTATCCGCGCAGATTTTAAAGGAACTAACGCGACTTTGCCGCGAACGAGACATGGGGCTGTTGCTGATTTCCCATGACCTGGCGATGGTGGGGGAATATTGCGATCGCATTGCCGTAATGTATAACGGACAGATGGTAGAAACAGGGCCGATTGAGGCAATTTTACGGCAGCCGCAGCATGAATATACGCGATCGCTCCTGCAAGCTGCACTGCATATTCAAGCGGTAGAGAGTCGGGAGTCGGGAGTCGGGAGTCGGGAGTCGGGACTCAGGAGTCAGGAGTCAGGATTTAGAAGTTGGGATTTAGAAGTTGGGAGTCAGGATTTAGAAGTCGGGAGTCGGGAGTCGGGAGTCGGGAGTCGGGAGTCGGGAGTTAAGGAGTTAAAAGAACAGTCTTTAGCTGTTACTTCTGACT
>DALYIW010000188.1:15658-16022 GCA_031970155.1 Coleofasciculaceae cyanobacterium CTOTU46601 | reverse complement strand
ATCCTGGTGAAATTTTTGGACTTGTGGGGGAATCAGGGTGTGGTAAAAGTACGCTGTCTCGTACTATCTTGCAATTAGTTCGCCCGACTGCTGGAACTGTTGAATTTTTAGGGAAAGATTTAACGCAGTTATCGCGGGAGTCTCTGCGGGGTTCGCGGCGTCAAATTCAAATGGTATTTCAAGACCCCCATGCTTGTCTTAACCCGTTAATGACGGTAGGACAAAGTATAGCTGACCCTCTGTTTATTCATCAGTTAGCGACTCCAGAGGAAGCAAAAAGTCAGGTAATTCAGATGCTAGAACGGGTGGGGTTAACACCGACGGATGACTACTATAATCGATATCCGGCTGACTTATCTGGGGG
>DALYIW010000188.1:0-15636 GCA_031970155.1 Coleofasciculaceae cyanobacterium CTOTU46601 | reverse complement strand
CGTGCTTTAATTACCCGCCCTAGTCTGCTAATCTGTGATGAACCTGTAAGTATGCTTGATGCTAGTGTCCAGGCGCAGGTACTGGATTTAATGCTGGAGTTGAAGGAAGAGTTTAAGCTGACTTATTTGTTTATAACTCATGACCTTTGGTTAGCTAGATTTTTGTGCGATCGCATTGCCGTGATGAATAGCGGTCAAATTGTAGAAATCGGCCCAACTCAAGAACTTTTCACCAACCCGCAGCACCATTATACTAAGACGCTACTACAAGCCGCGCCTCTACTCGCCACACAATCAACATAAGGTTTTTATTGAACAACATCTTTTTCAATGATGTCCTTCCAAATCAAGTATCCTTGCCCATTTAAATGCACACCATCTGATGTGTATTGAGCACTTAATTGATTATTGTTATCTAGGAAATAGGAATACAAATCTATGTATTGAAACGAAAATTCTTTTGCTAATTCTTTCAATGCATCGTTAACTTTCACAACTTTATTAGTCAGCTCAGGATTACGATTTAGAAATTTTTTTGTGTTTACTGGTAATAAACTTTGGATAAATACTTTTGTTTTTGGGGTCTGTTCTTGAAGAGTTTTCAGAATAAGTTTGTAACTATTTAATAGGTCTCCTACGTAGCGTCCTTGGCTTAAGTCATTAATGCCTATCATGAGAAAAAGCTTTTGGGGTTTAGACTCAACGATATTGTTTATTCGGTTTAAAATTCCCTCTGTTGTATCACCACAAATCCCTCGATTTTTTATTCGAGCATTTCTAAAGAATTCTGACCACTCGCATAAATCTGTAAGGCTATCTCCCAAAAAGATTATTTCCTCCTCTGATTGGGGCAAAGTTTCAAAATGATTTTTTTTGTCACGATAAAAAGGGCTGTCATACATATAATTTATTTTAGATTCAGGACTCCAGCGAAAATATATTTTGCGAAAAATATAGGGAAAGCCACCTCTTTTATAAACAAGAAAAACTCCTATTAATATAAATAATATATTAAGCAGTATAGACGAAAACCAGACCAATTTAACAGGTGTGTTCATTAAGCAACTATTAAGTTAACTCATTCCATGGCTAAAGAAAGTAGAATTACAGATTATTTGCTGTCAACTATTTGTGATTGATATTTGTTTAACAAACAACCCAACGACACTTTGGCAAAGCTTCGACTCAACGACTACGCGAGAGAGCATCGCTCTTTCTCAGCTGCCGCTCAGTGCAGGCAAGCTCAGGGCAAGCCAACAAATAACAACAGGACTTACGCAAATTCCCGGTTGAACCGCCATTTGTAGGGGTGAACGGCCGTTCACCCCTACTATATGTGGTGTCTATGCGTAAGTCCTGAACAAATAACAAACAACAAACAACAAACAACAAACAACAAACAACTAAATAGTATCTGGATCTACTCCCATTTCTCGTAATCTAGCCGCCAACCTTTGGGCGCGTTGTCGTTCTTCATCAACCTGTTGCTCAAGCTGTCGTCGTTGCGCCTGTTCTTCCCTAATTAAATCTTCCACCACAGGCGGCGAAAGGATTGTATCAACGGATAAAACTAGTTCAGAAAACTGCTCAGACCTGACTTGTTGCCCACGAGTAAACTCTTTACGTTCATAACCCTCTTCACCTTCAGGATGGCTTAATACCCACACTCGCTGTTTATTTGGGTCTACTATCCAATATTCAGGAATATCAATAAGAGCATACTCAGCACGTTTGCGAATGTAATCTTCTCGCCAATTATCACTAGTGACTTCGACTACTAACGCTGGTACTTCTCCAAAGTCAAGGATTCCAGCTCCTGGTCTAGCACATAATTGTTCCCAGAGACTTTGGCTGCAAACCACAACATCTGGAATGCGGGATGTATCAATTTCTGTTCTAACTCCAACAGGGGATATGGCAATCAGGGGAAAATTTTGACTGGCGAAGTAAAATTTCAGTTTATAGACCAGAAAATCGCAAATTCTCGTATGTAACGCTGTTGGCGTCGCCATCGGTGTTAAATGTCCCCGGAATAGTTCATAGAGGACATCCGGCTCCCCCTGGTAGAACCGATATTGTTCAAAGGTTAGAGTGTCTGTTGGTGCAACAGGCCGAGACATATCAATTCTCTCCATGATGCTTGCGGCTGCGTTCTACCCCTTAGTATGGCGGATGTCTGGGTGAATCCAATCGATCCAAGTGCTACCGCATTGTTTCATTGCCTTTGTCATCCATGAGGGAGCGCCGTGATATTGACATAAAATTAAATGTGTGCATTGACGAGCAGAGGTCGTCAGCCTAACCAAGCTTGCGATCGCTAGGCATCAATCCAGATACACTCTCTGAAGAGGCTTGATATCCGCTCAAATTATTGATGAGTCTACCTCTGCCTAAAACCTTCCCGAACAACTCGTCGATAAAATTCCTCAAGCGCAGCGACACAGGTTGTATCGTTGTAGAGACAGTCGTGATGTTGTGCTGTGTACTGTACAATCTGCTCTCGCCATGCAGGTTCTAACCCCAACCTCACTGCAATATCAATATATTCCGCTTCATCCTGGGCGATCGTTTCGCTCAACCCTAATCTTGTAAGCATGGCATAGGAAAGACGACCGCGCATGAATTCACCAGGACAAGTGACAATGGGTAAGTTACAAGCGATCGCATCGAGTGTTGTATTACCACCAGAAAAACCGAAGCTATCTAAATAGACATCGCACAGTAAATTGAGCATCAAATAATCAAATCGAGCTTGAGTAGGCAGAAACACACAATACTCTTCGCTTCTCATTTCAGCAGCAGCAAAAGCACCTTGAATCCGAGACTTTAGGTTATCAGCACGAATAAAAATTAACTGCGCTTGTGGCACGCGGCGAGCAATTTCCGTAAAAATAAAATCATGCTGTGGCAAGTACTTGAAGGGTGCTTGGCAACACAAATAAACAACAGCATCATCCCGTAGACCAAAATTAAAGCGCGTTTTTGTGAGAGCTGGAATCTCTGGTTTAGGATAGGAAATTGCCAGATTAGGCAGACGAATTAATGTTTCTGTGTAATGTTCCTGAGCATTTTCTGGTTCCATCAACTCGCTGGATAAGTAGTAATCGATAGTTGGTAAACCAGACGTTACTGGATGTCCCCAAGCTGTACATTGCACAGGAGCAAGCCGCAAACTAGCTATTGGTATTGTTGGTGCATCCATCCCAATCTCTGGAAAGACAAGGATATGTAGTCGATCAGCTAGAATTTGCTGGCATACGGCTTCTAAATTTCCCGGAATATGGTGAAAGATATCACTATACTCCTGAAACTGTTGGGTAATTAGATCTGGATTGTTTCCGGTGTAATAACAGTAAATCTCAAAATTTTCGCGATTGCACTGACGCAGCCATCCCAGTAACCAATAAGTTCCACTATAAGCATGGAGATACCCCGAAATATAACCAACACGAATTTTTTGTTTCTCCTCAAGTGGAGGCATTGCTAAGGGTTCAATCCATTTCGGATAGTTAGCTGCTGTAATTTTATGAACTAAACTTCCATACTGTTGTTGCAAATCTCTATCATTTTGAGCCTGATAGACTAAATAAAAATTTGTCACACGACTAACACCTTGCAGAGCTTTGATGCTCTCTTCAGGAGTTGCCAATGAGGTTTGCTCAACTAATTTTTTTAACCCTTTTACAAATCGCTGGCGATAAAAGGATATTTCATCAAACTTGTCGTAAACAATCGGAACGATTAAGTTTTTAAGAATCTTGAATACATATTCATCTGGCAGGAGATGCGACGCTGTTTCAGCTGCGGATATAGCCTCTTGTGCTTTTCCAGTCAGTTGCAAACTTTGTATTAAATAAAAGTGCAGTATGGCTGATTTTTTATAAAAATTAATCCCGTTTTTGAGAGTAATAACAGATTTTTCAGTTTGATGTGTATTTCTAAAACAATTACTCAGGTTCAAATAAATTTCAACATCTCCTGCTTGGTTAGCTAGAAAATTTTGATACTTTTCAATAGCTTCTTCATATCTGCCTTGACTATAGAGTTGATTGCAAAAATATAGTTTAAGTTTTGGCTGGGTACTGAGTTCATCTAGTTCACAAACTTGAATAGTTTCCAGTTCTAGTTTAGCGATCGCTTGCAACTCTTCATTCTCTAATTTAATCCTAGATTGGAGACGAGGTAATAAAGCTTTCCATTCACTTTCACTTAGGTTTTCAAGTAAAGTAATTTGCGGCTGATTATGATTAATCTCTAAATCTTCTTCCCAAAAAAGATTCATCATAACACCTGATAAAACCAAGTTAGCATCAATTTCTGCGGCATCAGAAAGATTTTTAGTATCTATCAAAAGAGTTATATTGTCTTTTTCTGGATGTCTCAAAATGGCTCCAATTACTCTTTTGAGTTCTGCGTATAGAGATTCTTCAGGTTGACCCCAATCTGGAAAAATCACTAAATTAATTTCTTTGAGATTTAAAGAGTTAATAGTTGCTTCCAACTTAAATTTTTCAAGCTGCTTTTCTAAACTCCATACCTGTGCTCTTAAATCCAGGATATTTTTAAAGATAAATTCTATATTTTCAGAGTATAGTTTTGGGTGATTCTTAAATAATTGTGCATAAAGATATATAAACTGCTCTCCTTGAATAGATTTGTCTCTAGAACCCGAACGCTGTCTATAAAAAAACAACACTTCAGGTAGGCGAACAACTTCCCGTCCTAACTCAACAATATATAACCAGAAATCATGGTCTTCCCAGCCATATATCATATTTGGATTATATCCATTTGTCTTTTCCCAATCAGATTTTCTAAAAACTCCTACTGGGTAAACACAGTTAATTAATAGGATTAAAGGGAAACTATATTTAGGAAGAAATTCACACTGACCATTTTGTTCTCCAAAAAGCTCCACTTCACAATCAACTAATCCTACATTTTCGTTTTCTTCTAAAATTTTTACCGCTTTTTCTAAATAAGTAAACCCAATTTTATCATCAGCGTCTAAACAAACAATATATTTACCACTAGATAAATTTATTCCTGTATTGCGAGCTTTAGATACGCCTTGATTTTCTGTATGAATGGTTTTTGTTTTAAGTTTTTTGTAAGTTTTAAGAAGATTAATAGTAAATTGATCTGTAGAACCATCATTGACAATAATAATTTCAAAATTTTGATAAGTTTGCGCGAGAACAGAATCGACAGCTTCGTCAAGATATCGACCTAAATTGTAACAAGGTATAATTACAGAAACTTTGGGAAATAGTTGATTCATACAAGTAATTCACAAATTAATAATTAAGTCTAATGCTGTAATCCTGTAGCAAGGGAGGCTGTGAAGGTCTGTACTCGCTGCCACACTTGCTCTAGCAAATCAGGACTATCGGCATCAAACCACTCAATTTCAGGATACGCTCGAAACCAGGTTCGTTGGCGTTTAGCAAATTGGCGAGTGTGCAAAACTGTTAAATCTTTGGCTTCTGAAAGGGGAATTTCACCCGCAAGATATTGTTTCATTTCCTGATAGCCAAGTGTGCTTAGCAAAGGTAAGTCAAAACCATATTTCTGGCCTAGGGCTTTGACCTCGGCTTCCCAACCAAGGGCTAACATTTGCTCAGTACGTTGTTCAATTCGGTAAGTGAGGGCTTTGGAATCGCTACATTCTAAGCCAATTTGAAGGATGGGATAGTTTGGGGGATTCTCTCCTTGCTGCTCTGAAATTGGGCGTCCGGTGACATAATATACTTCTAATGCCCGTAAGGTTCTTACTTCGTCATTGGGGTGAATTTTCTGGGCAGCTGCTGGGTCAACTTGTTGGAGGAAGGTGTAGAGTTGAGTTTGACCGAGAGAGGAAAGTTGCGATCGCAATTCTCTATGCGGCGCAACTCTCGGAATTTTCAACCCCTGCACCACCGAACGAATGTATAAACCCGTACCTCCTACTAAGAGGGGGGGAGGGAGAGAAGGACACAGGGGGAGATGAAAATGGTTAATCAGTTCTTGAGCCTGTTGTTGGTAGTCTGCCAACGTCATCGTTTCTGTAGGCTCACAGATATCTATTAAATAGTGTGGCACTAGCTGTCGTTGGGCTACTGAAGGCTTTGCTGTACCAATATCAAACTCCCGGTAAACCTGACGGGAGTCAGCGCTGAGAATCACAGAACCTAATCGCTGCGCCAACTCCAAAGCGATCCCCGACTTACCCGTAGCGGTGGCTCCACAAATTACAATCAGTGCGGTTGGGACTATCGGAGAAGTGTTCCCGTACTCGCCCGGAATGCTAATACCTTTAATGATAGGTTCATCCCCTCTTTAAATAATCCTTGAGACTGCCCTAGAGTCGCCTCTAAGGCTTTTGTGTTAGAATCGACCAGTGTTTTGCCATTTTTGCAGCATTACAAGGCTCAAAGCTTTTAGTGGAGAATCCCTTACATGACGAGTAGTTACAGTGCCGATCAGATTCAAGTTCTGGAAGGTCTCGAACCGGTGCGTAAACGCCCAGGGATGTACATTGGTACTACTGGCCCTAGGGGACTCCATCATCTAGTTTACGAGGTTGTAGACAACTCCATCGATGAGGCTCTAGCTGGTCACTGCACCCATATCGAAATTGACATCAATGCCGATGGTTCCGTTACCGTTACAGACGACGGACGTGGCATTCCTATCGGCATCGTTTCCAAGACTGGTAAATCGGCACTGGAAACGGTGATGACGGTGCTTCACGCTGGAGGAAAGTTTGGTGGCGGCGGCTATAAGGTGTCGGGAGGATTGCACGGTGTCGGTATTTCAGTCGTTAATGCCCTCTCGGAATGGGTAGAGGTGACAGTTTGGCTTGATAAACGGGTACACACCCAACGCTATGAGCGAGGCATCCCCGTTACTGAACTGATTGCCAAGCCCTCTAAAGAAGATCGAACTGGCACGTCGGTTTCCTTCATGCCAGACATCCAAATATTTACTACAGGCATCGAGTTTGACTACACCACGCTCGCAGGGCGTCTGCGAGAACTAGCGTACCTGAATGCTGGTGTTCGGATTACCTTTACCGACAACCGACTCGCCCAACCACGGATAGAAACCTACCACTACGAAGGCGGCATCCAGGAATATGTCGCCTACATGAACCGTGAGAAGGAACCTCTGCACGAGGAAATTATCTATATTCAGGGGGAACGTAACGACATCCAAATTGAGGTGGCTTTGCAGTGGTGCGTTGATGCCTATAGCGATAATCTCCTAGGTTTTGCCAACAATATCCGCACTATTGATGGCGGCACCCACTTGGAGGGACTCAAAACGGTATTGACGCGAACGATGAATGCGATCGCTCGCAAGCGCAACAAACTCAAAGACAATGAAGAGAAACTCGGCGGCGAGAATGTCCGAGAAGGATTGACGGGTGTCATTTCCGTTAAAGTACCAGACCCAGAATTTGAAGGTCAAACCAAGACCAAACTCGGTAATACAGAAGTCCGAGGAATTGTCGATTCCTTGGTAGGCGAAGTACTAACTGAGTACCTAGAATTCCGCCCACAGGTGGCAGACTCCATTTTAGATAAAGCCATCCAAGCGTTCAAAGCCGCAGAAGCTGCCCGCCGTGCTCGTGAATTGGTGCGCCGTAAATCGGTTCTAGAGTCTTCTCCTTTACCCGGTAAGTTAGCCGATTGTAGTTCCAGAGACCCCTCAGAATCCGAAATCTTCATCGTCGAGGGCGACAGCGCCGGCGGTTGTCACATTGGAAATACACTTGTAGCATTAGCGGATGGTCGGTCACTTAGTTTAGAAGAAATCGTTGCTGAACAAGCACAAGGGAAAGAGCATTTTTGCTACACAGTTCGCGAAAACGGAGACATCGGCATAGAGCGCATCATCAATGCCAGGATGACTAAGGCAAATGCTGAAGTCATCAAGCTGACATTGGACAATGGGGAAATTATTATCTGCACGCCAGATCACCCTTATATGTTGCGGGATGGTAGCTATAAACCAGCAGGATTACTGACACCTGAAGATTCCCTGATGCCCCTACATCGTAAGCTCTCTGAAAAGAGTGAAAGAGGGAGTGGACTTGACGGTTACGAACTGGTTTGGAATCCGAATGGCGATCGCTGGATTTATACTCATCTGTTGGCAGATTGGTATAACCTTCGGCACGGTGCTTATCAATCGACGGATGGCAACCACCGCCATCATGTGGATTTCAATAAGCTCAACAATAACCCGACTCTTGCTGCTCTCAAGCAGATTGAAATTGAGCAAGGGCAACTGGATATTAACGCCTATAATGCGTATCGTACTGAAACACGCGACAAGTCTATGTTGCGGTTTGATACATTCTGTCAACGCTACTTTGAGGGAAATGAGGCACTTGCTCGTGAAGCTGTTGCCAATTACAACCACCGCGTTGTTTCTATTGAACGCCTAGAAGAACGGTTTGACGTTTACGACATCGAAGTTCCTCATACCCATAACTTTGCTTTGGCGAGTGGTGTCTTTGTCCATAACAGTGCCAAACAAGGAAGAGACCGACAATTCCAAGCCATTCTGCCCTTACGCGGCAAAATCCTCAACATTGAGAAAACAGACGACGCCAAAATCTACAAGAACACAGAAATTCAGTCCTTAATTACAGCTCTTGGTTTGGGCATCAAAGGTGAGGAGTTTGACCCCTCCGGACTACGCTACCACCGCATAGTGATCATGACTGATGCTGATGTTGATGGGGCCCATATCCGCACGCTGTTGTTGACGTTCTTCTATCGCTATCAGCGATCGCTTGTCGATCAGGGCTACATCTATATTGCTTGTCCTCCACTATATAAAGTAGAGCGAGGCCGCAATCATTACTATTGCTATAGCGATCGCGAACTCACCAACCTAATCCAACATGAGTTTCCCGCCAATGCCAACTACACCATCCAACGGTTCAAAGGCTTGGGTGAAATGATGCCAACTCAACTATGGGAAACCACGATGAATCCCCAAACTCGTACCCTCAAACAGGTAGAGATAGAAGATGCCGCTGAAGCTGATCGAGTCTTTACTGTATTAATGGGCGATCGCGTCGCACCTCGTCGCGAATTCATTGAAACCTACGGTTCCCGCCTCAACCTCACTGACCTAGATATCTAATTCTTCGCGTAGGTTGGGTGGCGCTACGCTTAACCCAACCTACACCAGAAGCGAGAAAACACACTTCAACCACTGAACCAATGGTCACTTGACAGCGTAAAAATTCTTAACATCATTTCTCATCAAATCGGTATAATCTAACACCTTAGGCGCTTATTCGCTTTTCTGTAAGAAGAAATACAGTAGCTGTCAACTTTAGGGATAGAAAATTTAGGATGAGTAGCAATTTAGCCACCAAGTTGCGTGAGGGCACCAAAAAAGCTCACACGATGGCGGAAAATGTTGGGTTTGTCAAATGCTTTTTGAAAGGAGTTGTCGAGAAAACCTCTTACCGGAAGCTCGTAACAGACCTCTACTTCGTCTACTCGGCGATGGAAGAAGAGATGGAGCGCCACCACGCGCACCCCGTCCTCTCAAAAATCTACTTCCCACAACTAAACCGGAAAAAGGCTCTAGAGCAGGACTTGTGCTTCTACTACGGTTCTAACTGGCGAGAACAAGTAGCTCCAACACCAGCCGGCAAAGCTTACGTACAGCACATTCGGGAAGTATCAGCCTCTCAACCAGAACTGTTGGTTGCTCACTCCTACACGCGCTACCTCGGTGACTTGTCTGGCGGGCAAATCCTCAAAAAGATTGCCCAACGGGCGATGAATTTGTCAGAAGGGCAGGGTACTGCTTTCTATGAATTCAAAGAGATTCCCGATGAGAAGGCATTCAAAGCCCAGTATCGGAAAGTTTTGGACGAACTACCTGTAGATGACGCAACAGTAGATCAGATCGTCAACGAAGCAAATGCGACGTTTGGCATGAATATGAAGCTGTTCCAAGAACTGGAAGGCAACCTAATCAAAGCAATTGGTGTGATGCTCTTCAATACCCTAACCCGCCGTCGCACTCCCGGCAGTACGGAACTAGCAACGGCAGAATAGCTCACACTTAAGCTTCCCCTAACAAGAATCTTTGTCTAAATCTTTACTGCACGCCAGGAAAGAATGCTGGACAAGAAAGCTCTCGTCACCTTTTTAAGGAAAGTTTTCAAATAGAAATAAAAAGGGCTGTACGATTAACGCCCTGGGCACCCACAAAGGGTGCTTTTTTGTACCTTAAGCGTTGCATGTTATACAAGATGCCTTTGAGTGTTAAGCGAAGCTGTTAGGGTGAGGATTTTTGTTAACACAGCAGTGTTAGCCAAGTCCAACGCAACAAATCTTTAACAAAAAATTAGTCTATTAAAGATACTATTCTTGTAGTGTAATACACGTCATACGCCTGTATGACGATTGAGAGGTCTTAGACAAGGCAAGCAATGGGCTTTCCTCATGCCTGTCACACCTAGATAATTTACGTCACTATTTGGTCAGAAATTTTTAGAAAAGATTCGTTTTGAGACTAAACAACATGAACAAGCGAACTATAGGTTATTTTCCCTGACAAATTTTTATTAAATCTGGATCACAGAGAGTCTTGTCCAACAAAGCCAGGACTTGTTTTATCAAAGAATGCCTAGTGCCTCAAGTGAAAGGTCACAATACGGGTAAATATCAACAAAAGTAGAAATAGTTTTCTTTTTTTATACCTGCCTTTAATTAAGGCAATAGTTCACATAATAAAAGAAAACGATAGCCCTAAAAATTTATTTTTTTGGGCATTTTTCCCTTTTTTATTTACAAAATATTACTCAAAATTATAGTTGTAATAAAATTAATAAAATCATTAAAATCTTTTAAAGTTTTTTACTGAAATGCTTGTGTGATAAAGCTTTGAGCTTATCAGTAAACCATTTATGTACCGATTAAGGTATTTTTTTCTTGTAAAAACAGTGAGCAGGCACTAGCCATATCTCCTAAAAAATGCAATTATTAATTAAGCAAAAATTTTCATAGATTGCGAAATTTAATAAACCTCTAAGTGGCATTGATTAAGACAAAAAGTAGTACGCTAATCATCGAAATTTTTCTTAATAATTAAATTTCGCGATCGCCGAGTTTTCCGGTCGGATTCTTTTCCATTGGATAATTCTTGTCAACCTACAGTTTTTTAAGGAGCAATCAATTATGTCTCAGTTAATTTCAAACGCAAGAAGCACAGTCGTAGGTGTGGCAATGAGCGCTTCACGCACTACTGACAGCATTGCCACAACCAGTAAAGCTCAAGTCTCGACTTTTTTTGGCGGTGGTGGCGACATTCCTGATGGCCGAGGCAGCTTTCAGGACGACATTATCATTACAGATGACTTCCGGATTACCGACGTAACCGTCACGCTCAAAAATCTTGTCCACACTTGGGTTGGTGACCTAGTTGTACGGTTGCGCCACTTAGAGACAGAGACGGTTATCGATTTGTTCATGCGCCCAGGTCAACCACACTTCTCTTCTAGTGGTTATAGCAATGACCTTAACGGTGACTACAGCTTCAACGAGAACAACACTTGCAACTTTGAAGCAGCAGCGGGTCAAAATACTGTCATTCCCAGCGGCAACTATACTTCAAAAGGTTCTCTGTGCGCGTTTCACGGTATTAATGCCAATGGCACTTGGCGGCTGACAATCAACGATTGCTCTCCAGGTGACTCAGGTTCACTAGGATCTTGGCGTCTAGACCTCAAATAGGCTTGACATTCCCCGCATTCAGCTATTGCTCGCAATCCGGGGATTCTCAGTAGTAGTAGGTTGGGTTGCGCTACGCTTAACCCAACCTTGCGCGTAGCGAATGTTGAGTTTCGTTCCCAGATCCCAACCTACTACTAAAGCTGGGATACCAACGGTCTATCCGTTCAACTTTTGTTCTATAGGCAGCCAGATAAATTAAGTTGACGACGAATCTCATAGACGATCAATTGTTAGCTACCTCTGGACATTCAAGGTGAGTTCTGTTCAACTGGAAAGACTCGGTGGGATAGGATCGCTCTTCAATCCAAGCATAGTGGTCATCACAAACCCTGACTAACTTCTTGGTCTTGTCAAAGGCAATTTTAAGTAGATTAGTTCTGCCTAGGTTGAGAGTGCCAGACATCCACGAACTGTCGGCAGTGTCTTTGAACCAGAGCTTGTGGGTTCCAGCTGAAAGGTAAACAGTCTGCCGAGTCTTGATGCCATCGAATGCAATCTCTTGTCTCCCATTCACTCCCTCAATTAAAACTTTCACTCTATCCTTGGTAAGAGAAATCAAATGGACTTTGATGCTCCTTGCAGATTGGGCTGGATAAACATACTCTCCATACTCATACCACCCAGTCTCATGTCCTGGCAGCACCCAAGTATCATGTTCTCGTAACCACCAAGTATTCCGTTCTCGTATCCACTCTTGTCGAGCATCTTGGCGTTGCTCTTGGCGTTGCTCCTGACGCTCCTGGCGAACGTCTTGCCGTTGTTGGCGTTGCTGTTGACGTTCCTGGCGAACTTCTGGGGAAAGATTTGGCTGCTGTTGCAGTTGCTGTTGGCGTTCCTGTCGAGCATCTTGGCGTTGTTCTTGACGCTCTTGGCGAACGTCTTGCCGTTGTTGGCGTTGTTCCTGACGTTCTTGCTGAGCCTCTGGCCTAAGAGTTGGCTGCTGTTGCAGTTGCTGTTGGCGTTCCTGTCGAGCATCTTGGCGTTGCTCCTGGCGTTGTTGGCGTTGCTCCTGACGTTCTTGCTGAGCCTCTGGCCCAGGCGTTGGCTGCTGTTGCGGTTGTTGCTGGGGTTGTTGTGGAACTTCTTGGCGTTGCTGTTGACGCTCCTGGCGAATTTCTTGCCGTTGTTGGCGTTGTTCCTGACGTTCCTGCCGAGCATCCTTCACGTTAGCTCCAATCAAACCACACTTTTTGCATGGCTTAGTTTCCAGGACTTGTGCTGTATCAATCGAACTTCTCGCTTCAACAGGAGCGGCAGCTAAACTAACGGTGAGCGACACTGCTGTAATCACAACAATTTTAAGTTTCATACTAGACCTCTCTGGCAAAAGTCAGTTTTTTGCACGTAGATATAGTACTTATCGCTCTGTTCTCTACCTTTTATGAAATAGTTTGCAGTTAGCCTGAAAAGAGGCTACTACTTGGCATAAAGTAACAACAACTCTACATCGTGATAGAGCTATATTTAACTCCAGTTGAACAGCTATTTAATCGCTTACAAAACAGCGATGGTGAAAGCCTCCGTACAACTACCGGGGTATGAGTTCAAGGGAGCGTTATCACCCAGTAACTTTCGCCCACAGATAATCCTAGTCTTGACCATGATATTAAGCGATGACCTGAATATCTTCACCACACTGGTCAACCAAGTAACAAAGAGCACGGAACCGTAAGCTGACTAATTGATCGTAGAGAGGATTGAGCTTACAAAGTGGGGGAATGTGCGCTATTGAGTGACCAAATAGTTTAATATCCCGTTCAAACGGACATTGAGCTGGAATTACTTTGGAGAGAAATCGAGCTAGCTTTGGATCGTGAATTTCGATTTCATCAAGCCATTGGCGCACAGGTTGCAGTAGATTGAGACGCTTTTTAGACCATCGATGACTCTTGGCCGAACTTAGATGCTGATAAGCTACTACTGAATTAGAGAGCAGACTAGTTTGGCTGTTGGTACTGAGCATAGGTTTATACCAAGAAAGAGATCGCGTAGCTGCTAAATTGTCTTAGCTATTTCTACTGATAACGATAAGCATAGTCAGTAAAAACTGGATAAAGGTACCAACAAGAAATCTTATAACATTAATGAAGCTTTGATGAAGTAAGTTTCAAGGTTTTAAATTAATTCTTTGTAAATCTCTGTAATCTTCTACAGAATAATTCACAAATTATTCACATTTAAAAACTAGATTGGTTATGTACCAAAGCCATGATTATGACTTAATTAATCTTTCTATACATGTCTAAATTTATACGTAACCCAAATTTAATCTTAAGTAGTTATCTCAAGAAAATACCTCGCCAGAATATAGTTAAACTCAAGCATTTGGTTTGGCAACGCCGACTAGTACTTTTTGTTGTTGCTGCTTGCTGTAGTTTTTTAATTGATATGCTTATGCCTGTGAAAGCACCAACCCAGCAAGCATTTCTCCCGTCAACTACACAACCGCTACAGCAATATAAGACTTTTTCAGTAAGTCATCGGTTTCAGGGCGCAATCATAAGGAAAGTAAATCTGAAGACTCCAAAGAAAGTTATCGCTTTAACCTTTGATGATGGCCCTTCGCCTAATCCTACACCTCAAATATTGGACATTCTTAAGGAAAAAAACATCAAAGCAACGTTCTTCATGATTGGGCAAAATCTCAAAAACTTTCCTCAAATTGGGAAACAAGTGGTAGCTGATGGTCATGCGATCGGCAACCACACTTGGCATCACTGGAATCGTCCAATGAATGAGTTTACCGCTGCCCGTGAAATTAATGACACGGCGGCGCTTCTGTATAAAACTACTGGCGTTAAAACCTCTCTGTTTCGTCCCCCAAATGGTTTTCTATCTAATGGGTTAGCTGCTTATGCTCGTAAGCAAGACGATGTGGTGATATTGTGGTCAATCGATTCTGGTGACTGGCGTAAGCGTGGTGTCTCTATCGAAGGGTTAGTTAACCACGTACTTCAGAACGCTAAACCTGGGGCGATTGTATTGATGCACGACGGCAGTGGCATTAGCACCGTAGGACTTGCTAGCAGCCTTGGTTCTTTAACCGTGGATGCTTTGCCAAAAATGATTGATGAACTCAAAAAGCAGGGCTATGAATTTGTGAGTGTGCCTGAACTGCTTCAAATGCAAGAGCCACAACTGAGTTAATAATGTTGATGGTTAATTTGGGCGATCGCTTATTTGCAATTCGCAAATAGTGATCAATTGCTGCACCTAATCGTAACGCTGTCGCCTGAAGTAGCTCATCAAGAGCAGTAGGGTTGAATATCCTCACCGCACTGATCAGCCAGGAAACAAAGAGCGCGGAAACGCAAGCTGACAAGTTGCTCATAGAACGGATTCAGTTTGCACAAAGGAGGAATATGTCCTACCTTGTGACCAAATACCACGATATCGCGCTCAAACGGACATTGAGCTGGGATCATCTTAGCGAGAAATCGAGCCGTCTCAGGGTTATGAATCTCAATTTTGTCGAGCCATTGGCGTAGTGGTTGCCAGAAATTGAATGAGACTTTAGGAATTTGATGACCTTGAGCTAATGGGTAACTCTCTCCAGAGGTGGTGACTAAGGCAGTTAAGGTATTCGATTGATTAGCTTTCCAAATCATGTTCATGATTTTTCCTCTTTTTTTGTCGATTCAACCATTTAACAGGATAGAGTATCTGATCCACCAATCCGGTAACCACACCATTCATCATTGAGCCAGAGGCATTGCTTTTGACTCAACTCTCAATAGGATACATTTGCTTTTGCAAACTTTCCTATGGATTCCTCGCTAACACCGGACTAGCATAAAGAATCCTTTGATAATTTCTTATCTTAAATAAGAAAAACCAAATATTGCACCAAGCAACTCCAGTAATTTTTAATAGCTCTTATATG
>DALYIW010000187.1:0-17371 GCA_031970155.1 Coleofasciculaceae cyanobacterium CTOTU46601 | reverse complement strand
CAAACAACAAACAACAAACAACAAACAACAAACAACAAACAACAAACAACAAATGTCTTCTCCCCTCTGGTCTTATGTCACTCCTGGTATTCCGGATGATTTATTTGAGCAATTACCTGGTATTCCTCTAAGTCAGAGAGAGGTGCGATTACTTTTAATTTCTGCCCTAAGGCTGGAACCTGACTCCTTGTTATGGGACATCGGGGCGGGTACAGGCACAATTCCAATAGAAACAGGATTGCTGTGTCCTAAGGGTCAAATTATTGCGGTAGAACGAGATGATGAAGTGGCAAACCTAATTCGGCGCAACTGCGATCGCTTCGGCGTCTTCAATGTTCAAGTCATTGAAGGTAGTGCTCCTGAATGTCTTAAAGACCTTCCCCAACCACCTCAGCGAGTCTGCATCGAAGGAGGACGACCGATTAAGGAGATACTTAAAGAAGTCTGGCGATATTTACAGCCCTCAGGGCGAGTCGTTGCTACAGCTAGTAATCTAGAAAGTCTTTATGCTTTGTCTGAAGGCTTCGCTGAGTTACATGCCCGTAACATTGAGGTAGTTCAATCAGCTGTCAATCGCCTAGAGACACGAGGCATCCATCAAACTTTTACGGCAGTTAATCCAATTTTTATCCTGAGTGGTGAAAAGCTCGACTAATTGATGAACTGTACCAGACAATAATCAAGCAGTAGATGCTCACTTAGCTATCAAGACAGATTCCAGTTTTCCCCAAATTCGTTAAATTAGTGCAAAAGTAAATAATTGTCTGTTAAGAGAGATTATTCATCTACTCCTTTAACTCTACCCCTCTCATCTTGACAGTTGAATCGAACTGTCTTTTACAAAAGCGTCCTATGCCCTGGTCTCGGATTTTTAGTGGAATTGTTGCGATCGCCCTAGCGATGGGGATGATCATTCTAGGGGGATGGTACTTTACCCTAGGCTTCTGTGTCATTGTCTTTTTGGGTCAATTGGAATACTTCCAACTGGTTCGAGCAAAAGGTATTGCACCAGCTGCCAAAATTACCCTTGTCGTTAGTCAACTACTGCTGATTACTGCCACCGTTTCACCGTCTTTGACAGATGCGGTGTTTCCCCTAGTCGGTACCTTTATTTGTTTCTACCTACTATTCCAGCCCAAGATGGCAACTATTGCTGATGTAGCGTCATCCATCTTAGGGTTACTCTATGGCGGCTATCTGCCCAGCTATTGGGTACGGCTGCGAGTTGGTTGGACTACAGCTTCATCACTACCCTCCGATGCTATGGCTAGTGCTATTACCCTACCCTTAAAAGGATACTGGCCTAATTCTTGGACTGACTTAAGTGCCCTGCCTGAAGGTTTGACGGCAACCCTCTTAGCCTTTAGTTGTATTTGGGCAGCAGATATTGGTGCTTACTTTTTCGGCAAATTTTTTGGTCGCACCCGTCTTTCTAGTATTAGTCCAAAGAAGACTGTCGAAGGTGCAATCTTTGGGATCGTAGGTAGTATCGCAGTAGCAACAGCTGGGGCTTATTATCTGAATTGGCCGAGTTGGCAGCTAAGTGGCATTGTTTTTGGGACGTTAGTTGGTATTGCTAGCCTTCTTGGAGATTTAACTGAGTCGATGATGAAGCGAGATGCTGGAGTAAAAGATTCAGGACAATTAATTCCTGGTCACGGTGGAATTTTAGACCGGACAGACAGCTACGTTTTCACGGCTCCCTTAGTTTATTATTTTGTCACTCTCCTGCTACCTCTATTACCGCCGTTTTTTTTGTAGGTTGGTAAGTTTACGAATCTCCTTGTTGCATCAATTACACGACTTTCATGGTGAGCTTTTCAAAAAATAAATTAGTTGTTTTTTTAATTACAGCGCTTTTCAGGTGAGCAAGGTACACAGATACCCGACTTCTTGGAGAAGTCGGGTATCTTGCTTGGATATGGTGAGCTATACCCCCCTACCCGTTTGTCGTGTCTCGAGCGTAAGTCCTGCTTATGTAAAAGAAACTTTCACAACTAGATCGTTATAGTCGCGATCGCCTCCATTAAACTTATCCTCAAACCCAAAGGTGTTATCTCCTAGCAATCGAACGTGGTCAAATTGATCGGGATTAGCTCCTAAAAAGACAAAGTAGGCTAAGGGGGCATTGCGGTGCTGATTCCTGGAATTGAGAGCGAGGAATTCTTCAGGTGTTCCATCTGCAATCAAAAACGGGACCAAGAACCCACCACTAGCCAGCCCTGAACTCAAGTCTATGCGTTGCTCGACAGCCACTTTTGCATAGTTAGGATCGCCTGGGCGAAGATCGACTTGACCATCTCGATTAACGTCAATGCCACCATTGGAGTCGGCAACCCGATACCAACCGAAGGTATTATCATAGGCAGCTTCTTTGTTAACAATCAAGTTAGCTGACAGCAAGTCTGTCTCTAAGTTCAAATCCATAACTTCTCGCTTCCCTTGCTGCACTCCCATCCAATCATTGAGCGAGGAAGGATTGCTCAGCTCAACATTCAGCATCATGTCATTAAAATCTTGGTCACCTCCACCTAGATAGTCTTCCCAAGCCAGGTTGTATACGCCATTGCCTTGATCTGAAACCTGAAGATGATTTAATCCATCTGGATTGCCTGAACTTGAGCTGAAGAAGACATTCGCCGCATTTGACCCACCCGCTAGCACTGTATCCGTCGTGCCGTTTTGTACCAAGTAAAACATTAAGGGCTGGTTGGTGGGAAGACTCAAGTGACGAGTCAGCCCAACACCTGTATAACCGTCGGGAAGACTTGACAGGGCAGAGAAGATAACTTGCCCTCTGTTTAGGGCAGCTTCTACATAGCCTGCTGAACCTGGAGCAATGCCGTCAATCGTACCTCGGTCATCATCAACTGCAAAAACACCAACTTCATTCACTAACCATACGCTGGCTTGCGTGAGAGTGCATTTGAGTTGAGCGGAGGTACCTGAGCCTTGGATACTAAAAAGATTATTCGTTGTTGCAGAAAGACTGGGAGAGGATGGCACTTCGGATTGGATGTATAGTTGCGACTCATCCCAATCTGCTGCACTAACTTCTCGCTCTAGCGTGGAACCGACTTCTGTATTGATTACCGCCTGCTGAGCAGCTTGGTCCCACAGAACTACGCTATCGAGATCTGGCATAAGGTTTTGCAGAATAAGAAAATACTGTGTACTAAGTGGCTAAGTACCAATCAGCACATGCATGTCATGTCCATTCATTAAAAACCGCTCAAAACCAACTTGGGTGTAAATTTGGTAACAGATCGTCCAATTTATTTACATTTAGTCACCTTTCTTCGTTTGAGTAACCAGACCTAAAGTTTCCCAGGCAGGACTTACGCAGAACCTCTACATGTAAAGTGGGCAGTGCCCACCCTACTACTAGCAGTAGCGTTTAAATCAGCAATTTGCGTAAGTCCTGCCAGGGTTAAGCTAACAGACAAGCGGCAGGAAAAATAAGATATTCCAGGAAAAAGAGTTTCCAGATAAATTGGTAAAACTGTGCGATCGCACTTTTATCTTCCAAATCCACACTCAAGCTACGCCACCACATCAAACCCAGTGCCGCTAAATGAGTAATCACCAGAAAGACTGGATTGACTGAACCTAGCCACAGGCAACCAGGCACAGCCATTCCTACATAGCAAGCTGTGATCACCCAACGTGCAAGATTAAACACAGCAGGTTTACCCAGTTGGATAGTAAATGTGGTGATGTTGTACTGCTTGTCGCCTTCTATGTCGGGGATATCTTTGAAAATAGCGATCGCAAAAGTAAACACCACAATAAACAGCGTCAATGCCCAAACTGGCGCAGGCGGAAAGAAAAGATTCTCAGAAAAGCGCTGACTAAAGTGCAAAAACAGTCCTAAATTAACAATTGCCCCTCGCACCGAAAAAATACAAATTGCCGCCCAAAAAGGAAACTGCTTCAACCGGATTGGTGGCAGAGAATAAGCCGTCCCGATTGCTAAACTAATGCTAACCATCAAGAACAACCACGGACCGAGCAAGCCTGCTAACACTAGAGCAAGGATACCAAAGACCGCTACAATTACCTGAGCTTGTGCCCTTGAGAACTCACCAGCAGCAATGGGGAGATGAGGTTTATTAATCTGATCAATCTCCACATCTTCTAGTTGATTTAGCCCGACAATATAGACATTGCCGCACAAACAAGCAAGCAACGCTCCCAGCAGTTGCCCTAAATTCTGCGTTGTGACACTACTTTCAGTAGTTGCCAAGCTAATTAAATACAATGCCAAAACACTGAGACTGGTGCCAATAATGGTATGAGGCCGCGAGAACTTCCAAAAAGCGTAGAGCCACTCATTGGGCTTCTCAACTGGGTTGATTGGGGAAGGGAGAGAGGTTTGGGGAGATATCTGACTCATCAACAATAGTTAAGAAGCTATAGACCAGAAATATCTTATACCGAGTTGCCTTCAAACGTAGTAGATAGCAAGAGTTCTTAGGAGCAGGGGGAGCAGAGGGAGCAGGGGGAGAGAAAATGCTATCTTTAAACGCAACTTAGTATTACTTTAGTTATTTTAGGACGAATAGTTTTTAACAAACAACAAACAACCCAATGACCAAGCTCAGGGCAAGCAAACAACAAACAACAAACAACAAACAACCATAACTTTCTGTCAATTTATCTTATCGATTAAGTTGTGGTTGTGTCTGAATAACACGTCTATTCCTCTTGGGATTGCAACGTTGGTGAGTTTGGGTCGGTAGAGAGGATGGTGTGATAGTTTGTTGGTTAATAACGAGTCGTCGATAACCTGTTCCATTACTAATTACAGCTTCGCCACAGCCATTAGTCATGACAGTCCGATTACTGTTGCGATTATTAAAATTAGTAGTTTCAACTGTATATTTTTTTTTGGGTTGCAGTCCGGTAACTACAACCTGATTGCTTTGAGTCTTGTATGTAACAGCTATGGCAGTAGTAGCGAAATCTATTAGTAGGAGACTACCTACTGTGGTAAACATTAACGCCATGGCTCTGGAGAAGCTATTTGCATTCATTATGTAAGGTTACTCAATTCAACAGAGTCAGTATTCCCAAATCGAGCGTGAAACTATCAGACAGCTCTTTTAGCAGGAAGAGAGTAAGCCTAAAAGCAGAGAATTATCGACTTTGCAGTTACGTTTGTAGGTTAACTTGCTGAAGCTACCCGTTGAACTCAACTATTACAGAACATTCTGCTGCCTGATGAATTAGTTCCTACCGAAACTTGCGTTCAGACTCTTGAATCGGCACGTCGTTGATACTGGCTTCCCGTCGCTGCATCAGTCCATTGGGGGCAAACTCCCACTGTTCATTGCCGTAGGCGCGATACCAATGACCAGAATCGGTGTGATACTCATATTCAAATTTGACAGAGATGCGATTATCGGTGAAACTCCAAAGTTCTTTCTTGAGCCGATAGTCTAGTTCTGTGTTCCATTTGCGAGTGAGAAATTCGCGAATCTTATCTCGTCCAGTGAAGAATTCAGCCCGGTTGCGCCAGAACGAATCTTCTGTGTAAGCCAGGGATACTCGTTCAGGATCGCGGGTGTTCCAGGCATCTTCTGCCGCCCGTACCTTGGCTTTAGCGGTTTCCAGGGTAAACGGGGGTAAAGGAGGTCTACTTTCCATAGATGTGGTTTCTGCTAAAGACCTTGTTTCTTTCTAGTAGTAGAGACGTTCCACCGGAACGTCTTTACTTGATTAGGTTTGCACTATCAGGCTGAAGGGAGATTATGCTTGCCCAACTGTTGTTCCAGTTCTGCAATGCGAGCTTGTAGAGGAGCCATCATCAACTCTACTTCTGTCTCAGAATACCGGAGAGGAATGTGCTGGGGACAGTTCTCGCTGTATGCCTCCACATGAAAGAGAATCACCCGTTCAATTTCAGCTGAGTAGCCAGGGATACGGAGGCGATCGATTAAATCGTTATCCCCTTCCACATATCGGGCACGTCCCCAAACCTTGATGCGTTTGCGGTGGCGATAGTCCATCAAAAATAAAAATGCTTTGGCTTCCCCTGACAAGTTGCCCACTGTAATGTACTGCACATTTCCTGAAAAGTCGGCAAAACCCAGAGTTTTCTCATCCAGCGCCTTGAGAAAACCAGGCGATCCACCACGAAACTGGATATAAGGATAACCATTAGAACTAACTGTTCCCAGATAAAATCCATCCAGTTGCGCGATAAATTCCTCAAGCTGTGGGGTAATTGCATCATTGGCTGGGCCTTTGGCAATATAGCGTTCATAGGTCTGTCGCGATCCCCGTTCTGCTTGTGCTGCCTGCACTTCAGGTGTAAAAGCAATTTCTCCAAATTTGCGTGGCATGGTGCCTCCTAAGCCGCAGTTGGTGCTTCAATGCCAATCATGCCCACAAAACGGGGCAAATGTTGGATGCGATCGCTCCAGGCAAGGATATGGGGATAATTGTCCAGGGCAATCTTGCCGTCAGGGGCGAGAGCAACATAGGGGAAAACAGCTACATCCGCGATCGTAGGATGTCCTAATTCCAGCCATTCTCTGTCTGCTAAATGATCATTGAGTTGTGTCAGAATGAACTCTGCTTTTTGATTTGCTTGTTCCAGGTTAATGCTGGTGGCTTTGAACAAATGATATAGACGGACAGATTCTGGACCTTGCCGAATTTCCCCCGCAGTCGTTGATAGCCATCGAATCACACGGCTTAGGGGTTCTGCCTCCAGAGGCAACCACTGTTGTTGACCATACTGCCGCGCCAGATACACCAGAATTGCCTGGGCATCTGCTAAAACAACATCGCCATCAACCAGCAGTGGCACCTGCCCAAAGGGATTGAGCGCCAAAAATTCAGGCTTTTTGTGTGCTCTTGCCATCAAATCAACTTTAATCCACTCGTAATTCAAGCCCAACAACGACAGCATTAATTTTGCTTTGTAACTGTTACCAGACAATTCGTGACCGTAAAGCTTAATCATGGGTTAGTCCTCGACATTCCTGAATCGCGTTACTGTACCGTTCGTTCGGTATACTACAACTGTACCGTTCGTTCGGTACAATGTCAACCGATCATTTCTCGCCTTCTACAAATGCCTAAAGAGACCTATATTCCGTGCCTGTTGCAACTGTTTCGGCAGTATGGCTACGACGGTGCAACCTTGTCCAAGATTTCTGAAGCGACTGGACTAGGGAAAGCTAGCCTTTACCATCACTTTCCGGGCGGAAAAGATGAGATGGTTGAGGCGGTGCTGGATTTTCTCGAACGCTGGTTAGGGGAAAACATCCTGGTAGCACTCCACAGTGAAGGAGATGCTCTTACTAGACTACGGCGAATGTGCGATCGCCTAAGCGAACTCTATGAGGGCGGACACCAACCTTGCCTGTTTGCCATTCTGTTGATGGGTTCAGCCCGTGATGTATTTCAGGCCAAGGTCAAAGAGTTGTTCTGTGAATGGATTGATGCGATATCGATCGTGTTAATCGAGGCTGGGATGGATGAGGGGCTTGCCAAACAACGGGGAGAAGATGCGGCGATCGCTATTCAAGGTTCTCTGATTTTGTCTCAGGCGTTGAACGATTCATCTTCCTTTGAGCGTATTATCCAGCAACTACCAAAAGAACTCTGTCGAGAAGTCTAGGTAATCTCTTACCTGTTTCATTATCCACTTACTACTATTATTGACCAGCAAGTTTCTTAGCCATGTCAAACCACTTGATAAATAAAACTTAACGTTGCCCAAGCATTTACATCCAAGGCATAGGTGTCAGAAACTGTACCGATAGAATCTAGGGCGTAGGATGAAGTTTTTGCCGTAATCTTTGTACTGGCTGTATGTAAGTCTTGTAGCACCGCCTGTGCAACTTCGAGTGGGTTGAATAAATCTCCTAGTTGCTCTCCATCACCTTTGGGACGGCGAGCTACTTCTAGTGCGGCGATCGCTTTTGTGAAGGGTTCCCGACAGCAAATGAGTTGAATTTCTGCTAGTCCAACGGGTCCTGAGACAATCCAACTAGAAGCCTCCAAGGATTTTGGTAGTGTTAGTGTTTCTCCAGGTGCGATCGCCGCGCTAATCAGGGGTAGTTTGTTTTCTGACTCATCTGCCTGGGGAGAGGATTGGATTTTATAAAAGGCGATCGCATTGCTATTAGTATCAAAACCCAACAGCATGTAATAAATGGGGCTACTGCTGTAGTTCTCTAACCGATACTGAATACGACTCCCAATCGACAACGTTGGTATACTTCCCTCTGCCATAGGGGAGGTCAATTTATCCTTGGTCTTTTTGTCTGCCAATACCTGTGAAGACAAAGAGGCCCGTAACGTTTCTCGTTGCATAATCACTTTGGGTTCAGGGGTAATTATCTCCAGCGATGCCCGGATACCCAAACGCGAAGAGCCTTCATTGGCTGTCAAACGCAGTAACTTAGCTGCCAGCAAAGTCTTTAGTTTTGGCGTAAGTCGGTTGACTGCCGATTTCACCGCCTCTCCTACATCGCCAGCTGTATTGCGAATCGGTTCACGGGCTAGATAAAACAGTCCATATCCTTCTGTTCTAGTTAAGGAAACACTAGCCTCTGTGCTGGAAGGAGCAGAATCAGAGAGTGAAGCAGCTGGTGTTGGTGCAGCAGGTTGAGGTAAGGATACTTTTCCAAAGAGATAATCGGCCGGTTGTTCTCCTGCTGTTACTACAGATGAAACATAAGCAATGGTGGCAAAAGCACTTGTTGCATCCACTCGTTCAATGCGTTCCAGGTTAGCATCCAGAGCCAGAGTAAGACCGAGATGGCGAGGCAACACGCGAATGGCTTCTTGAACCAACTGCCCAACTTGTAGAGCGTAATTCTCAGTACCACTAATACCCAAAATTTGCGCCTTTGCCGTGAGACCTTCTTTTGAGCGTATTTGTAATTGCGGTTTTTCAGGAGTTGAAAGTTGTTTGTCGGAGGTGTTCCCTAAGGGTTGGTTGGAAGGTTGAAGGTTTTCCAGATTATCTTCAACTTTTAATTGTTCTACGGCAAGCTTCGCGGGAGCAAGAGTCAACACACAATTGCTGCCATAGTATTCCAGAACGGTTGCTGGTAGCCCGGCCAACCACAGCTGTGCGGTTCTACCATTCTCTTCTACAGCGGTTACAACGCCATCTGCTCCAATGCTAGGGTCAGGCGGCAGGTAATAGGCGAGTAATGGCTGATTGGGGCTTTTTTTACTAATCAGCCTAGGCTGTTGCTCTTTACCGACCAGCTGATTCACTGTCCCAGCAGCACGACTGAGGCTAATCTGAATCGTCGTTGCAGGGAAAGCTTGCCACAAGTGCTGAGTCAAAGCGTAGGTAAATAAGCCAGCACTGAAGCCACGCCATTGAGCTTCTGTAGCGGGTTGACTTGGGCCAGAGGCGGCTAGAACAATCCCTGGTATTTGATTGAGATTTTCGGAATTCTTGAGCTTGTCCCCTAAAAGGTTGCTATGAAGGCGGATTTGTTGTTGAAAAGCCAGCTCTCCGGGACTAGGAGCAGTTGCGGGTGGGTTGGGGGAAGACCGCACACGTAGAGTTCCTTGGAGGGTTGCTTGAGCAGGAGTGTAGCTAGTATCGAGTACCGTAGTGACGTGATCGGTCGCTAGCGATCGCAGCAGCAAAACTAAGGTATCTTCCAGCACATCATTGGCTAATAGTTTCTCCTTATTTGGTTCGATGCTATCTACTGGCACTAAGCTGTTGACTTCGTAAGCCTGAGAAGGTGACACACGAGAAGCGATCGATAAATCCGATTCTTTCTCTTGGCTGTTACCTCCTAGCTCTTGCTTAGGCGAAGCTATATGAACACGGCTACCATAGCCGCTGAAGTGGAAGAGGACGACATCACCGGCTTTAGCTTGCTCAGTCAGATGCTCAAGAAAAGTCGTTTCAATATTCTCCCGAGTCGCTTGGCGATCGGTCAGCGTCAAGATATCGCTGGGATTGAAGCCAAACCGATGAATCAACAGTTCTCTTTGCAGTTCCACATCCGTGACACAACCTGCCAACGCTGTGCTGTGAGGATACTGGTTGATGCCCACAAGTAGCGCCAACTTTCGTCCAGTGGGTTGAGCTAGCACCTGAAAATAGCGCTCCAACAGAGGCACTGCTAAGCTTTTCTCTCCTAGAAGTGATAGCACTGTTTCACTAACCCCCAGTGCTGCCAGCACCAACCCAGTCTGTTGCAAAAAAGTCCGCCGCTTCAATCCCATATCACCTATCAGCTATCAGCTATTAGCTATTCAGCTATCAGCCTACCAGCCTACCAGAGATGTCGATTTGTGATTTTGGATTCTTTTTGGAGACGCCTATGGAAATTAGGGAGTTGGGAGTTGGGAGTCGGGAGTGGTGCAAGAAAACTATTCTCATTGGTGTTGGAAGCTCCACGAAGGCATCTCTTTGAGGACTGACGCACAAGACACGACAAACGGGTAGAAGCGTATGGCTATACGCCCCTACAGATAGCGGTTCAAAGGTTTACCCGGAGCTTCGACTCTTCGGCCACGCGAGAGAGCATCGCCAGCTCAGCTGCCGCAGCTCGACAAGGCTCACTGTCCACATTGCCGAAGGGTCAAGAAAGCGTAAGTCCCATACTTAAATCTCATACGTTGAAATATTCATTGCCCTGGCTAATTCTGCTGCTATCTCAGGTCGCGAGAACTCCGGCGGCGGTAATTCGCCTCGACGCAACATCTCTCGCACTTTTGTACCCGATAGATGAATTCGCTCTTCAGGTCTTGATGGGCTAGTCTTGGTTGTTGCCATCTGCTGAGTTCGCTTGCAGAAGAAGGCGTGTTCAAACTTCATGGGCACAATGCCTAGTTCTAGTATCTCGAACTCATCAAAGATGTGCTGGGCATCGTAAGTGCCGTAATAGTCACCCACGCCTGCATGGTCACGTCCAACGATGAAGTGAGTACAGCCATAGTTTTTGCGAATCAGGGCATGGAAAATGGCTTCTCTAGGACCTGCGTAGCGCATGGCGGCTGGATTAATTGCCAGAATGACTCGGGTTTCTGGAAAGTAAAGTTCCAGCATAATCTCGTAGCAGCGCATCCGCACCTCAGCTGCGATGTCGTCGCTTTTCGTGGCACCCACCAGAGGATGCAGGAATAGACCATCTACAGTTTCCAAGGCACACTTAATGATGTATTCATGCGCTCTGTGGATTGGATTTCGCGTTTGGAAGCCCACAACTGTTTTCCAACCTTTTTCTTGGAAAAGGGTACGGGATTTAGTTGGGTCGATTTGGTAGGTTGGAAAGTCGGGATGGTGGTCGCGTTGTAACAACCAAACTGGCCCAGCCAGATTCACTTCACCCTGGTTATAGACAACCCAGACACCTGGGTGTTCCTCCTCATCGGTACGGTAAACATTAACCGCCTCACGGATTTTGTCGTAACGATACTTCTGAGTCAGCTCTAACACACCCACAAAATTACCCTTGGGGTCATCCAGACGCACCAAGCTACCTTCCTTTAACCGTTCCGCTACTTCCTCCTCTACTGGAAGCGTGACTGGGATTGACCAAGGCAGACCGTTGGCTAGACGCATATTGTCAACAACTGACTCATAGTCAGCTTGTTCCATAAAGCCAATCAGCGGACTAAAGGCTCCGATCGCAATCATCTCTAAATCGGAGGTTGCCCGTTTGCTGAGTTGCACTTTAGGTAGATAGTCGGCTTTGTCTAAAAATTCCAGCCGCTGTTTGTAAGCAGCAATGCGGTGTACTAGGTGACCTCCGTGGGGAGCGATGCCCTCTGGATGATGACTCAAAATAAGCTCCTTTGTTTATTAGCTCTACTTCACAGAACTTACAGACAAACTCTACAAGTAGGATGAAAAATTAGCCTTGAATCTCTACGATTAGCATGTTTGTAGCTAAATAGCATAAGTCCTGATGCATCGAAATTAACTTAGTTTTACAATTTCTCATCTGCTCCTGATGAGAGCTTTATTATCGCTTCACGAACAGGACTAGGACTTACGCTTTCTTGACCCTTCGGCAATGCTCAGGGTAAACTTTTGAACCACCATCTGTAGGGGCGTATAGCTATATGCCCCTACCTGATGTCGTATCTCGAGCCTAAGTCCTTGAGAGCTTTTGCATCACTTCAAGAAGCAAGAAAGCCCATCCTTTGAAGGATTGGGCTTTCTGGAAGTTACTTTACACGCTCACAGCTACAACTCAGGTGATTAACTAGCTGCAACATCTAACCGCTCAATAATGCCTCCGCCTAGTACAATATCCCCGTCGTACAAAACAGCAGCTTGTCCTGGAGTGATGCTGAACTGCGGCTCATCGAAGACTAGCTTAATACGTGAAGCATCGCTGTCGCCTTCTAAAGGAATCACATTCACTGGTACAGCAGGTGAACGGTAGCGAACTTGTACCGTTGCTCGAATCGGATTACTAGGCTGAGGAATCGAAACCCAGTTCATTCGTCCAACTGTGCATTCGGGTTGAGTGGCTTTGGTGCGATCGCCTACAATCACCCGATTGTGCCCCGCATCGATCCCAATCACATAAAGAGGTTCAGCCGCAGCAATGCCTAAACCCTTCCGCTGCCCAATCGTGTAATGGTGAATGCCATTATGCTGACCTAAAACCTTTCCGTCCAAGTCCACAATGTCACCCGTCGTTTGGGAAATGTACTTGTCTAGGAATGTCCGCATTGAACCGTGAGACTCAATTAAGCACAAGTCTTGGCTTTCTGGCTTATCCGCCGTCTTGAGTTGATACTCTGCGGCAAGGCGTCGAGTTTCGGTTTTCTTGAGTTCTCCCAGGGGAAAAACCGTATCACAAAGTATGTCTTGTGTCAAGTCATACAAGAAGTAAGATTGGTCTTTGGTAAGGTCAACTGCTCTACGCAATTGATAGCGGGTACTCAAAGCATCATAGTTAATCCGGGCATAATGACCCGTGGCAATTTTGTCAATGCCCAATTCTTGACGAGCATAGTTGAGCATCGGGCCAAACTTCACCGTTTTGTTGCACTGAGAGCAGGGTAGAGGAGTAATTCCAGCTTCATAACCCGAAACCAGGTAATTAATAATATTCGCTTGAAAGACATCCCGACTATCGACAATGTGATGGGGAATGCCCAGTTGTTCGCAAATAAACGCCGCATCGACCATCCCTTCAGAGCAGCATTGACCCTTCCCCTTCATTAACCAAAGGGTCAAACCAACGACTTCATATCCTTGATGATGGAGGGTGGCGGCAGCGACGGAACTGTCAACCCCACCAGAGAGGCCGACGACGACTCTGTTCATGAAATCACACGTAACACGTTTGAAGTACAACTATTTCTCTAGCCTAACATTCTTCACAGAAGTCGGTGTTGTTGGTTGTTGGTTGTTGGTGCACAGCGATCGCAAACCGCTTTCAAGAACTCATGAGACTTTAAAATCAGTAGCAATTTCATCCAAAACAAAAAACAGCGGTGTTTTACCAAATCTTTCAGCGCCGTTGGCTGGTTTTGCCAGTCGTCTTCACGGTTGTGGGGAGTGCCATTAAAGTTGTAGCTCAAGAACGAGCTGATACCTCAACGCCAGAGTTGGCACCTACGGAGGGTTACTTGGCACCAACTGAGGAAATACGCTTCCCTATGAACGCGAGTACACAACCAAAACAAGAAAGTCTCTTTCCCCGACTCCCGACTCCCGACTCCCGACTCCCGCTCAAAACAGGTCTCAAGAAAACTCTCTTGACAGACCTTACTCTATCTCAAGCTCCTAGACCAATTAACCCTAGACCTCCCGAACAACCACTACCTACTCTGCCACCGACTCAGGAAAACCCCCTCCAGCCAACACCTCCTACACCTCCCACATCTCCCAGCCGCCCGGATATTCCTGGAAATATTACCGTTGAACGATTTGAGTTTGTCGGCAATACAGCATTCAGCAATCAAGAGTTAGCTGAAGTTACCCAATCCTTCACAGGAAGAGCGATTACCTTTGCCGAATTGCTCCAGGTAGAAGCAGCTGTGAGCAAAAAATACACGGATGCAGGATATATCAATTCTGGCGCGGTAATTCCAGCTAACCAAACTCTCGCACCCTCAGGAGCTGTCGTCAAAATTCAGATTATCGAAGGGGGTTTAGAAGATATCAAGATAACAGGCACTAGGCGGCTAAACTCCTCTTATGTGCGTAGTCGATTGCGTATAGCCACATCAGTACCCCTGAATCGAGATAGACTTCTAGAAGCCTTACAACTGTTGCAACTTGACCCTCTGATTAAAAACATCTCTGCTGAATTGTCTGCTGGGTCACGTCCTGAACTGAGTTTGCTGGAAGTCAGAGTACAAGAAGCCGACTCTTTCAATACCGAGTTTTTTGCTGACAATGGTAGAACTCCTAGTATAGGTAGCTTCCGAAGAGGGGTTCGCATCAATGAAGGGAATTTACTTGGCTTTGGAGATAGTGCAAGTTTTTCTTACACCAATACTGATGGCAGTAATGCTTTTGACTTCAGCTATACGGTGCCGATTAATCCCCGTAATGGCACGATTAGATTGGCTGCTGGACTCGATGATACTAAGGTTGTTGAACCGCCTTTCGATCGCATTGATATCACTGGCGACTCCCGCTACTACGAACTAAGCTTCCGCCAACCGCTCATCCTCACTCCTACTCAAGAATTTGCTTTGGGTGTAACTGCATCTCGGCAGGAAAGTGCCACTAAACTCCTTGGCGTTGAATTTCCTCTCTCAGCTGGAGCGGACGATAATGGGAAAACTCGGATATCGGCACTGCGGTTTTTTCAGGAATGGACACAACGTAGTCCTCAAGAGATATTTGCAGTTCGTTCTCAATTTAGTTTTGGACTCAATATTTTTGATGCCACGATCAACGATGATCCGCCTGATAGTCAGTTTTTCTCTTGGCGAGGACAAGCTCAGTACGTGCGACTTTTGGCTCCAGAAACTTTGCTGCTACTGCGTTCTGACGCACAGTTGACAACTAGAACACTTGTGCCTCTGGAGCAATTTGGGTTAGGAGGGTTGCGAAGCGTCAGAGGATATCGACAAGATGTGCTGTTGACCGATAATGCCTTTTTTGCTTCCGCAGAAGTACGGTTGCCGATTTACCGGGCACGGAAGATAGGAGGTGTTTTACAACTGGCTCCATTTGTTGATTTTGGTATTGGTTGGAATAGTTCAGGAGGGACTGTTCCAGGTAACAATACTCTGGTCGGTGTTGGCTTGGGTTTACAGTGGCAGATGGGCAACCAGCTGAGTGCTCGCTTGGACTATGGAATTCCTCTGATTGATATTAATTCGGGGGAAAAAAGAACGTTGCAAGAACAGGGTCTTTATTTTTCTTTCAGTTACAGTCCTTTTTAGGGATGAGGGATGAGGGATGAGGGGTTAAAAGTTTTCGAGTACAAGCGCATGAATTTATTGGTGAGGTGAATCTTGCTGCCTGCGGTAGTTCCTGAGTCTGAAGAATGCTATGAGTTCTCTTCAGACCATTGTGCAAGGAATATATGCCTAATGGTTGATTTGATGAGGTTACAGTTATTCTTAAAATTTTTCCTATAAAGTTCTGTTGTTACGTGGTCTGAACTTCCGTGGACGTTGAGCTGATTAAGATCAAAGAGTATGCCTCAAAGATGGCGCTGATGTTCGCTGATAAAGCTTCTAAAGGGGTACAAACCGATTGTTATATTAGGCACTCCATAGAAAGGCAAGCGTTTTGGCGGAATATTGCTCAGCTTCCACCCGATAGCGAATACTGGAAACACGTAAAGAAATATTTTCGCCTCATGTCTGACTCCCAGGCTACTCAAAGCGAAATCCGCACTTTGTATCATTTTTTACGAGAGAAGTTTAGCTCCTAGGGCTTGTTTTCTCGCCCCAGAATTGGTTTAACTTGTAGCTACTACAGGCGTAGTGAATGTTGGGTTGCGCTAGGCTTAACCCAACCTACCACCATAGGTGAGAAAACACTGTAAGGGGCTTTGACGAGATTGAGGATAAGGGCAATGTCAGAGGTGGGTGGGGAGTGCAGGTGCGATCGCACGATAGCTACTCGAAACTTGCTCTCAGTCAAATCGAGTCACTTGTACCTGGATCGCCGATGGCGGTACATTTCCTAAGTCACGTTTGCTAATCACCTTTTCAAAAGCCATGCTTTCACCTGGCTTCAATCCATCTTCTTTGGCTATCTCAACAGCACTGGAAGAGATAACTCGATTATCTGCCACTAACTGGAAGTAGATATTACTAAGTGGTATTACCTGACTCGAACTATTAGTAACAGTTCCCTTAACTTCTGCCATATTGCCATCAAAAATTAGCTGTGATTTGAGGTCTTTAAACAAGAGCGTTGGTTGCGCTGTTTCAGTTTTACAAAGACGATTAAGATTAATGACTTGATTTGAGCGATCGACCATAAAACAGACAGGATTTTCCTGAGCAACTGAGTCAGTGCGAAATAAAGTAATTGAAGATAGAGTGGCAATCAACACTATTGGTAGAAAAGAACTCAAGTCGAAAAATCTTGGCATAACTTTACTCTCATTTGGGGTTAGAGTATCAATGCTGACCAAACCAAGGATGAGGTATGATAGCGCAGCAGTAGCGACAGTGCGTAGCGTCGGGACGAAAAATTTTTGGCAGCATCTTTATTTATAAGAAGAAAATAAATCTTCATTATTTAAAGCACCATTATTTATGAGGCTATTCCCACATTCATCCTTAGACCTCTTCCTCTACTCCCGACTCCCGACTCCCGACTCCCTATTTTCAAGCTAGGTCTGTTCATCCTTTCCCAAGACCTATACGACCTCGAACTGGGTCATCATGTCATGGTCTTCGTGTTCTAGAACGTGGCAGTGCATCACGTATTTACCTTTATTCGGTGTGAATTTTGTAATGACTCGTACTGTCTCGCCGACCCCAATAAATAAAGAATCTTTTAGACCACGCTCATAGAGACGAGGTGCTCTAGTTACGCCATTTTTTGTCCGATCAAGAATACGGAAATGTACTAAGTGTAGGTGGATAACGTGATAGTCGTTGGCGTTATTCAGAGCGTTTTTAAAACTCCAAATTTCAACGTCGCCTAGTTTTGGTTTAGCTATAAAGAAGTCATCATTCCAGCCACGTTGGTCAAAAGCCCAAAACGGGATACTGGGATCAGCTGGATCTGTTAGTAAGTCGAGTGATATGTTCCTAGTTCGCACTGCTGCTGATTCTGGGATGTTTTTATGAGGACGCAGTCTAGAGGGAATAACACTTGTATCTTCCTGTGTTCTCTGGACGACATCAAAGCGCATAATTTTTCCGAAAGTTACCTGAAGGGGTGACAATCCAGCTAAAGACTTGATAAATCAAGCTTTATACCCCA
>DALYIW010000186.1:0-17391 GCA_031970155.1 Coleofasciculaceae cyanobacterium CTOTU46601 | reverse complement strand
GAGGGATGAGGGATGAGGGATGAGGGATGAGGGATGAGGGATGAGGGATGGGGGATGGGGGATGAAAAATTTTGGGTAAATACCTCTATTTTTCATAGAGTTCTAGAGGTAAATTATCAGGGTCTCTAAAAAAGGTAAATTTTTTACCTGTAATTTCATCAATTCTAATATCTTCAAATTGTATTCCCTTGGCTTGTAGCTGATAAATAGATTCATTGATATCATTAACAAATGCTAAGTGTCTAAGCCCACAGGCTTCAGGATTATTGACTCTTTCAGGAGGGTTAGGAAAAGAAAAAAGTTCGATTTGCTCGGTTTCACTAATTTTCAGATCCAATTTATATGAATTTCTTTCTTGCCTAAAGGTTTCTTGAATAATAGAAAATCCTAAAACATCTACATAGAATTGTTTGGATTTTTCATAATCTGAGCAAATGATAGCTACATGATGAATTCGCATAGTTTTCTCTCATTCTCTACAGTTGAATTTATGTACAATACGGTACTATACAGACTTTAGTTGCATACATCACACGGTAAGGGCACGATATCATCATGCCCCTACAAATTACTGCTTTGCTATCCTACACATCACTGCGTTGCTATAAAGCTGTGAGAGTATCAATCTTAAAGATTATCAACTTAGGTAATTACAGTTGGTACATCTCTCTGTGTAAAACTACGAACCTGAGCAATTTCATCCGCCAGAGCAATCAACGGTGCTAGTGCTTCTTGTGTCTCTAAATTGTGCTTTGTCTCATCCGGTTCGTAGCTTTCAATGTAAACCCGCAGTGTAGCACCTTGCGTTCCTGTACCCGATAGTCGAAACACTAGGCGAGAGCCATCAGTAAAGCCAATCCGGATGCCTTGGTGCTGGCTAACGCTCTCATCAACTGGGTCGGTATAACTAAAGTCATCAGCGTATTCAACCTGGTATTGACCAAATTGCTTACCTTTGAAGTCTGGAAGTAATCCGCCGAGACGTTCCATCAGTTGAGACGCTCGCTGTGCATCTACCCCCTCGTAGTCATGACGTGAGTAGAAATTGCGGCCATAGGTCTTCCAGTGGCTGCGGACAATTTGCTCAACGGATTCAGAACGCACCGCTAAAATATTGAGCCAGAATAATACCGCCCATAATCCGTCTTTCTCGCGCACATGGTTAGAGCCAGTGCCGAAACTTTCTTCACCACACAACGTTACTTTGTCTGCATCCAGCAAGTTGCCAAAGAATTTCCAACCCGTTGGCGTCTCATAGCAGTCCATTCCTAACCCTTGCGCTACTCGATCCGCAGCCGCACTGGTAGGCATCGACCTGGCTACTCCAGATATACCCTGGCTATAACCTGGAACTAGATGAGCATTGGCCGTTAATATAGCCAGACTGTCGCTGGGAGTGACGAAGAATCTTCGCCCTAAAATCATATTGCGATCGCCATCTCCATCCGAGGCTGCCCCAAAGTCAGGTGCATCAGCCCCATACAAGACCTCCACTAGGTCATGAGCATAGACTAAATTAGGGTCAGGATGCCCCCCACCAAAATCCTCTAACGGTGTGCCATTAAGCACTGTGCCTTCTGGTGCTCCTAGGCGTTGCTCTATGATGGCTTTAGCATAAGGTCCCGTCACGGCGTGCATGGAATCAACACAGAGGCGGAATTGTCCAGAAGTCAGAAGTTGATGGATGCGATCGAAATCGAACAAAGATTCCATCAATTGGGCGTAAGGCTCAACCGGGTCAATTACCTCAACAACCATCGTTTCCAGGTTAAATTCACCCAGCTTTTCTAAATCCACATCAGGCGCTTCCAAGATGTGGTAGGTATCGATAACTTTACTGCGGTCATAGATAGCCTGTGTTACTTTTTCCGGTGCTGGTCCACCATTGCTGATGTTGTATTTGATGCCAAAGTCACCGTCTGGCCCACCAGGATTATGGCTAGCTGAGAGGATAATACCGCCGTAGGCTTGGTACTTGCGGATGACGCAGGAGGCTGCCGGGGTAGATAGTATTCCACTACGACCTACTTTGACTCGCCCAAACCCATTCGCTGCGGCCATTTTTAAAATGGTTTGAATCGCAGTACGGTTGTAATAGCGACCGTCGCCGCCCAGCACCAGCGTTTGACCCTCACGATCAGGGAGAATGTCGAATATCGACTGCACGAAGTTCTCCAGGTAATGAGGCTGCTGGAAAACTGTTACAGCCTTACGTAGTCCTGAAGTCCCAGGCTTTTGGTCAGAAAAGGGCGTGGTTTTAAGAGTTCGTAGGTTCATGAAAAAACAAAACGAGATTTCACGACTTGAGTTTATCCTTTAGCAAGTTCCCGCGAGAATACCCTAGTCTGAAAACAGGGAGTCGGGAGTCGGGAGTCGGGAGTCGGGGAAGAAAGATTTTCATTTCGCCATCAGTTGTGAGCTTCCGCTCATGGTGCCTAGTCTGAAAATGAGAGGGTGAGGGGGTGAAGTTTTTATTTGTGCGTTGCGATAGCGTTAGCGCTGCTGCTTACAGCAGATCGCTAGTTCAGGGGCGTTTAATTACAAAAAAGGCGGTTGAGATTTTCTGGTATTTCCTTGCTAAATCATACTCGTTACGAGTACAGTATTTATAGCGAACTCGTAACGAGTACGAATTTACACATTCAAGGAACAAAATAGATGTTGAAAAATCGCGAAGGGGAAAAGGTTCCCAGTGTTACTTTCAGAACCCGCACTAACGATCAATGGGTTGATGTTACGACAGATGAGCTGTTTGCGGGTAAGACAGTCGCTGTCTTTTCTCTACCTGGAGCATACACACCTACTTGTTCATCTACACATGTACCGGGTTATAACGAGTTGGCTGGGGTATTAAAACAGAATGGTGTGGATGACATTATCTGTATTTCAGTGAATGACGCTTTCGTCATGAATGAGTGGAAGAAAACTCAAGAAGCTGACAAAATCACGTTCATTCCTGATGGCAACGGCGAATTTACAGAGAAGATGGGAATGCTCGTTGATAAAGAGAGTCTGGGCTTCGGTAAGCGCTCATGGCGCTATTCTATGTTAGTAACTGATGGTGTCATCAAAAAGATGTTTATTGAACCAGAGGTTGAGGGCGACCCCTTTGAGGTGTCTGATGCTGAGACTATGCTCAAGTTCATCAATCCAGCAGCGGTTAAACCTCAGTTGGTTTCACTGTTCACTAAAGTAGGTTGTCCTTTTTGTGCTCGCGCTAAGGCAAGTCTCAAGGAGCGAGGTATAGATTATGAAGAAATAGTGCTTGGTAAGGATATCACTACTCGCTCTCTACGTGCTGTTACTGGCGCAACAACGGTTCCACAAGTGTTTATTGACGGCAAGTTAATCGGCACTTCCGAGGCGCTTGATGAATACTTGCGTAGTCAGCCAGTAGGGGCGAAGTAATAGGCTGAATTAGAGCTGGTTTAGGGAATAAATCTTGCTGTTGTAGGAGTCAAAACGCGATCGCACGTTTGGAGATGAGGGGCGATCGCGTTTTTGGAAATTGAGAGGCGATCGCACTCAGGTAAAGTAGTGGTAAATGTCCTTACGGTGTAGCACGCGGCCAAATACAAACAGATGGACAAAGTAGTCTTCTTAAAGCTAGAGAGGGACGACTTTAACCGAGAAGTTCAGGTCACTCTTGACATTGCACAAGAGGGTAAATTTCCTCATGTTACTGGAGTGAAGGGGTGTTTACGGCAAGCGCCAGAAGTTGCTGAATTCTATAGAGATTGGCAGACAAAATATTACCGTCTGGAGTCTAGTTATCGGAGAAAACGCCTGTACTTCACTGAAAACAATTCCTCAGATGAGGAGGGCAGCGAACCCGAAAGTTCTCTTCAAGACTGTTATCAAGCAGCGGAAAAATTAAAGACGAGTATTCAGGATTGGCTCAACTGTGAAGAGTTTCGAGTCATTGAGGCAGAATTATTCACAGATTTAAGCAAAAATGATGAAATTCGGGTAATCTTTCAGACTGAAGAAGATTTGCTGCGGAAATTACCTTGGGAGGTTTGGCACTTTTTTCAGAGATTTCCTAATGCTGAACTGGGGATTAGTTCTTTGTCATTTCGCGATCGCCAACAACTTGCAACTGTAAAACAAGTCAAAATACTAGCAATTTTGGGCAATAGCGATGGTATTAATACGCAGGAAGACAGAAAGATTCTAGAAAACTTACCTTATGCCGATGTATGCTTTCTGGTTGAACCAACACGCGAACAGTTTAAAAGTCTTTGGGAAGATTATTGGGACATTCTATTTTTTGCCGGACACAGTTCTAGTAAAGATGGTGAAAAGGGCTATATCTATCTCAACCGCTCAGATGAAGGCAAATTAGAGATTAGTGAAATCGAAGATACTTTAAGCACAGCAGTTGCTAACGGTTTGAAGTTAGCAATTTTTAATTCCTGTGATGGATTAGGATTAGCACGTCAGTTAGAGAGGTTGCATGTTCCACAAGTCATTGTCATGCGGGAGGCAGTACCTGATAAGATTGCACAAGAATTTTTAAAATATTTTCTAACAGATTTTTCTCGTGGAATATCTTTATACACTTGTGTCCGACGTGCTCGGCAGATGCTGCGAGAACTGCTACAAATCGATCAAATATTTCCTGGTGCTAGTTGGTTGCCAGTGATTTGCCAGAATCCCGCTGCTAAAGACTTTGTGTGGCCTTCCCCACGGCCTCAAGCTGTAGGATGGCGCGAACTGGTCAAACAGTCAAGACAGCATAGTCAGATAGCGTTGATTAGTGGATTGGTGGGTGGTGCGATCGCAGTTATTGCAGTAGCCTGGTTGTCTAGTTTCACTCCATCACCCTGTCCAGCAACAGAAAAAAGAGAAGCAGGTGTTTGCGTCAAGAATTTAAGTAAAGCACCTCTGACTATCGAGGTTTTATCGTCTCCTTATCAACCTGTAGAGACGAATAATGAATATCAATATTTTGATTTACAACAGTATTTAAAAGAAAAGCTAGGAGAGCGAGTTAAAGAAGTTTTCATTGAGGCTGAGTACAATATGTCTTATCAAAAGATGCAAAATAAAATTGCAAAGAAAGATTTAGACATAGTTTTTACTCATTCTCCAATTAACTCGTGGGTAGCTAAGAAGAACGGCTATATCTGGTTAGGTAGCCATAATTTTGCCACTTCAGCCTATTATCGCTCAGTTCTATTTGTCAGAGCTGACAGTCCTATTCAATCTATTGCTGATATTAAAGCCAAAACGAGAGTAGCGTTGGGTCATGTTGGTTCAGCCTCAACTTTTTATGTGCCAGCTTATGACTTATACGGCAAGACTCTCAGTGTCAGTTTAGTCAATTCTTATGGAGAAATTCAAGAATGGGTGAGGAGGGGAAAAGCTGATGTAGGTGCATCTATAGAGTCTGATATTGAAAAGAAACCAGAATTTAGAATTATTCATCATAGTCGGGCTATTCCTGTTGCTGGGGTTTTTATCTCTCCTAAGCTTTCAGTGTCAGACCGAAATCAAATTATGCAAATTTTTAGACAAGCTCCTAGAGAGATTATGGATAAAGTTAATTACCAGAACATAGCAGAACCTAATTATGATTATTTAGGACAGATTTCACGAAAGACTGAAGAAATTAGAAAGTGTGCCGATTTTAACAAAAACCCGGTTCAATTCTTTTGCCAAAAATAATCAATAGACTTGGCTTGAAAGTAGGGAGTAGGGAGTAGGGAGTAGGGAGTAGGGAGTAGGGAGTACAGGGATTGTAGGGAGTAGGGAGTAGGGAGTAGGGAGTAGGGAGTACAGGGATTGTAGGGCACGGCAAAGCCTTAGCCCCTACCCCAAACCTCAAACTCTCGACTTGTGTTGTTCTTGAGCATTCAGTCATGTAGAGGACTTATGCATGGATACCACCCATAGTAGGGGTGAACGGCCGTTCACCCTTACATATAGCCCTTCAAAAAGAAATTTGCGTAAGTCTTAATATAGTTACGTGGGCTACAGAAAAATTGTTCGCAGATTCGCTACCCCAAAATTTTTTTGATGCTATTGCGAAAAGTTGGGTTGACAGACGTAGTAACAAGTAACAAACAAAACGCCCAACGGTAAGGAGACACTATGCGCGTCAGCATCCGTCCCGATCGCCTTGCTTTGACGGATAAGGGTAGTACTTACATACTGGTAGCCGCCTGGATATATGCAAATCTTCCCTCCCTGAAGTGGCTTTTTGAGTCACTCAGACAGGTATCACGCCTCAATCTCTTGGTGGTTGGCTTTATTGTTGTAGTCTTGCTCGTACAGATAGTGCGATCGCGTCGTCGTGAAGGGTTAGAATTCCGTTCTTACCTTTTATCTACTACGCCTGTATTGCAACCTTATCCTCTCCTGCTGATGGTGGGTTCTGGCTTAAGTGCGATCGCCCTCCAGTGGCTAGTCGATATCGAGCAACTTACCATACTGTTATTCTTACTAGGAACCTACGGACTCTGTGGTTTATTTCTGACACCATCTGCTTGGCGTAAAGGATTACCCCTTGTCAGCATAGTTGCTTGTCTTATCTCGTTCAGTTCTCAAGTAGGTATTGGTTTAGGAATGCCAGCAAGAATTATAACGGCTCATGCGGTAGAACACCTGCTCTCGACTTGGCACATTGCTGCAATTTCCTCCTATGACATCATCGTTTTGGAAAACGGTGTTGCTCATGTAGATATACCGTGTAGTGGTCTTAAAAGCTTAGGAACAGGGACACTCTTTTTGCTTGCTGCTACTTGGTTAGAAGGTCGAAAGCTAGGAGTACGCTGGTTATTAGTTTGCTTGACAAACTTATTCCTTTTGGTCTGTGCCAATACAATACGGGTACTGCTCTTAGTGGTTATTACTCATGTCCTAAAACAACCACTATTTGCCCAGGTGCTGCATATCCCTTTAGGGTTAATTGGCTTGGGATGTGCTTGTGGATTGAGTTGGTTGATACTTCAAACTGTGCCGAGATATGGCGAACGAGAGAGTAGGAATAGTGCATCTGTGCCTGCCTCAAGAGCAGAAGATTCTTCTCTATTTTGGGCTTCTAAATTAGTCAAAGATTCTTGCCGTCCTGCCTCTTTATCAGCACAAGCTTTACTACTAGCTTTTATCCTTACCTTGGCAACAGTTAACCAACTCTACCAACCTCAGAAAGAACAACCTTTATCACTCGCTTCTCTACATTGGCCTGAACAGATGGTGTCCGAACGCATCCCATTGAGTCCAGGGGAACATAAGTTTTTTGATAACTATCCTTCTATCGTCCCTGAAAAGAGGCGCTTTACGCTGGGCAATCTTTCCGGTTCAATCCTGATAGTAGCCAACACGACTTGGCGTGCTTACCATCCACCGGAAACTTGTTTGCTTGCTAGTGGACTCAAAATAGACCGAATTGAGAGAAAGTTACTAACGCCTGACGTACAAGCACGTTGGCTATCTGTGGCAAACGGCAAATACTCTGCTACTTACTGGTTTCAATCTCCCAAACAAACTACTGATGAGTTCTTAGCTCGCTTCTGGAGTGATGTCACTCGTCGTCAGAAAAATTGGGTACTAATTTCTGTTCTGTTCGATCGCTCTTTTAGCCCAGATAGCCCAAAAATCCGCGACTTTACCACCACGATTCACAGTGCGATCGACCAGAGTATCAAACATGGGGAAAGGTTGGCAAGTTAAAAAGTTGTTTGTTGTTTGTTGTTTGTTGTTTGTTGTTTGTTGGCTTGCCCTGAGCTTGTCGAAGGGTTGTTGTTTGTTGTTTGTTGTTTGTAAAAAATACAACTAAAACGAATAACAAAAAAACAATCAACGAAAGACTTTCTACCTTAACTCTTGACGTGAAAATCAATTTACCCGTAATTCAATTGAGGAAGGAGCATATTGATGAAAATGAAGGTAGTATTTAATATCATTTTTCACGCCATATTTTGGCTGTGGAATATTGCTTTTTTGCTGATTGTGTATGCAGGAATCTTTCCTCAAGTTGGCACTCAATTAATTGCTGCTACATTTACTGGTGAGCTTCCAAGTGAATTCTTTCTCACTTTTGTTGCTCTAATTGCTGTGCCTACTGTTTGTACCTTGGTAGGAGCGTTGCGTTTTCGGAAACAACCGTTACAGTTATTGCGCCTGTTTTATGGTGTAGAAGCGCCACTGTTTTTACTTTGTCTGATTCGTTTATTTCTACTACGAGAACTTACTCCTGCTAGCATTCAAATTGTCGGCACGCTTGTTGTATGTATCGCTGCCTTTCTCCTTGATTTACTCTACGGCTACATTGGTCAACAAGAAAGCATTGCCACTAAGCCGCGTCGTTTCCTAGCTTGGCTACAGGTAGGCTTTCACACCTTGATGTTGTTGACTGGTTTATATGCAGGAGTGATGCTTTTGTTCTATGCCATGCCGACATTTTGGGTTGTCTTACTGGAATTCTTCAAATTTAGATGGCTAGAAGTACTGGTACGGATGTTGACTTGGGACAACTTAGCTTGGAGTTGGTGGTTACCGCTAGGCTTTCTCCTGTTTTGTTTTTCCTCAACTTTGTTTGTAGTCATGCCTTCGGCGTTTGCGTCGCTTTACCTTTACTCCGGGCGTCGGGTTTGGAAAGCTTTTGCTACTCAGTATGGTCGAAATCGTGCGATCGCAAGTTCCATTACTGTAGTAGTTGCGTGGCTGACAATTTTTCTCATCTTGCAGCAACAGCCTCAACTTCAAGCCTTTTCTCTGCTGAAAAACCCAGCGCAGACAGATAGCAGTCGGCAGGCACTTTTGGCAAAGTCAGATACCATTCGTACGGGGTTGCTCAATGCCTACTTATCTTCCTATCGCTACCTCAGCAATCGCCAAGAAAATAACCATATTCGCGCTATGTATAGTAGCGTCTTTGGTCTTCCAGAGTCGAGTACTCAGGTTTTACAGAATTTCTACAATCAGCTGATGTCGCCGTTTTTGTACAATGGCTCTTACTCTGATGGTGAAAAAGCAGCCAAGCTTTATGCTGAATTCTTTGATGTACCCATTCAAAAAGCTGAACAAGAGGCGATTCAACACGCGCTTCAATCAACGGCTAATCGGGAGGAAGCGAAGGCGGGACTGCTAAATATTAACCAGAAGAAGGTGTGGTTGCGATCGCAACAAATCACTGTCAAACCCCAAGGCGATTGGGCAGACATCGAACTTCACGAAATATACGACAACCAAACTACTAATCTACAAGAAGTCTTCTACTCCTTTTCCTTACCTGAAAGCGCTACTATTACAGGACTGTGGCTAGGCGATACCGATAACCGCCAACGACGCTTCCCCTTCACCGTTTCGCCACGAGGGGCTGCACAGAAAGTTTACACCGCACAAGTCAGAGAACGAGTAGATCCAGCCCTTCTCGAGCAAGTCGGGCCAAGACACTATCGCCTGAGAGCCTTTCCAGTTCCTGCCAAACCCTCAGCATTCAGAGGTAATGTCTCACAACAGGGACCAACAGAGATGCATCTATGGCTCACCTATAAAGTAATGCAACAAGATGCAGGATGGGCAATGCCTCAGCTAGGAGAGAAACGCAATATCTTCTGGACAAAAGATACCAAGCGCATCTACAACGGAAAAGCGGTGAAGAGTTCCGAGGATTGGTTACCTTCCTTCATCAGTGCCGAGGGAAAACGTCAACCAACCTTACATCAAGTTAACCTGCCCAGTGGCTACCGCATCTCAGTAAAACCTTTAGGGAATAACGATTACTCCTTCCCACAAAATAAGCGCTTTGCAATTGTTCTGGATAGTTCCCGCAGTATGGCATCTCATACCCAGCAATTGAGTCAAACGTTTCGCTGGTTGAAAGAAAAGGGTTTTGCTGACAATAGTTTTGCTAACAATGATGCGGATTTATACTTGAGTGCTTCCACTGGTGCCCAACCTAAGCGAATCGATGATATCCAACGCTTTGATGTCGCGAAGATGACATTCTACGGCACGTTGCAACCTAAGCAGATTCTCCAGCAGTTTGCCCAACTGCGCGGCGATACACCCTACGATGCGGTTTTGGTGGTGACGGATGAGGGCAGTTATGAATTGTCTGATGACAAAACAGATGTACCCGCAATACCTGCATCGTTGTGGATGGTACATATCGGTGGCAAGTTACCACCAGCTTACGATGATGCCACGTTAAGAGCGATTCAAGATAGTCGTGGGGGAGTGTCTACAAAAATTCCAGAAGTCATGCAGCGACTGGCAACTCAGGCAGCATTGGGTGATTCTGTGGTAGGTGTAGTAGATGGTTACGCTTGGTCGATGGAAAAGCCGCTTCAAGAGGCGTCTGTACAAGTTGGTGCTATTTCCAGGAATGGTTTTGAGCCAGTAGCGGCGCGACAGTTGGTGCTTGGACTGAGTAAGGAGAAAGCTCAGGAACAACTGGTTCAACTGGATACCATGCATACTGTAGCCAAGTCTTTTGGGATTGTTACGCCTTACTCATCAATGATTGTACTGGTTAACGACCAGCAGCGGGAGGCACTCAAAAAAGCGGAGCAAGAAAGCGATCGCTTTAATCGAAAGGTAGAAAATGGGAATGAGCAGTTAAGTCAGCCCTTTAATCCTTTCAACATTTCTGGGGTTCCCGAACCGGAAGAATGGATGTTGATGGGTATGATTGCGATCGCGCTTGTATTCATCAGCAGGCGTCAGCAACCCACTGTCAGTTAATCAGTTCTTAACGATACCGATACGTAACAAAGCCTCCTTGAAAAACAGGGAGGCTTGCTTTTACAGCTCAGAGTTTACGCATAGAGGCTTAAAATTTTTGTTTCAAGTGCGAAAACTTAGGTTGATAGACGTAGTAACAAGTAATAAACAAAATATTTATCTGGGTAAGCAGCAAGGTGTCACCTCTAGTAGCCAGCTTCTTTAACATCAGATAGAAGGTAGACCTTACCTCATTTAAACTCAGGGTTATGTCATATGTTTTCTCAGCTGGTTCAACGCTTTTCTAAGGCGAGTCTTGGAGCTCTCTTACTTCTATTAGTAGTTAGTAGAATTTTCGTGTATCAAGTTTCGCCTTTAAGAAACCCAACCTTCAAGCCTATGAGTGCAAATGCCGGTTCATTAGTATGGTGGTTACAAGGTGTGGGAGAAGGACATTGGATAATGGGAGCTTCTATCCTTGCATTTCTGTTTGCTACCAATCTTACTCTCATCTGCTGGCAGTGGTATCAATCATTAACCATCAACTTGCCTAGACAGAATGCATGGTTGATAAGTTTCCTGCTCTGTATTGCGACATGGGTACTAATTTTTCGTGGACTCTGGCTTGCGTTTGTGCATTACCTACTAGACCAATGGTTGATTGATTAATGTAGCGTTAAACTCACATCTTGCACCGTCCCCCTCACCCGCCAGGGATTCAAAATCCCACAGCGAGTAGCTCAAGTCCTCTTAAGAGGACTATCACACTCAACAAAACTTCAGTTTCAGTCCATTTGAATGGACTTGAGCTATGAGCCGTGGAATTAATTCCACGGCGGGTGAGTAAGCAGGTGCAAAATCTCAGTTAAAGACAATATTTTAACCACAACTATTGATACATAAAGCCAACTAAAAATTTTTTGATTCTAGTGCGAAAAGTTTGGTTGACAGACGTAGTAACAAGTAACAAACAAAAGTCTAACTGGGTAAGCCGCAAGCTCTACTCCAGAACGCACATGGAATGAGAGGAGGATACAATGAATCACTTCGCTATACTGATGTCTTTTTTGCGCGATCGCGAAAAATTCCTAGAAGATATTTACAAAGAGATAAGACTTGAAAAGAAAATTGTTTCACTCTTACTTTGTAGTTCAGTCTTTTTCGCCATCTACGGGGCAATCATTGGTTCATCGAGTGGCTTGCTTCAAATCATTGCTTCAGCCATTAAGTTACCAGCACTGTATCTAATCACAGTCATCATTTGTTTACCTGCCTTGTACTTCTTTGAGGTTATTTTGGGTGCTAATCGCAGTTTTGGGCAATACCTCACCTTACTCTTAGCCTCTATGGCAATGATTAGTGTGATGCTATTAGGCTTTGCACCAATCTCGCTGTTTTTCCGACTCTCCATTAATGACTATCAGTTTTTCAAGCTTTTAAATGTGGTCATCTTCACCATCACCGGAATCCTTGGTGTCAGTTTCTTTTATCGAGGAATGTTGTTTTTCAACAACCAAGATTCTGAAAAAACAAAAGGCCGCACAGATGTCATAAAAGCTTGGTTAATTCTGTATGGCTTTGTTGGTAGTCAAATGGGATGGACGCTCCGCCCCTTTTTCGGTGACCACGGACAATCATTTCAGCTGTTTCGCCCTCTACAGAGTAACTTTTACTTCCATATTTTTGAAGTAATTACTAAATCACTGGGTCTTGGTTAAGCCAACTACTGGAGGAGTAGGGGAAAAGTAGTGGTACACGATCTTACGGTGGGAAGAGAGTCATATGCAATCTGATTTAGGAGCGTTACATATTACAGCGGAGGAGATAGAAGACTTAGTTGATTTAAACCCTAGCAAAACCTTAGCAGTAGATGCCTACAGAGCATTTATCCTCAAAAGACCGAAATCGATTTTTTCAGTTTTTTTAACTGAGCTGTTTGCGTTTTGTCTGCTCCTAACTTTTGTCATGCCTATCAGCTTACTTCTCCTTCGCAATGTGGGTAAATTGCCTGAAGATACGGCTGGCATTATCCGACTCTCCACTGTAATCTTAGGACTCTGTTTACTCAGCATTCCCATTGGGAATATCTATCTTTGGAAACAAGCTAAAACAGTCAAATCTTTAGCAAAATTGATGGATGAAGTTGATAAGTACAATGGTGTAATTCAAGCTATTACTCTAGTTGACGAAATAGAGTTAGCGGTCAATTCAACTACTCAATTGAATCACCTTAACAACAGGCAAGAAGTTGTGACAGCTTTGAAAGTGACGAAAGACAGCCTAATCAGTGCCTTGAGAGTAGAAAGGATAATTAGAAGACACAAGAGATTTGTTGAGGGTCGTTATGAACTATTAGCCAACATTGAAAACAACCTGAATACTTTACTTTCGTTTGAAGCAAGTAACCAAGCTAGTGAATATGGTCGTTTACTTAACGAATCCCTACAAATTGGCATGAGTGTACATAAGGAAGTGAGAAAGCTACAAAATCAGAAGTTTTGAGTTATGCCAAGTTTGTTCTTACCGAGTTGCGGTTAAAAACTATGTTTTTGTTTGTGAGTGGAGCGACACGAGACAACGGACAGGTTTAAAGGTTTTCTTGAACCTTCCAACCTTCAATCTTCCAACCTTCAACTGTCTAACAAAAAATGTCTAGTCCTCAACTTGGCTGAGACGGCGCATGTTCAGTACATCACTCATTTTTTTGATTTGGCAGAAGCTACTTTCGAGTTGTTTATGGTCGAGGATATCAATGCAGAGGTCAATAACAGCAGGCTTGCCGTCGTGAGTCTTTACTTGAGCGTGGCGAACATTGATGTTCTGGTCACTCAAGCGAGACAAAATATCTTTAAAGACGCCTACTCGATCAATGACTTCCATTTGAATGTTAACGGGGTACGTTTGAGGACGCCCGTTAAGAGCATCTGTGGGATTCCAGTTGACGGGAACTATTTTTTCTCCTGGTACATTTTCAACGTTGGGACAGCCTTGTCGGTGAATTGAAATACCCCGCAGGCGTGTAACAACACCGATGATGGCTTCGCCAGGAACAGGATTGCAGCAACCAGCAAGGTGATGGAGTAGCCCTTCGACACCTGCAATAGGTTCGCCTTTACCAGTACCTGTGGTTGGTAGTTTGGAAACTGGTGCTTGGGGAACTGGTGGTTCCTGTGGGTCAACTGCAATGGGTTGCTTGGCTTTTACGACTTCTCGTAGCCGATTGACGACTACGTTGAGCGTTACCTCACCGTAACCGAGAGCAGCTAGTAAATCTTCGACGCTGTGGTAATTACATCGCTCTGCTACTGCCTGCATCGGTTCGGATTTAAGCAAGGCTTCAAAGCCTTTTTTGCCCAGTTCTTTTTCTAGGAGTTCCCGTCCTCTGGCGACATTGGCTTCACGATGCGATCGCTTATACCACTGCCGAATCCGGTTTCGTGCACTGGGCGTCACCACAAAGTTCAGCCAGTCCAAACTCGGATGACTATTGTCTTTGGTGATAATCTCCACAATATCTCCGTTGTGCAGCACCGTGCCCAGTACCGCCCATCGCCCATTGATGCGAACACCTGCACAGTGATTCCCTACCTGTGTATGAATTCGGTAGGCAAAATCTACCGCCGTTGCTCCTCGACTGAGCGAGACAACATCCCCACCCGGCGTGAATACATAAACATCGTCGTCAAATAACAAGTTATCTTTGACGCTCTGCATGTACTCCTGAGCATCTTTCAGGTCATTTTGCCATTCCAGTAACTGCCGCAGCCAAGTAAACTTTTCATCCTCTGCTGAAATCCGGTTATTATTGGAGCCGCCTGTTTCCTTGTACTTCCAGTGTGCTGCAATTCCATATTCAGCAATATGATGCATTTCCAGGGTACGAATTTGGACTTCTATAGGGCGGCCTGTAGGGCCGATGACCCCTGTATGCAATGATTGGTAGCGATTTGGCTTGGGTAACCCAATGTAGTCTTTAAATCGACCTGGAATGGGTCTGAAGGCATCGTGAACCACGGCTAATGCTCGATAGCACTCTTCCTTCGTCTTCACAATCAGCCGCATGGCAGCGAGATCGTAGATTTCATGAAACCCTTTTTGCTGCCGTTGCATCTTCTGATAGATGCTATACAGATGCTTCGGACGCCCTTGGAGTTCAATACAATTAATCCCAGCTTCCTCAAGTCGTTGTAGCAGAATGTTTGTTAGCTTATCTAAGCGCTCTTCCCGGTCTGTCCGCCGTTCTGCTACTAGCGCCTGTGTCTGCCGATAAGCTTCTGGTTCCAGGTACTTAAACGATAAATCTTCCAGTTCCCACTTAAATCGTCCAATTCCCAGGCGATTAGCTAGTGGTGCAAAGATGTCTTTGGTTTCTTGAGCAATACGGCGCTGCTTTTCTGGACTCAAATGTTCCAGTGTCCGCATATTGTGTAATCGGTCTGCTAGCTTGACTACAATTACCCGGATATCTGCTGCCATTGCTAGGAACATACGGCGAAAGTTCTCAGCTTGGCGCTCAGTTTTGCTGGAGAAGTTGAATTTAGAAAGTTTAGTGACGCCTTCGACTAGTCGCCGCACCTCGATGCCGAACCGAGACTCTAAATCTTCTGGCGTGACATCGGTATCCTCAACGATATCGTGCAGAAAGCCAGCAGCAATCATCACACTGCTGCCGCCTAAGTCCCTTAACATTCCAGCAACAGCAACAGGATGAGCAATGTAAGGTTCTCCTGATGCTCGATATTGACCTTCATGCAGTTTGTAGGCAAACCTGAAAGCCCGACAGATTAAGTCAGTGTCATCAGGTTTTAGTTCGTCAGCAATTCTTGGCCTAGGACATAGACACTCCTGTAGCCAGTCAGGTAACCAGCCAGGAACTTCAATGTCAAGTGTAGCGGTGGTGGTGGCTATTGCATCCATATTTTTTCGCTTAATGAATAAAAAAATAGAAGATCTGAGAGTTTAGCAGAACTGTTGTGGGATCATCATCAGAGTTATAAACTCCTGTTGCCCTTGGTTGCTCTCGAGCCGTCAAAATCATATTGAACTGATGTGAATGAAATGATTTGTCTCTACTGCGATGTACCGAAAGTGGCAGTGCTAACGCTGACGCCCCTTGGGGGCTAACGCTTCCCTATCGCGAGAGCGAACGCACCTTGACTTAGCGATAACGACGTAATATGGGCGTTGGTGTACCCAAAGGGGAGTGCCCCAGCAGTCAGAGATTGTTCTATGTGACTGCAATATAGCGAGAATATCACTCTCGCTCATCACTCCTTGGTAATGAAAGCTTGCTTGAAGATTTGAGCCTTTTTCGCGAACTTTTCTTTTAACCAATCGCCTCTATTAGCTAAAGACAAAATTCTTTACATTAATCTTAAACTAATAACAGCAAAAATGTTGCCACCGACACATCGTCAATGCTATCTAGAATTTAAACTTGCCTTGCAAGAGTTACAGACAACGGCTACCACTACAGGTTGGCAGCCTAGTATACTGCGGACTCATTTCCAGGATGTACAACAGCTGTTTCACTCGCGAGTTGCGAGTTTGAGTGCTGATGACTTAGCACCGGAGGATGTGTCTCGGTGGCAATCGGTGCAGACAGAAATATACAAACAAATGCGACTGTTGGAGACAGATGTCATGATGTTGCAGGCATCGCGAAGTTCTGCTACATCTAGTTCTCGTCAAACCAAAGTGTGCGATCGCATTCACACCCTAATTCAATACGGCGAGGCATTACTTCAACTTTAGAGAGAGCAATGGGTAATGGGTAATGGGTAATGGGTAATGGGTAATGGGTAATGGGTAATAGCTAACTTAATTATTTTCTATTACCTAAAAAAGAAGTATGGATTTTCTGCTCCATCTTGAGAGAGATGGAAACTTTAGCTGCTTATTCGTTGAGCAAACGCTTCAAGATCAAAGTAGATTAAAGAAAAATTAGATTCGAGAGAGGAAAAAAAATCTGTGCAATGTCCGAAATGTAAAAAAGTAACGTTAGTGGACGGCGTTCTAGATGAAAAGTTCGCTGTAAAGTATTGCCAGGAGTGCAAAGGTACTTGGATTCCCGCTAGCGAGTACGAAGATTGGCAGGCTCGTCAATATTACAACCCACAGACACCAGATTTGCTATCGGGAACGCTTGAGGTAGATTTTGTACAGTCTCCTTTTGATACTAAAGCGGCATTGTGTCCAGAGTGTCGTCGCTATCTATCTCGCGCTAAGGTCAACCTGAAGACGCCGTTTTATGTAGAGCGGTGTATGTATTGTCGGGGGATTTGGTGTGATTATGGTGAGTGGGACATTTTAGAAGAACTGGGACTACACACAACGATTGAGCAGCTATTTACCAATGAATGGCAGACTAAATCGCGATCGCGTCAATATTTTGAACAAGAGCGTCAAGCGACTATCGATAAACTAGGCGTTGAACTGGCTGAACATGTGTTTGAACTAGCTGACGCTTTAGAACAGCACCCTAATGGAGATTTTGCTGTTGCCTACTTGATGCGGCGAGTTACGAACTTTCAACACAAAAACGCCAGGAGTGAGTAAACCTCTTGCAAAAATCTTGTTCATTAAATTCAAAGGCCGGCCCGACGCCTACCCCACAACAAAAAAATAGCTATAAGTGGGATGGGACGCATTGCCCGTCCTACCTACTGCTTGCAAGAGACACCATGAACGCGAGTACACAACTGGCAACAGGAAAGT
>DALYIW010000185.1:8877-17514 GCA_031970155.1 Coleofasciculaceae cyanobacterium CTOTU46601 | reverse complement strand
AATGGGGTATAAAGCTTGATTTATCAAGTCTTTAGCTGGATTGTCACCCCTTCAGTAAAAATTACTCTTGATTCTCCTGAATGACGAACCAGTAATTTGAGAAGATTGAAGGCTTCCTCCAGGCGTGGGTGTGCCATAGTATAGTTATCGAAGTAACTCAGCCTCACTTCTTTTGATTGCATCAGCAGAGACTGAGTGAATTGTTGAGGTGTGGACATGATTAATAGGAATCGAAAAGTTGGAGCTGATTGGGATTAATGCCGAGCTTCTCTTCTGATTGAAGTGATGGGGATTGGTCGTCGTTAGTTGAGTCTCTGGTGGGTTCTTTTAAATTCGATTGACTCTCAAAAAAAGAAGATGGAAGCCTGCCCTCAATGACTTGAAAGACTTCAGTGACTAAAGAAAAGAATTTTAGAGAAAGCCAAGTAGGAAGAAGAAAAAGAAAAATCTCTTTAAGCTATACCAGTGTGAATAGGAGGAGTCGCTCAAAGAGATTTATATTCATCAGGAGAAGAACGAGAAACCAACTTACCTACACAGCAACGAACGCAGGATTCAAGGAATAAATCGCACGTTCAAATAGTCGGCGCATCTCGGTAGGGCAAGCCTGTTCTGAAACAGTCATCGGAACCATGAGAACCGTTTTGCCCATTTTGGTAAGCGCCTCATAAACAACCTTAGCAGCGGGCGACATCAGAATGCCGTTAACGTGTTCTGGAGGCTCGTTGGAAATACAACCATTATTAAGGAACAGTTTGCCATCTGAAACAATGAGGTCGTATGAGGAGGCTTCCGCAATAATAGCATCCAAGGAATTAGCAGATTGAGGTTGAAGAGCCTTCGCTTCAACACCTAGTTCCTGAGCCAGTGCAAGACTTGGAGCAAAGCAAGCTTTTTCGTCAATTAGCGCCACCGTCAATTTTTTTTTCATGATGTTCTGATTAACCTTTAAGAAAGAGTAAAATTGCCGTTCACCGCTCCCATCCAGTTCTAAGTTCTCCAGTTCTGAATTAAGAGTTAAAAGTTAATAACTCCTCATTGGTTTGAAGCCCCTTGCCTTCATTTATGGGGTTAACTCTCGTACTCAAAACTTTTGAATAGCTGAAGGAGCGATATCAATTAGAGTAACTAGCCGTGAATGAACTGTAAGTAATACTTAAGAAATACGCCTTCTTGTAGAGGAGAAAAAAAAGTATTGATGACGAGTGCAGTGAGTCCATTTTCTACATCTTTTCGGCCTCTTGTCTACCTTAAGATAGAGGACAAAAATCGGTCGGAAGCAACTGGCGTTCATAGAATCTTCAAAAAAATAACTGTGCATGTGTTCTACAGTTAAAAGGAATTAAAAAACAAATAAGTAACGACGGATAAGGCGTCACGAGTGCCGGGGAAGACGGATTAACTGCCCTGGCGTTTCAAGAGAGAAAAAGATGAAATATGAAACAATAGAAAAACCAATAGAACCCTTGCTGAAAGCCGAAAATCTTTGTAAGAGTTATCGAAATGGCCCAAAAGTTGAACAAGCCGTCCGAAAAGTTTCCTTAAAGTTAAACGCTGGCGAGGTACTCGCCTTCTTGGGAGCAAATGGGGCAGGAAAAACCACCACAATAAAGATGGTGGCAGGGCTGATTCACCCAGACGCCGGTATTGTTGAAGTAGCTGGGGAAAACCCACTAACTAACCCTTACTGCTTGCGGCTTATTGGGGCAGTGTTAGAGGGAAGCAGAAACATCTACTGGAGACTGACGGCGCTAGAAAATCTAGAATATTTCGGGGTTTTGAGAGGACTTTCGCTCTCAGTAGCACGTCGGCGCGCCCTAAAGCTTTTAGAGCAGTTCAACCTCAAGCACAAGCGCGACGTACTCGCCCAAAATCTGTCACGGGGGATGCAGCAAAAGCTAGCGATCGCTGTTGCCTTAGTCCACCAGCCCAAACTGTTACTGTTGGACGAACCAACCTTAGGGCTGGATGTTGAAGCAACCCAGCATGTCAAAGCTTTAGTGCGAGCGATCGCTTCCTCTGGTTGCGCTATCCTCCTCACCACCCACCAACTAGACGTTGCTGAAGAACTTTCTAGTTCAGTAGCAATTATTCAAAAAGGGGAAATTGTCGCCAACAAACCAACAAGCGAACTAATCAAAGAGTACTCTTCAGATGCATATATCATCTCGGTTGAAGGCTCAAATGATTCCCAAAAAATTGATGAAATCAAAGCGCTCTTGGGCGCACAGGTTGAAGTTTACGATAACAGAATTATCTATAGGGGAGAACTGGAAGGACTGTATTCCATCTTGGACTGCTTGCGACCATTACCCATACAAGTAACAAAAGAGCGCTCTGACCTCACAGAAGTCTTCTTACAGGTAATCAGAAACAACCATGCTTGAAGTATTCAGAGTTGAGCTGCGACGCAGCTTCATTGAATTCGTTCGTTATCCTCTTGAATCACTCGGAGGGATAGTAATTACAACATCTATCTTCTATTCGCTGTTTCTAAGCGCTCAATACATCGCTGGTCCGACAGCAAGGCAATTTGGTGAGCGAATCGATGCCATATTAGTTGGCTACATACTTTGGGATCTTGTCGTCTTTATCACCAGCGATATTGCTGGAGGACTTCAGAAAGAAGCACAGACTGGCACTTTAGAGCAGTTGTTTCTTTCGCCTTTTGGTGCGCCTCGCATCTTTTTGATCAGAGCCGCAGCAGAACTAACAGTGCATTTAATCCTGATGGTCTGCATTCTACTAGTTATTATGGCTCTTACTGGGAGCCAGCTTTCCTTTCCCCCAATCCTATTTCTACCACTAGGCACAGTCTTATTAGGAGCCTATGGAATAGCCTTCATAATGGGGTCTATTGCACTGTTGTTTAAGCGAATCTCCAGATTAGTAGGAATGTTTCAGTTTGTGCTGCTATTCCTGATGACAGCCCCTACCGAAACCTGGACAGGTTCACTCTCCTTGGCAAGATGGTTACTGCCAATGACGGCAGGTGCAGGACTGTTGCGAGATTTAATGGCGCGAGGTAAAACTTTAGACTTACGAGAGTTGAGTTTAGCTTTACTTAGCGGGATTGGCTACTTTGCTATTGGTTTACTAATTTTTAGATTCCTAGAACGCCAAGCCAAAAAACAAGGAATGTTAGGCGGATACTAGCTAAACATTGCCTGATAGCCTTTAAAACAAGTTAAAAAAACAACCAAAACTCCTTGACCACTAGCAACGATTAGCTTAAATCAAGGGGATTTTTTTTAACAAATTCCCCTTCGGTGCGCTCTTTGTAAGAAGAGAATTAGGCAGCGACAGAAGTGGTAGAAGAATCTGTTGAAATTCGCTGACCCCAAAAAGTAGTTTCTTCCGGTGCATAAATCGAATCATCAGGGGGACTAGCAGGAGTAGCGACCCCTTTAGCAATATTCTCAATCTTCAAAATCCGATCAGTATCTCTGAGGAATAAAGGAGTAATCCAAGAGCGTGCTTCAAGCAATTCTTGAACCCCTAAACAATAAGGAAAGATGCCTTCTTGAAACTGTTTGTCAGCGGCCTTTTCAACCATCGTGGAAAGCTCGGCTCCTGTCATATTAATGGTCTTATTAAGAATCACGCGCCACTGTTTGAGACTTAACGGGTCGCCACCATTTTTATAGCGCTCGTCAAACCGTGCCAAATGCAAGTGCAAAATATCCTTGCGTTCGCCAGCCTGGGGAAACCCGACGTAGAAGATTTCATCAAAGCGTCCCAGACGGGTCAGCTCTGGTGGCAAACAGTCCAATCGGTTGAGCGTGGCAATGACAAACGTTAAGGAAACCTTATCCTGCAACCAAGTCAGCAGGAGTCCAAGCACCTGGCGCTGTTGTACATCAGCCGCTTGACCCGGATCGGGAAAGAGCTTGTCCAACTCGTCAAAGTAGACAACTGCTGGAGCACATGCCTCTATACGGTCAATCAATCGGCGCAGGTACGATGCACCACCTGAAGCGATCGCCCCAGTGTCCACGGCAATCATGGGGAACTCCAAAATGGAGGCACAGAACTTAGAGACAAACGTTTTCCCAGTCCCCGGTGGTCCGACAAACAACCAGCCTTTGGGAAGTGGAATGCCTTTAGAGCGAGCTTCGTGGCTGTACCTTTTCTTAACAGCGTGTATCCCCAGCCGAATATTGTCCATGCCGCCGAAATCTTTTACATTGGGGCGAGGGCTAAACGCCAGGTTAAAGGCTTTGAGGCGCTCGATTTTGTAGTTAAGAAGTTCCTTGACCACGTTGTTGTCTAGCTTACCGCCGTTTTGCGCTTTGACTAGACGCAAGCCAGACTTGATTTCTTCAGTAGTCAATCCACCCGCACTAATTGCCAGCTGGGGGATTAAAGATAAGTCAGCCTCCGGGTCGAGCGCTGGCAAAAAGCTATCGAGCAAAGTCACGTTATGCTTGTAATGCGGCAGGGGATGCCAAAACTCCGGAACGATACTGGTGAGAAGGGGCGGCAACTGTTGGTCTTGAGTTCCGAGCAGTATGCAGAACTTATTTCGCCCCAACCAGTCAAAAGCCAGGGAACTAATTTGGGAAACCAAACGCCCCACGGCAACCTGAGAAGAAATGTCGCTCTCAGGTTCCACCAAAAAAGAGTGCAAGTTCTCTAAGATAAAAAACCCTTCTTTGACTTCCTGGAGAAACTGGAGAACAGCGAAAGGGTTGGTTGATGAATTGAAATCAGCCTTGATTTCACCGTCACCCCCCATGCTACGAACTACGTTGCTGCCCAAATTCCACAGATAGCAGGGCAGCCCAAAGGTATCGGAGGCTAGTCGTGTGAAAACCGAGAGAACAGACAACCTCTCGGTAAGTTGGCACTGATAAGAAACGACATTCTTTCCCGATTGTAGGGATAACTTCAGCTTGGAATAGCTCATGGTGATTGTGGAAAAACTTTAAATGAACACAAGAGCGATCGCACCCAATTGCTTTAAGAAGGCAGAAGGCAGGAAGCAGAGGGCTTTGATGAATCCCCATGAATAAATTTAGGGGATTTAACGCCGTCGCTTAATTAACCAAGTTCTAGACCCCTGCTCTTCTTGGTGGCGGCTGGAGCAGCGGATACAGCAACCTGTGCCTTTGTATTGGCTTGAACCGAGTTACCTTGCAATGCAGGAATCATCTTTTCAAAGTGAGCCAGGTCTTTCTCTTCCATGCGAGAACGCATATGCCCGTTACCTGCTGCTAAGAGGACGTTACCCTGCTTGTCAGTAATCCTAACTGAACCCTTGGAATTGGAACGGAAGTCATAAGAGAGCTTCCCGTCCACCTTGGCGTTACCACCTTGGGATGAAGCATAATCAGACAAGGCTTTAATGATATTATTGACCCGCGAAACATACCGACCCTCGTGAACGGCTTGCTGGGTAAAGGCACCGCTTGGCTGTTTGCCAGCTTCCAAGTCTGTCCGTAGCTGTTGAGTCTTGGCAAAGTCACCAGCATCTAATGGAGGCAAGGTCTTATCGACTTTCACACCCAAGATGGTCGATTCAAAGCGCATCTTGGGGTTGCCTTCTTTGTCGGAAAGCGTGTACTGATTGCCCTCGCGCGACAAGGTGTAACTAGCCGCTTCGTAGCTCTCACCCGAACCAAGTGCCTGACTTTGGGCCAGCTTGTTAAGAGTAGTAGCAGCACGCCAGTTCTGGAAGCGATCGCGCACGTTGCCAAAAGTAGATTCCAGGGTTGAAGAAACTTTCTGCCACCACTGTGACGCTTGAGGTTCTTCCTTGCGGCGAGCGACAAATGCCTCCATCTCGGGGTCAGGGGTTTGTTCCTGTTGCTGTAGGGAGGTTTGCATATCGCCAACCAAGCCCAGCATTGCATCCTTTGTTGGAGAATCAGAAAGAGCGTTGACCGAAGCATATGCGGCATCGAGTCCATCAATAGGTTTGGTCGAGGCTTCACGAGGAACACCTTCGACCGTTGCGCTCAAAGCACCTTCATGAGGAACACGACCAATGGGATTAAGTTCAAAACCTGGAGTCCGTGCAACTGTTCCTGTTGGAGCTGATTCAGATTCAAGGGTTGAGTACGAGCGGGTTTCCAAACTCTTAGAAGATGCATTGCTAAAGCTATTCACGAAAGATGCAGATTCTTTTTCAGCCATAAAAGCCTCCTGCATTTGTAGAGAGGCTTTAGCTACAATTTCTGCCCTTTGTTCACGCTCAAAGCCTTCAAAGAAAGCACCCAACGGGTCTACATCCTCTTCTTTTTGAGACTCGAATTCCATCGCCGAGGTGGCTGTATTCTTCTCCCGAGCAATCATTTCTTCAAGATTAATGCTAAACAAATCAACAAGAGTTTCAAAATCAAGCCTAGGTACGCTGCGTTGTTCTTCTGGTTCAAACTCATCTGGCGATGGTGTAATGGCCTCTTCTAACTCATCTAAAACGTCCTGAGTCTGTTGATTGGCAAAAACTGGTTCGGAGCTTTCTTGTTCGGAGCTTTCTGGTTGGGATTGTTCATCAACCGCTCGTTCATCATCGTCAACGAACATATTATCGATCCACGAGAGAGGGTCAACCTCTTGGCGCTCTTGCTCCAAACGCTCTTGTTGAAGTTCGGCTTCTATCTGGGCATCAAGTTCCTCTTGTTGACGTAATTCGGCTTCAAGCTCAGTCTCTTCATCTAGTTCAAAATCCTCAATCTCATCCCGGTCATCGGGAAACATTTGATTAACAACAACCTTACCTTCATTGTCTGTCTCAAAAAGAACCTCGTTGCCAGATTTTATAGTTATAGACCCAATAGGTAAGTCAGTCCCCACTGGAGTTGACATCAGAAAAGTTAGCTGATTTTTAAAATCGTTAGAGAGTTGGTCAACAGATTGCCCAGCCGGATTCTCCCCTTTAAGCAGAACTTCATCGCCGTTGCGATTTTCCATCACTGTTAAATCGGGATTGCTGATTTTTGAGTGATTCCCGGCAACTTGGGGTTGTAATGGTTGTTTATTCTCGACAACCGTGCCATCTTTATCAGTCGCCAAGAACACCTCACCATCGACCTTCACAGTAACAGCAGGCATTCCCTCGATTTCGGTGCCAACAGGAGAAGATAACAGTTGATTGAGTTGTTTGGCCATGTCAAGAGAAAGCCCGTTAACAGAGCGACCCTCCTCATCTTTACCATAAAGAAGAATGCTATTCCCTTGAGAATCTGTCTCGGTAATTTCTAGTTGGGCATCTTGAGATTCACGTCTAGAAGAAAACCCATCTGCCTCTTGGTCAAGGTCAACAACTTCCTCTTCTTGTTTTTCCGACTCTTGCTTTTCTGATTCGGGATTTTCCGGCTCAGGTTCGCTTAATTTATACTTAATAAAAGCTTGAGTTAAAGACTCAATAATTTGATAGTAATCGCGTTGGACTTGAGAAGTATCAACGGCTAAAACCATTAGTTAACCCCCTTTTTCGGTAAATCAAACAATCCAGCAACACTCAACAAGGTTAAGCGGTTAACAATGACATCACTCCCGACAGAGAAGAAAGCCAACTCACCATCGAAATACCAAGCCATGAATTGCGAGCGATGAGTTGAAGGCAATGTTACGGTGTAAACGTAATCGTTAATTCGTCCAGCTAACAAGCCGTGTTGGTCAAAAATTTCAATTAAATCGGGTTGATAAGAAAAAGGAAAAGTCGGTCGTTTTAACGCTTCAATAACTTGCTGTCTCCAAGAGGAATAACGAATTAATACCTCAACAGAAGCAGGAGAAAGGCTTCTTAGGAAATCGACAAATGACTGATTCATGGGATAACTTACTAAAAGTTGTCAGAAATTCCAGCTCCCACAGGAGGGGGAGCAACGGGAATGGGTTGAGGGGAAGCAGCGGCTTGGGCTTCTTGAGGAAGGGGGAAAAGTTTCTCAGCCAGCGCAGAGCGCTCTTCAAATTGGCGAGTGCGTTCTGAATCGGAAACCACTTCGTTATTGCGAGCCACCAATTTTTTCTGAATAACGTCCCATTTAGCATCCGACCAGTTCATTTCATCAATGTCTGCGCGAGGCACTTTGATGTTTTGTAAAATCGGGACGTAAGATTCTTTCGCCCGTTCGTATGCCGGGTTGACAATCACGGCCCGTCCCGTTGCCAATTTCAGAAACTGAGCGGGTTCGAGTAAATGGCGCTTTTGGTGGTGCTCACTGCTACTTTGAGAGGAACCACCCTTGGGACTGGTACTCTTAGATTTGGATTTAAACTGAATTTCGAGTTCGCCGAGGTAATCAGCAAAGAGTTTGGCGGATTCGCCGTCTTGAGGGTTGAATATCACCTTGTTCGCCGTACCCCCGAAAATAGCTCTAGCTACCTCTTTGCTGTAGGCATCTTCAAGCTGAGACAGGTTTTGATAGCCCAAAATGCCGCAGAATCCATCTTCACGAGCCTCGTTGAGCCAGCGAACCAGCTGCGGCAGTCGCAAAGTCGGCAGCTCGTCAAGCGCCACGATCAAGGGGTCTTTCCGGGGAACGGTACGGGACACGTTTCTGGAAACAACCATGTGAATAATGGCAGCCAACAGCGGTCCCACAATGTCTCGATTATTGCGGTCTAAGCCAAACACCAAAAGTTGTTTGCCATCCAAATCCAAAGGTAGAGTAGTCTTACCGCAAAAAC
>DALYIW010000185.1:0-8844 GCA_031970155.1 Coleofasciculaceae cyanobacterium CTOTU46601 | reverse complement strand
AGCGCATGAACAGCCGCTGAGCAGTCCCAACGATACCAGCGACGGTTTTCTCAGAGTCTTTGACCCCAAATACTTGGGATAGGGGACGGCTTGCCCACACAGAAAGCGTGCCATTGCGGGAAGCGTGTTCCAGCCTGTCCACCATCTGGGGCATACTCAAAATTGCCTGGGACATCATCAGGTCGCAGTACTGCGGTCCTGCCAAACGGGCTACCGCCTTGGTGACGAGGAGAATACCTTCTACCAGCGAGTCACCAGCTTCCTCGAAGAACTTATCACCCCCCTTGCCGCCCGTGTCGAAGTTCTTGTTGATAACCTGAGCTAGCTGACCCGCCGCGATCGCATCCTCTTCATCCTTAAGAAAATCCAGGGGGTTGCAAGTTTCCGACTCTGGAAACCCCGGCGCAAACACCCGAACGTTATACCCCCGCTTCATGGCATAAGCCGCAGCTCGCTTGGTTTGAGCCGGGAATTTGAAGTCATACAACACCATCGGGTGTCCCTGATCGAGTGCCGACCGGATCAGAGGGTCAATCACGGAAAATGTTTTACCGCTTCCCGCTGCACCACAGACAGAAGTACCTCTTTGTACGTCAGGGAGGTACAAAGTAGAGGTGGAATTCAAGGAAGAACCGATAAATTTTTGCCATTGAGGTTTTGCTTTAATTAAGCCCCTCTGTATCCAATCTTTCTCCAAAAGTTCACGCATAAACTTAGGGGTGCCGACGTAAAGGGCAGCGCTATTGCGCTTGGGATTTTTGATTTGCTTTTTGGCTTTCTTAGCGGCTTTGGATTTTTCTTTGGCACCGCCCCAGTAACCAGTAGCAACCTTACCTGCCTTATCGCCGCCGTTAAAAAGGCGAGCAGCGACAAGAAATATTACTAGCCCTCCAATCAGCAAGCCCATTGGAGAAGTGGCAGTTTTTTTAAGCCTTTCTATACCAAATTGAAGGGAAGGGGGTAGAGAACTTGTAGAGGGAGCCTGAGCAATGAACAGTTTAGTGGTAACGAAACTTCCATCGTTGAAGTGAGACATGGAGATAATCTTCTATTTAGGTGGGAGACAAAACTGGAGTGGGAGTAGGAGTGGGGTTAGTCGTTACACCTTTTCCTTTTTTCTTGGGCTGAACGGGAGTTTTCTGGGGCGAAGGAGATGGAAGGAGAACCGGTTTTTCCAACCCATCAACAATGCGAATAAAGGACTGAGTACCCGCCGAATAACAGTAGTCGTAAACTTGAATCGCATCGTCAACCTTTGTCTCCGAATTATTCGCTTGAGAAATCTTCAAGCAAGGAAATCCATCTTTCTGCTGGTCGGAGACTTGAATCAGTGGTCTGTCTTTGATGACAGTTGGATTAAGGTAAAGATTTAAAATCTTGTTGGCCGATGGCGTATAAGCAACATACAAACACCCATTTTGTCCGGCAACATTTCCACATAGAGCCGGATTATTGAAGTCGATTATGTAAAACTTTCCATCTACATTCATTGCCTTAGCCGATTTATAGATAGACTCCGAATCGGCACCCGAATAGTTTTCAGTAACAATGGTTTTCAGGAGTTTTTTACCGACAATAGATTTAGCCTTACCAAATGTCCTCGGTGCAAATAAAATTGAAACAACTGTTAGACCTATTAACAACGAGACTATACCTGTTGTTGCCAAACTGAGAGTTAGCCTAGTTTTTGTAGGTAAAGCATCAAACCGATGTTTGTAAGTCCCATTCAAGAGATACCCAATCAAAGTAGAAGTGCGACGCATCTTTTGCCGAAGTGCGAGTGTTTTCTTGCGCTAAAATGAGTTGAAAGTTTAGAGACTCTCCACGTTGCACGGCTTACACGAGTAGCAACGTGTTGAGAGCGTGGTGCGACTCTTATTGTCGTCACTCCTAACGGCAACCCATGCTATTCATCGCGTTCTTGTAATTACCAGCAGCAGTCTCTCCATAGGACTTGACCGAATACTTACCAAAAACGTCCGTTGCATTTGAATCAATCGGAACGCCTGATCCGCCAAAGTGCATCTGAGCTACTCGCTCAAGCAAGCGACCGCCAGTAAAGGGCTGACCCGTGGTCGGGTCGATTTCCCGACTTGCCTTGTCGATAAGAGATTTCGCATCCCGGTCGAAAAGCTGCTGCTGATCGAGAGGAGAAAAATACTGCATCGCTTGTTCGTTGGTAATCGGCTGCCCTTGATCGAGAGATTTCAAGAAATCAGCACCACCGGGTTTTGACTCAATAAATGAGCGAACGTCTTTTCGGTAGGACATATATTGATGAGAACCCAATGCACGACCGCAATTTTTAGAAGGGTCGCACAGGTAAGAACCGACAGAATCGTAGTTGCCTTCAATCTGAGACAAGGCTTGGTCTAAGGCATCGAGAACCACTCCACCCGACTGTTTATTACAGTTAGGAGTAGGCGGAACAATGCTAGAAACAGAGGAGTTAGCAGGATTGGCACTGAAAGAGTCGGTGCTAGAATTAGGCGATCGCGTTGGCTTGTCAGAACGGTTAGAAGAACGTGTCGAGTTTGAACCTTGCAAATTATTTGGACTGCTCGCTCCTGCCTTGGGCGACTTCAGTTGTCTTTGGGCTTCTTGTTTTTCTTGTTGAGCAATTGGGGTAGGAGTAGAATAAGAACCGCTACCACCAGAGGAAGAATCAACCTTGCCTAAATAAATATTTTCGGTTTCTTTGAAGTTCATAAAGGGAATTGGACCCAAGAAGTACGGCGTACATCCCAAATCGGGCATACCGCGACGACAAAACCGGAAAAATAGGGCTTCGGATACAGTTCCTTTCGGCTCAGAAACATCCCAAATGACGACCTTAAAACCATCTCCAAACGGATTCCTTCCAGTAGGTTCTTTCCCCTTATTGACCTGAGCTAATACACCTTCGCCTCCTCTAACTTCTTGATACTTGCCGCTAATCCAAGCCTTACCCAAAATCCCTTGAGAGCCAGCCAGTTCGATGTGAGCGCAGCCCTCTTTACAAGGAACGTTATAGCCCTCAACATTACTTCCAGAGATGGTTTTTGTGCGATCGCTTTCAGCAGCACCAAAGGCAATATCGACAATCCCCGATGACGAAGGAGAAGTATCGGGACTTGTTGGAGGTTGTGGGAATTTAGAAAAGGGAACGGCTTCCATAGTAGGAATCCCCTCAATAGAGACAAAACTCCAGTCTTTAAAGTCACCGAACTGAGTAATCTTGGCATTCGGCAAGTCTTTGAGCTTGTATTGATCTAAAGGCAAATCAGCCATTCTCAGTTGCCCCAACTGAGGAGCCTGTGCCAAGGTTTGACCAACAGTTTTATTGGGGTCAAAGCCGCCAGAACCAAGCGCCGTCGTCAATAAATCTCTAATCGGCAGAACTTGAACTACAGGAAATTCCAGTAGAGAAGGAATTGCCTCGGTGAGGGACTTGAGATTTTGAAATCCAACTGGTTCAAATTTATCTAAAGTGATGGAATCAGCATCTATGCCTGTAATTCCCCCAACCTCCTCCATTGTAAATTCCTGCAATTTAAAGGAATCAGCAAAATCGCCTAAAGAGAGAACTTGTACGGGCTTGTCTCCTTGATTCCAAGTCTTTACAGGTTGAAAAGTAACAGGAGTATTTTCCGGCTGTTGTTGAGGGTCAAACGTACCTTCTCCTTCAAGTCCGGGGAAGATACCGAGAGTGATTTTTTCCCAATCAGGAAACAAACTGTCTGCGTATTGAACGGCAGGAAGCGTGCTTTGATTGAGTTGTTGGTTACCAGGAATGGTCGAAGGCGGGGTGGTTTGAGCTACTGTTGCTCCTTGGAAAAACAACATCAGCCCGGAAATAAACAGGGATAAAGCTAGACCCGTTAAAAAAAAGTATCCTTGATAAAAAATTCTGGCTCTGCGTAAGCGAAACATAGGTGGATTGCAAGGGTAGAATTAGCTGCTTGACGAAAGTGAAAGATGGCTCCTCTCGTTAACGTGAAGATGTACGTCGAAGAGCAGAAAAGTTAGAAACAGGGGGAGCTGTTAAGGGTGTGTCTGTTGTTGGAATTTTGAGAGAAGGTGTTGAAGGTGTTGAGATTATTGGAGTTAGTTGCCCTCTACCTAATTCAGTGAGCTTGTTGACTAATTCAAGAGAAATACCCAAACGACTCATAGCGACATTGCCAGGAACCGTTCCAGATGAAACGAGATTAATAAAGTTCAAAATTTTTGAATCTAAAGGGTCACCAGAACGCAATAAATTCTGGCGAATTGCCTCCTGACGACCTCTTTCTATCAGGGAAATATCAAAATTAGGTGGCTCGGATACCCCTTGAGCCGATCTTTCTCTGGAAGGAGTAACTTCGACTGTATGAAAATTAGAGTCTCCCTGAATTAATCGAAAAACGCTAATTTGTCTAACCCCCGCCTCATTGCGAGTAATTACAGATAGAGTTGTTTGAGGCGTTGAGGGTAACCCAACAAAGTTCAAGTCATTAATACGGCGAAGGTGCAAGACATAAGAAGGTGCTGAACAAGTAACCTCACGGGAGTTATTTGCTCTCCCTACCGAGCCAGGTTGGCGGCCAGTTGAAGCCGTTGCCAAATCCTTTGACGCTAAACAACCATCAGAGTCGAGGGTGAGCCAGTTTGGATTGTCCAACCATGCATGAATGATGGTGGCGTTCATACCAATAAAACTGATGTTGACACCTTGTCCTCGAGCCAAGGGAATGGTTACGGGGGAGGCTTCCCGTCCTTGGGCTTGCTCGGATGAAACGGTGCGAACCATTTGGGCATGGGCATCCGCTTCAAATGGAATAATTGAAAGTGCCGGTGCAAGTAACAGTGAAAATATGGCAAGTTTCCTCATCTTCCTCAAAGCTCAAACGAACGGTTGACCAAAATCTGTACGCGAGTTCCGGCTTCGAGGAACCACAGGTTTTTGCGCTGCTGCATATCCTGAATCGCTCGCTCGTTGCGCTTGGCGATCTGTTCGAGTACCGGATTGGCACCGCCTTCTAACAGAGCACCCAAAAGGTTGGGTTTGCCGGTTGTGGAAGTGGTGGTTTGACTAAGCGATCCATCCGAAATTGAGCTTGAAGTTTGCTCTTTAGGTCGATTGAGAATTTCACCAAACTTGCCAAGCGCTCCTAAGACAGCAGTGCTAATGTCCATCGATGCGATCGTGCCACCGTTATCGAAATACCCCTTGGCGATCAGGGGGGAACCTTTTTCACCAGTAAGAACAATCGCATCCGATGGCAAGGCTTTCTCCATGCCGGTGTTGTCGAGCTGACTGACGGCGACGGCATTCATAACACCGTTACCGTCAATGCCTCTAACTTCAAAAACCAAAGAAGTCCCAGCAGGCATTACAATTTGTCCAGACGTGTCGGATAAAGCCGAACTCAGGGTAACGACAACTCGGGATGCTTCTTTAGAATCGGTTGGAACAATAGCAGGAGTAGAAAGAACACCATCCGCCATAGAGCCAGAAGCAGCAACCCGATAAGGAGTGCCGTTCAACAACCGTTGTTCGGCTTGTTGTGGTGAAAAAGCAGCAGGCGCTGCTTGTGGTGAGGTTTGTTGGGGTTGAGAAGCGGATGTAACAGCACTCTCAGCTTTCTTGAGTTGCTGCCCTTGCTGAAGAGAAGCTTCGGATGCACCAACATCAGGTTCATCAGAACTTGGAGCAGAATAACTTCCCAAAGACGCGAGAGTTTGCCACTGCGTCATCGCATCAACTTTGGGTATGGCAGGAGTACTCGCTACCGAGGTAGGAGATGGAGAGGGTTTTGGGGTTGTTGGAGTTTGAATCTTAGTTGGCGTTGGTGGAGAAGGAGCCAATCGCGCCACTTGAGCCAATGAGCTAGACACAGGAGCAGCAGGTGCAAGGGCTGGAGCCTTTCGTACCGGGGGAGAACTTATTCTTTCTTGCACAGGTGGGCTGCTATAAGTTTTTGGCCTAGAGACACTGGCTGTTGTCGGAGCCGCCTCATTGCGTGGAGTTGGTGATGGAGTTTTGCCGTCAAGAGCTTTCTGTCGGTTTGGATCAGTTGGAGAAACTTTCTGCTTCTTTTGGTTTTTCTTAGCTTCATCAAGTTGCTTTAACTCGTCAGATTGGGAATTTAGAGCCAGCTGAGTTTTAAGTTGCCCTTCGGTGTTTTCCTGTGAATGTGCCTCAACTGTTGGAGTAGGTGTTGGAGCCGGATTTTTAGCTTTGAGTTCTCCCTTCGGATTCATTATTCCTTGAACGAGCAATCCACCCACTAGAAACACAACTCCCAATCCACCAGCGACCAATCCCAGCTTGGCAAAGGGACTTTTAGCTACAGTAGGGGGAGTTGCGCCAAGATGGGGGTCATCAAATAACTCATCATCTTCAAGAACATTACCCTGCGTAAGAGCTGCATCTCCATTGGACAAAGAATCAGGCGAAGAATCGGATGAAGAAGATGTTGCAGTTGGTCCCAAACTTTCGGACAAAGAATATTCATCATCATCCAACCCAACTAATTTAGCCAAAGAAGATTCGTCCCATTCAGTTGAAGGTAAGGGTGGCTCTGATGGGTTCTTTGATGGGTCAGACTTTTCTTCTACAAACATTACTCGGTTACCTGCTTATTCCCTAGGTCTCGCATCGCGTAAATTTCTAAGCCACTGCTACGAACTCGCTGAACGACAGCAGCAATTCCCTCGACATTGGCTTTATATTGAGGAGCTTCTACAGCTCGAACAAAGACTTCTTTGTTGAAGGGAATTGTGGTTCCCAGAAGGTCGTTTTGGCTGACAACGTTTAAATTGGCTACAACATCAATTCGCCATTTTCCTTCTTCAATTTTGACGGGCACAGAAACAGTCAGAGGAACGAATACAACCTGAGCGGTGCCAGCAAAAACGTTAGAAGGAGTCAGGTTTCCAATCGTTAAAAGAAACTCTTTGCGGAAATCCTCACTAAGAGTAAAGCCGCCCTGATAAGCTGGTGTGGTTATCTTGGCTCTTCTGGTACTGGTAGGAGATTGAATTTCAACTCCTTTATCCTTAACGGTTTGACCCCTTTGTTCGACAGTTCCCGTCCAAGTCATCAACAAGGATAAAGAATCAGTCGTGAACTTCTTGATTACATCGGGAGTTCTATCTTTTGAACCCAAAGGAGCTACGGCTATAGACTCGCCAGTACCAAGTTGAACTAAAGTGGGAGAGGGTTTACCGCTCAGTTTAAAAAAAGAAACTGATAGGAACCCTAACCCCAAAACACTAACAAGGTGAAGCGTTAGGCTGGAAAGAACAAAAATCCCCATCAAGTCACTATTTGAGAATCTCTGGGTATTTTTTTGGGATTCGAGAAAGCGCAGCCTATACTGCTGCTGATTCTCAGCCGAAGAACTCATGTTTATTTACCTGTTGAATTAAGTAGGAGAGGAAAAATTACCCAACGACAAGCGCTTCGTTACTCGGAGGTGAACTCCGGCAAGCGGAGCGGGCGGCCAATGCTCGACGTACCAGCGTCACCTAATCGGCACAACAGAGCGAACCCCAAAAGAGGCAATTGAAGAGAGTCCGTTAAAAACAGCCATGCCTCCACCAGCGGCTAAAGTCAATGACAAAATTGGAGCTAGAATCCCCGTTGCAAAAGCAAATACCATCGGGTCATTCTGCCCAGCATTTAAGACTAAAGTAGCAACAAGACCGCTGATAATATTGAACGAAAGTTTCACCAGGCCAACCGAGAAAAACCCAGTCAGCCAAGCGAAAATAGATTTTTGACCGATAGGAAGGAGAGAGCCACCGACAGCAAGAGGACCGAGTAGACCTGTTAGCAACAGGGAAATTTCAACAATCCACTGAAAAGCAATTCCAAAGGCAATCAACCAACCTCGAACGGCTAGCTGAAAGATGTTAGTGTTGAAAGTTTCACCCAGACCTTGCAAAAACTTTTGAAAACCGCTAGATGGACTATTGGGTAAATTTCCCCCAACTTGTTGAGCTTGAGCTTTTGCTCTATCGAGGCAAGCTTTTTGTTGCTCTGGATCGACAATTGAAGCGCACTGATTGACCAGCGATTCAGCAAGATCTGCTGCTCCACCCTCGGTAACAACCTGCTTGTAGGCTTCCTTGAGCCGAATTGAACTAGAGGTTTGATCCAACACAGCCTGGTTGGTAGCATTAATCACATCCCTAAGCTGTATGGTGCAAGTGGACAACAACTTCCCCTGATTGGCAAGAAGGATGCAAACCAGAACAGGCCAGATAACTTCAGATAAAGGTGACGCGGTGGAATCATCGGCAAGGGCTTTAGCCCACTGCACAACCCAGATAAGAAGAGTGCCTACGGCAAACAGCAAACCTAAGTTGGCAATAGCGCCGTATAAACCCGCACCCCCGACTCCACCGGCACCAATTACGTCCTGCCACAGTTGATCCATTGCCGTTGCGATCGCCTCGCTAGCGGCTGCGCCATCTTCGGTAATCTTGGAGGCACTCTCACCAGGAGAAGTATTCGATTGAGCCAAAAATAAGGTTCGCTCAAAAAGCAACATAGGAGACACTAATCCTGTCTGGAAAGCTGGCATGGACACATCATTAGTTCAAGTCATTACTAGAACAAGCTGGCTTGAGAGGCAGTACGCAAGTTAGAGTAACCACCACCAATAGCTTGGTAGTTAGCTTGCTGCGTTTGACCGTCAACCGTTCGCGAAATATTGGAAAGCTGTTTGTTCGTTTGAGCACCCTGTTCAGTCTGCTTGAGAGAGTCAGCACGCAGTCCGCCAAGAACGTTAGAAGTCTCAGCCGTCTGAGAAGCAATGCGCTTCATGACGTTTTGAGTCACTTCGTCACCTTGAGCTTGCTCGGCATATTGCT
>DALYIW010000184.1:0-17571 GCA_031970155.1 Coleofasciculaceae cyanobacterium CTOTU46601 | reverse complement strand
TCGACCTTCTCTTATATTGCTATGCTCTCCATTATGCAACTTAAATGCTGATTAGCATTTAAGTTGCATCCACGCTAAGACGTTTCCAAGTCAGTTGGCTTGTCGTTTCATCCAGATGCCAGCGCAATAACACAGCAGGTTGACCCGCAGAAATTCCAGGTAAACTAATGGCTATTCGAGGCGCTTCTGTAGCCAGTGCGATCGCTTCTCCCACTTCACAAATCCCCCACTGCACCAAATTCTCGACCCCTGTTAACAATGGCCGCGTCGTCCCAGCTAAGGTACCATCTGAAAGTTGTGCCGTACCGTTTTTCACTTCAATTTGGCGCGTGTCCCAAGGATAAACTCCATCCGGTAATCCTATCGGTGCTAAAGCATCACTAACTAGAAAAATCTTTCCTTCGTAGGGGCACGACATTGTTGTGTTCTTACAAGTTCGCAACAGTAAATCTATCATCATTGGACAGACATGCTGACCATCAGCAATCAGACCACAGTAAACAGCTGGATGGACAAGGGCAGCACCCAATAATCCCGGTTCTCTGTGATGCAAGCCTGGCATCGCATTAAACGCATGAGTCACCATCGATGCCCCCATTTGAAAGGCTTTTTTGGCTTGGGTAGCAGTTGCCTGTGAGTGACCTAAACTAACAGTGATGCCGAGAGAACGTAAATAAGGAATCACTTCATCCGTTGAGTCTAACTCTGGTGCCAGCGTTATAACTTTCACAACATGAGCGTAATCCCCTAGAACTCGTTTCACATGCTCAATCGTCAACGGCAGCAAGTACTCGGCAGGATGCGCCCCCCGCTTTTGGGGATTGAGAAACGGCCCTTCTAGATGAACGCCCAAAATTTGAGCGGCTGATTGTTCCTGCGACTGTGGTGTGACAAAATCAGCGAAGATGGAAAGCGATCGCTCAATATTCTCCACAGAGGTGGTGACGAGAGTCGGCAAAAAAGCATCGACGCCTTGACGCCACAGGTATTGACAAATTTCCCTCAACTGATTTCGATCATCTAGGTTCAAGTCTGTAAATGCTAAACCTAGCCCCCCATTAATCTGCAAATCGACACCACCCAGCGACACCCAATCCCCCGCAACATCAAGGGTGGGCAATTCATGAGTTGCCTCTACTGACGAGGCGTTATCCCTGGGTGCATTCGGGGAGTATGGCATCAGGCTGATCGCTTCAATAATGCCCTGAGCATTAATCTTAATTTGCTGCAAACCCTGATAACCAGGCACCCGTGCATTGATAATATTTAGGTCAGGAGTCATTTGTCCTTTGGTGCTTTTTAGTAAGAATAATTCCAGATAGCAGGTCACAGATTATAAATATCAACCTTCCAACCTTAAACCCTATGACCAATGACAAACCTTTAGTTGGCATCATTATGGGCAGCGATTCAGATTTGCCGACAATGCAGGATGCGATCGCCGTTTGTGAAGAATTTGGCGTCCCCTGCGAAGTGGCGATCGTCTCTGCCCACCGGACACCCGAACGCATGGTTAAATACGCTCAACAAGCCCATCAGCGTAACCTCAAAGTAATTATCGCTGGTGCTGGTGGAGCCGCGCATCTGCCAGGTATGGTTGCAGCGCTGACACCTTTGCCTGTCATTGGGGTACCTGTGGCCAGTCGTCACTTACAAGGCGTCGATTCTCTCTACTCCATTGTGCAAATGCCTGCTGGGATTCCTGTCGCAACTGTGGCAATCGGTAACGCTAGAAATGCTGGTCTATTAGCCGTGCAAATCTTAGCTTCTCACCAATCAGAATTACTAGAGCGAGTCCAGCAGTATCGCCAAAATTTAGCTCAATCTGTAATAGACAAGCAAGCCCACCTTGATGAATTAGGCTACCAGCAATACTTGGCACAGCATTAAGCTTCCCGCACCCGACTCTCAGGCGGTTGACAGTTAACCGTTAGCTGTCAAACTTTTAGAGAGCAACAACAAAAGTATATTTAGATACAGAAAATTAATGAAATTTCATATAAAAATGAACGACTTACAAGTAAAAAGGGATGCTTGCTAAAAGCAAAAGAGTGTATTGACTATCTCTCCAGTTGTTTGTAAGTTTTGTATTATAAATAACAATTAAGTTGAGAAAATCTACCTATTCCTTAAGTAGGAAACACTCTAGCAAATAGCAGGAGAAGTAGGAAGTAAGAGCATAATTGGGTCAGGGTGAGACATTCAAAATAAATTATGCTTTTTCCGAAAAATAACTTGATTGACTAGCTTCTTGACAAGAAGTTGAAATGTATTGCACAGACATGAGAAAAATCCAGAAATGATTTCTAGGCTAAGGTTCAAGAAAACTTTCAGAAGGAAGAAGTCGCCAGCTCAAAGTAGGCGGATATCTTCCAATCAACCCGTCCAATTCTCTGGGGTCGTTTCGTATTTTAAGCAGTTACAAACGGCTATTAATCGACTGACTCCAAGCTGGAAAGCTTGCATCCCCTTGTCGCTGATTATCGTTTTAGTTTGGGGTTATGCAGCAGTCGCTCAGGCTCCAGCAGCTACAGGGCCATCAACAGCCGACCTGAAGGTGGGTTTAGACACCATGTGGGTCATGATTGCTGGCATGTTGGTGTTTTTTATGAATGCTGGCTTCTGTATGCTAGAAACAGGTTTTTGTCGTCAGAAGAATGCCGTCAATGTTTTGGCAAAAAACCTGATTGTGTTTGCTCTATCTACCATCGCTTTCTGGGCAATTGGCTTTGGCTTGATGTTCAGTGATGGTAATGGTTTCTTTGGGGCTAGTGGTGGATTCTTTTTGAGTGGAGCTGACAATAGTCCTGTAATAGAAAACGCGGCAACAGAAGCTAAAGAATACCAGGGAATCTTTAGTTCTTTGGGTTGGGCAGGAGTACCACTTTTAGCCAAGTTCTTTTTCCAATTAGTGTTTGCTGGAACGGCTGCAACAATTGTTTCCGGTGCTGTAGCAGAACGAATTAAGTTCGTTGACTTCTTGATTTTCAGCATGTTGCTGGTGGGGATTGCCTATCCAATTACAGGACACTGGATTTGGGGCGGTGGCTGGCTAGCTCAAAAAGGCTTCTATGATTTCGCTGGCTCAACTGTGGTTCACTCCGTTGGTGGCTGGGCAGCGTTAATGGGTGCAGCTTTCTTAGGGCCGCGTCTAGGTAAATATCAAGATGGTCAAGTGACAGCGCTGCCTGGTCATAATATGAGCATCGCTACTTTAGGTTGCTTAATTCTTTGGCTGGGCTGGTTTGGTTTTAACCCTGGTTCAACAATGGCGGCTGATCCAAATGCGATCGCTCACATCGCCATCACAACCAACACAGCAGGTGCATTTGGTGCTGCTGCTGCGACAGCCACAGCTTGGTTGTATCTCGGTAAACCCGACCTCTCAATGATCATCAATGGTATCCTAGCGGGTCTAGTTGGTGTGACAGCTGCCTGTGCTTTCGTTAATATTCCATCAGCTGCGGTTATTGGCATCGTTGCTGGTGTATTGGTTGTTTTCGCTGTCCCTTTCTTTGACAAAATTAAGATTGATGACCCTGTAGGTGCAACTTCAGTTCACCTAGTTTGTGGCGTGTGGGGAACCTTGGCCGTTGGTTTGTTTAGCCTTGGGCCGAATGTTCCTTTGCGAGGAACCACTCCCTTGTATACAACCGGACCCGCAGCGGGCTTGTTCTTTGGGGGCGGCTTGAACCAATTGGGTATACAAATTCTGGGAACTCTTACAGTAGGAGGAATAACTGTTCTCCTGAGTACTATTTTCTGGTTGGCACTCAAAGCGACTCTTGGTATCCGCGTTACTCCAGAAGAGGAACTCGAAGGCTTAGATATTGGCGAACATGGTATGGAAGCTTATAGTGGTTTTCTCAAGGAAACCGGTGCTAACGGTATGCATGGTATCGCCAGTAGTGTGGCTAGTAGCCCCGGCAGTGTGATTAGATAACTCGATGCGTTGACAATCCCACGGCTTTAACGTGGTACGTGGGATTGTTAGTTTTAGGGATTCTAAGCAATAGCCAAGCTTTGCAATCTGAGCATCACAAACCTGAGAACGTTTGGCTCTCTCGTAGATATAGTGATAATACAAACTAATTAATCAAACCAAACGCTGACTGGGTAAGGAATTACCATTATCCATTACCAAAAATGCGGTTTCTCACCACAAGTACTGGAGAGCCGTATTGTTTAACAAACAACCAATAACCTAACAAATAATAAATCTTTCCTCTTTTGATCTATCGTTGTTGAGGATTCATCTTCCATATTTTTTCTAAGGTTTCAATCTGGTGGAGTAGAACAGTCGCTCGATGAGTACGATGTTTTCTATATTGAAGCCCTACTAAAATGTAGCTGATCAACAAGACGGTAACCAACAGTCCTCCCGCAGTATTATTAAGCTGATCAGTTGGCTGTGCCGAACTGGGTTGACTAGAGTTAGTAGTCTCAGATGCTGTTACCACAGGGGGAGTAGGATGAGTTGGTCGAAATTTATTAGCTTGACCATCCTGTACTAACTTCTGTTTGTGAGTCTGTTCGCTTCTAGTACCCAAACGGCTTTCTCTGTCAGGCACTAAATACTCTGTGTGTTTGAAGTTTGTCTGAGGCTCTGCATCAAAGCCGAAAGCTTTTTGAACTGGTACAAATAATAGCGAAGTGGCTAAAGAGACCGTTACAAAACTAACGAATTTACTTTTCATGGTTGCTTGAGTGCCTACTTTGCTACTTAAGGACTCGAAAATACTTTACAAGCCTATCTGAATCGACTCAATCCGTATGTCAAGCAGTTATGCCTAATTGTCAAATATATTCTGTAACCTAATATACTATATTACCTTTAATAATCGAGAGAGTCATCTTCTTTTTAAAGAATTTACGTTTGAATAGTTTTTTGTAGCGTTGGATACAGATAATAGTGATCTGGAATTGGTGCAATCAGATACATTTCCAACCAGTGAAAGACGTTGAAGGATTCAATTAAGTGTTGAAGAAATTTTTAATGAGTGGGGCGATCGCCCTATGGCTACTGTGCTTTCCTTTAATCGGTAGTGCCATGGCCCAAACACCAGAGGCTAAGCCTGTGATCGATACTGGGGATACAGCATGGATGCTAATATCGTCAGCACTTGTACTGTTGATGACTCCAGGATTGGCATTTTTTTACGGAGGGCTAGTGCGATCGCGCAACGTCCTCAACACCATGATGATGAGCCTGATCCTCATGGCACTAATAGGTGTGACATGGACGCTTTGGGGCTACAGTCTAGCCTTTTCACCAAATTCAGTTACTCCAGGAATTGGTGGAGCAGCTCCGACTGTCAGTGCTAATCCCATTATTGGCAACTTAAACTGGTTGTTCTTGAACGGCGTTGACTTCGACAAACCCGATCCCGTCGGCTATGCCGGAACGATTCCACATCAAGTGTTTATGCTTTACCAGATGATGTTTGCCATCATCACCCCTGCCTTGATCTCAGGAGCTATTGTTGAGCGGGTGAGTTTTAAGGCCTATTTCTGGTTCGTGATTATTTGGTCTACCTTTATCTACTCTCCCTTAGCTCACTGGGTTTGGGGCAAAGGATGGATCGGTGCAATGGGAGCCTTGGACTTTGCAGGCGGTACAGTGGTACACATTAGCTCTGGGATTTCTGCTGTAGTAGCTGCCTGGGTAATTGGTCCTCGCAAAACCTACCCAGATCAACCCGCTGCACCTCATAACGTACCTTACGTTTTACTGGGAATTGGTCTACTGTGGTTTGGCTGGTTCGGGTTTAACGCTGGTAGTGCCTTAAGTGCAGGAGGATTGGCAACAGTCGCCTTTGTCGCTACGACAGTCTCCCCTGCTGCTGGGGGTCTAACCTGGGTAATCTTAGAGTGGGTGCTTCGAGGTAAACCAACCGCACTTGGAGTTGCTACCGGGTTTCTCGCAGGGCTAGTCGGCGTTACTCCAGCAGCAGGATATGTGCTTCCTATTGGGGCAATTCTTATTGGCTCAATTACCTCAGTTTGCTGCTTCTTTGCCGTCAGCCTCCGAGCAAAATTGCAGTTTGACGACTCTCTTGACACTTATCCCGTCCACGGAGTTGGTGGTACAGTTGGTGCAATTCTGACTGGCATCTTTGCCACCAAAGCGGTTAACAGCGCTGGAAATAATGGTCTGCTTTACGGCAATCCAGGGCTACTGGTGCCACAAATAATAGGCGTCCTAGCTACTTACGTCTTTGCTGCTGTTGGCACCTTTATTATCCTGAAACTTCTGGGTTTAGCGATGGATTTGCGGGTCAAGCCCCAAGAAGAAGAACAAGGTTTGGATATTAATGAACATGGTGAAGAAGGTTATGGAGAGGAGTTTGGTGGAGGCCTTGGCATTGCTGGCCCGTCTGGGGAATTACGCTAGATAAGCCTGTTTAACTAATGGGTACTACAGTTTCTAACTCATATCAATTCAGTGCATCCTTACTACAGATAAAATTCTTGCTCCCCCCTTGTTTCTAAGGACTCCTTTCAGGGTGCGCTACTCAGTCAGCCCATACAACTATCTCTAGAATTCGTAAAAAATGATTTGTCATCTATGAGTGACAAAGCTAATTCTCTTGAACATCAAATAACGAAGAGGAGCGCTGATTTCCAGTAAACAGTTATGAGCTTTTCTCGGTGAATTAGAAATTTGTATTTACCTAGAAGTTGCACAATTTTCCTTGAGCTGTCGCAGAAGGCAAAAACCTCAACCTCTCACGCCGCATCAGGATTGAGATTGATCATCTTCCTCGTCGTGTAGGTGCCAATCGGAGTCCAAACCAGGTAAGGGAGTAACAAGAGAGCGGCCTTTCCAGAAATCGGCAAAACAGCGAGGTCAAGTAGCACTGCCAAGATAACACCAAGCCCTCCTAACACTGTACCGACTGTAAGGCTTCGGCTCCTCAATGCCGCCGGAATATAAGCAACGGTGATAATTTCTATGGTGAGGTAGCTAACCATAAAAGCCCAAGTTCTCAGGCTTCCTGGGTCTTGTTCCCATACTAGAATGGCGGATATAGCTCCACAAACAAAAATCACAGTCCAGATTAGAGGAATTGCAGGTTCAAAGAATAACCACCTAGGGCGATCTAGATGCTTTGCCCAACGTATATCGCGGGGTCGAAATAAGATAGTACCTAAGGCGACCAACAAGGTTACGCTCCCAATCACAATGCTCGATCTGATCATGTCTTTCCCTAAGGCGAAAAGCGCCACAGCTATACTTTTATTTGAGTAAAGAACTCAGGACTTACGCAAATTTCCGGTTAAACCGCTACTTGTAGGGGTGAACGGCCGTTCACCCCTACTATATGTGGTGTCCATGCGTAAGTTCTGGAACTTTTACCTGATTAGATCGTGTCAAGTTAAATCGTCACTTTAATCAGTCACAGGTATGATCCGGGCTGGTTAAGTAACAAAACTAGGAGGCGAATTGATTAATCTCGACTAATTCGCTCCATCTAATTGACCCAATGAGACCAAATGAGGTCAAAACATTAAGTGAAGCTAACAGCGGTATTCTCATGACGCACGCTCATAAGTTATGAATAATGAATTTGCCGATTTGCTCATTACTTGTTGTAAACTCAGCGAACCAGATTTGCGTTCTTATATCAAACAAGTTCTAATAGAACATCATTTTTCAATTCAAGAAGATAGTTATCTATCTGAAAGACTAGGAGAATTCTCCAACATATCTAATCTTCTAGCTATTCGAGAAAATCCTCAAGTATGTCTTGTTAGCCATACTGATGTTTGCCGAGATCATGACAGCATTAAAGAGCAGTATTTAGTTAAAACAGCTCCAAGTGATAAAGTAAATCCAGTGATAAAAAATCTGACCCATCTTGCTCAGTTAGTCACTGTCATTCAAGATAAAGATTGCTTAGTTCAAGTTGGAGGAGATGATAGAGCAGGCGTAGCAATAGAATTATGGTTAGCGATGAAAACTGATTTACCAATGGCTATTCTATTTACCACAGATGAAGAGATTGGATTACTGTCAGCTAAACAAGTAGAATTTCCAGAGCTAATGAATTTTGAATTGCTAATTCAACTGGATCGAGGAAATCAGCCGGAGCAGCAAATTGTTACTCAAGTTGGAAAGATTGAACTTTGTGATGACTTTTTGGTCAACTCTTTAGTACGTTTGTCGTTGAAAAAGAGAAGACCACGACAAAAAGTCAGTGGATATGGAACAGATGTTGTAGCAATTAAAACCAGAGGCAAGTGTAAGAATGCTATTAATCTAACCTGTGGCTATCATAATAGCTTTGGTCACAACCCCTCTGAATACATTGTCCTTCATGAAGTAGAAGAAACAATGGAGTATGTGAAAGATATTATTGAGTTTTTCTTAGCTTCAGATAAAAGCTAGTTTAATACTTAGATAAAGAGTGGTTTCCCACATATTGAAAAAAATGAAAAAACTCATCAACAATCCTGATGACGTAGTACGCGAATGCCTAGAAGGAATGGCAGTAGCGCATCCTGAGTTGATTAAAGTTCAATTTGACCCTCACTTGATCTACCGCGCTGATGCACCCATACAAGGCAAAGTTGCCCTCATCTCTGGCGGTGGTAGTGGACATGAACCGATGCATGGTGGATTCGTCGGGTTGGGAATGCTGGATGCTGCTTGTCCCGGTGAAGTTTTTACCTCTCCTACCCCAGATCAAATGCTAGAAGCTGCCAAAGTCGTAAATGGTGGTGTGGGTGTCTTGAATATCGTCAAGAATTACAGTGGCGATGTAATGAACTTCGAGATGGCAGCAGAATTGGCTAACTCAGAAGGCATCCAGGTACTCAATATTCTGATTGATGATGATGTCGCTGTTAAAGATAGCCTTTATACTCAAGGGCGTCGGGGTGTCGGCACGACTGTACTTGCTGAAAAAATTTGTGGTGCTGCTGCCCAACAGGGATATGATTTGAAGCAGCTTGCCAACCTCTGCCGCAAAGTGAACCTCAACGGGCGCAGTATGGGGATGGCACTAACGTCTTGCACTGTACCCACTAAGGGTAGCCCCACCTTTAACCTGGGTGATGATGAAATAGAATTTGGTATCGGCATTCATGGGGAACCAGGGCGTCAACGAATGTCGCTCAAGTCAGCTGATGAAATCACCGAGATGCTGGCTATTTCCATTATTGAAGACTTAGACTACAGCCGCACAGTGCGCGAGTGGGATACCGAGACAGGAGAATGGGTAGAGATGAAATTGATTGATTCTCCGTTCCAGCAAGGTGATTCAGTGTTAGCTTTTGTCAATAGTATGGGCGGTACTCCTCTTTCAGAGTTGTACATCGTCTATCGTAAGTTGCTGGAAATCTGCGAAAAGAAGGGACTTCGGATCGTCCGCAACTTGATTGGCCCTTATATTACTTCCCTGGATATGCAAGGTTGCTCGATCACGCTGCTCAAGTTAGATGATGAGATGATTAGATTTTGGGATGCGCCAGTCAAAACACCTGCCTTGCGTTGGGCTATGTAATCCAAAGGGCGTGTGTTTAGCGCGATAGGAGGGCATCATGGTGACAAAAGAACAAATTGTGCAATGGTTGCAGTCTGTAGCAGTCGTTTTAGAGCAGAATAAGGACTATCTGACTGAACTCGATGCCGCTATCGGAGATGCTGACCACGGTATTAATATGAATCGAGGCTTTCAAAAAGTCGTAAGTCAGCTTCCTAGTGTAGCGGATAAGGATATTGGTACTATCCTCAAAACGGTTAGCATGACTCTTATCTCTAGTGTTGGTGGTGCTAGTGGGCCGCTTTATGGGACGATGTTTTTGCGATCGAGCACAGCAATAACTGGTAAGTCGGAACTAACTGATGAGGATATGGTAGCCCTACTCCAAGCTTTTGTGGATGGTATTATTCAACGGGGCAAGGCGAACCTGGGGGACAAGACGATGCTTGATGCCCTTTCACCGGCATCGGAAACTTTTAAGCAAGCTGTAGCTGATGGTGCGAGTACGCAAGAAGCATTACAACAAGCTGTGTCTGCTGCCCAGGAGGGGATGAAAAACACGATTCCTCTAGTAGCGAAGAAGGGAAGAGCGAGTTATTTAGGCGATCGCAGCATGAATCACCAAGACCCCGGTGCCACCTCAGTTTATCTCATTCTCAACACACTTCTAGAAACCGTTAGCTCTTAGTAACAAACGCTCAAAGTAGCTCAAATCTTATCCAGCATCACCTATAGAGTCAATCTAAAATCTAAAATCACTTGACCCAAAATCGCCGTAACTTCCTCACCACCTTTGGACTGGTGACACTCGCTACCCAGTTCCCGTTAATCGCCAAAGGTACATCATCCCCAAACACTATCCTAAAACCACCTCGTATAAAAGTAGGCGATACTGTGGGATTATTAGCCCCGGCAGGTTACATTGACCAGAAAGACATTGAAGATATCACAGCAACTCTGGCAACACTGGGCTTAAAGGTCAAGTTAGGGGCACATGTCCTTAGTCGCTACGGCTATCTGGCAGGCACAGATGCTAACCGCGCCGCTGATGTAAACGCCATGTTTGCCGATTCCTCTGTTCAGCTTATCCTTCCCATGCGAGGCGGTTGGGGCTGTAACCGGATTTTGCCTTTACTAGACTACTCTCTAATTCGCTCTCATCCAAAAATATTGATGGGCTTGAGTGATATTACTTCTCTGCTAATTGCCCTTTATGCCAAAAGTGGTCTTGTTACGTTTCATGGGGCGACCGGTCAGTCTACCTGGAATCCATTTACAGTAGATTACGTGAAGCGCATCCTGTTTAATGGAGAAGTTTTCACCTTACAGAATCTTCTGGAGAACGACGACAATCTCAACACTACCGAATTTCGCGTGGAAACTATCACTCCTGGCAAGGTTAGGGGGAAACTGGTAGGCGGTAATTTGTCTGTGCTTGCAGCCATGGTGGGATCGCCTTACCTGCCTCCTTGGAAAAACACTATATTGTTTGTAGAAGAAATTCGGGAAGAGATTTACCGTGTAGACCGATTGCTGACTCAGTTAAAACTAGCTGGAATTTTGGAACAAATAGCCGGGTTTGTCTTTGGGCAGTGTACTGATTGCACTCAGCTTACTCAAGAAAGCACCCAGAAAGATGGACAGGAGTCTCTAACTTTAGCGCAAGTGTTGAACGACCACATTCAACCATTAGGAATTCCAGCTTGGTATGGTTCGATGATTGGTCATATCAAAAATAAATTTACTCTTCCAATTGGTGCAGAAGTAGAAATTGACGCCAGTAAAGGTACTATCCAGCTGCTAGAATCCGCTGTCACTTGAATCTTTAGGAAATCATTAAATTTTCCAGAAAACTTGTAGAGTAAACAACTCAAAACAAAATTTAAAATGTATTTTTTTAATAGATTGGCTTGTAGCCAGCATGATCCAGTCTTACAAAAACCTTACTATAACCCGATTTAAGAGAACCTAAAATGCTGTCTTCATTCCTCAAAACCCCACCTCCCCCTATAGTTGAAACGATTGACGGATTGCCGAATATTTCCGGTTGGGAACAAGAAGTTTCTGAAGTGGCAAACCATGACGATCCTGTATTTTTGCCAAAGACGAATCTGAAGTTAGAGGAAATAACGGCATGTTTTGCGATCGCGCTCCACATGCACCAACCTACCATCCCAGCTGGCTCAAACGGCCAATTCATCAGCAACCTGCAATATATGTTTGAGCATCCCAACGAGGGAGACAATCACAATGCAGGCCCATTTGCCTATTGCTATAGCCGCATCGCCGATTTCATTCCTGAACTTGTCGCCCATGGTTGTAATCCTCGTGTGATGTTGGATTACTCTGGTAATCTCCTGTGGGGACTGCGGCAAATGGGACGAGGAGACATCCTAGAAAATCTCAAGCGCGTCACCATCGACCCCACCTATCGACCTTATGTAGAATGGCTCGGTACAATGTGGAGCCATGCCGTTATTCCTTCCACTCCGATTCCTGATATCAAGTTGCACATTCAAGCATGGCAACAGCATTTTGCTGCCATTTTTGGTTGGGAGGCACTGGCCAGAGTCAAGGGGTTTTCTCCCCCAGAAATGGCTCTTCCTAATCACCCAGATACTCTCTACGAATTTGTTAAAGCACTCAAAGAATCGGGATACCGATGGCTACTGGTTCAAGAACACTCTGTTGAAACCCTAACGGGTCAATCTTTGCAATACAAACATTTGCCTCACCGTCTTGTTGCCCGGAATTCCCAAGGAGCAACCTTAAGCATTACCGCATTAATTAAAACCCAAGGTTCAGATACAAAATTGGTGGCTCAGATGCAGCCCTACTACGAAGCTAAAACACTTTCTCGCCATCAACTTGGTAATGTGCTAGTGCCACCCATAGTCAGCCAAATTGGGGATGGAGAAAATGGTGGTGTGATGATGAATGAATTTCCTAGTGCGTTTAAACAAGCTTGGTATGAAATGGCGCATCAAGGAGGAGGAAAATCAGGGGTTGTGGGAATTAATGGTACAGAATATCTAGAGCTAATTGAAGCCGCAGGTTGTAAACCAGAGGATTATCCAGCTTGTCAACCAATTGGTCAGCACTACATTTGGGAGCGAGTTTCTCCAGATAGTTATACTCCAAATGAAGTTGCTAAGGTCATTGATGAATTGAAGCAAAGCAATCAAAACTTTCATATGGATGGAGCCTCTTGGACTAATCATTTGAGTTGGGTAAAAGGATACGAAAATGTATTGACTCCGATGAATCAACTCAGTGCATTATTTCACCAAAAAATCGATCCATTGCTTCAAGCTGAGGCAGAGTCTGACGACCTAAGTTTGTTCGTCAATCACTTAGGAGAACTCCTCACCAAACAAAATCGTTATCGTCAAGCCCTGATGAATAATCTCTTGCTTCAAACCAGCTGTTTCCGTTATTGGGGACAAGGAGTTTGGACTGACTATGCTCGTGAAATTTACCGAAGGGGTGAAACTCAACTTCAAAATAATTTTTGATTCCCAACTCCCCAAAATTATGTAGTACGACGCTTCTAGGTACAGAATGTGAGGTAAAGTAATTAACCGTCCTAGATTCCTCATCACAATTCAACGTTATGAACACAGTTGATGACAAAAGCGTTGTCAAAGAATACTTTAATGCCACGGGGTTTGAGCGGTGGCGGCGGATTTACGGCGATGGCGAGGTGAATAAAGTCCAGCTAGATATCCGTACCGGACATCAGCAGACTGTCGATACCGTCCTCAGTTGGCTGGAGGCTGACGACAATTTAGCAAGTTTGTCCGTCTGTGACGCAGGTTGTGGCGTTGGTAGTCTCAGCATTCCCCTTGCCCAAGCAGGCGCTAAAGTCTTTGCCAGCGACATCTCTGACAAAATGGTAGGCGAAGCTAAGGAAAGAGCTGAAGATACCTTAGGCAATACGAGCAATCTTACTTTTGCCGTTCAGGATTTGGAAGCATTAAGCGGCAGCTACCATACGGTGATTTGCCTAGATGTGCTGATCCACTATCCTCAAGACAAAGCCGCCCAAATGATTTCTCATCTCGCCTCTCTGGCAGAGTCTCGCCTGATTCTCAGCTTTGCTCCTAAAACCTTTGCCCTGACTTTGCTCAAAAAAATTGGTGAGTTGTTTCCAGGACCGAGTAAAACCACTCGTGCTTATCAGCACCGAGAAGCCGATATCGTGAAAATATTAGAAAGCAATGGCTTTTCAATTGAACGCAGTGCGATGACTAGCACTCGTTTTTACTTTTCCCGCCTACTAGAAGCGACTCGTCGATGAGGATAAAATCAAGGTTTTATTAAAAGATGACTCAGATTTTTTTGGGTGTAGGGGCTATTTTAGGCGGTTTATCTGTCGCCGCTGGTGCTTTTGGTGCCCATGCTTTGAGACAAAAGCTGAGTGAACGGGCAATAGAAATTTTTCAGACAGGTGTTCATTATCAGATGTATCATGCACTAGCACTGCTATTAGTGGGGTTGCTATTGAGTCGTGCTGAGGTGGCACAGTCCACTCTTGTAGCGGCTGGGTTTTCTTTTATCATTGGTGTGGCGATTTTCTCAGGTAGCTTGTACGCCCTGAGTTTAACCAACATCAAGTGGTTGGGAGCAATTACTCCTGTGGGGGGTGTAGCGTTTATGGTGGGATGGGGTTGTTTGGCGATCGCCGCCTGGAACTTCAAATAACACCGTAATTGTAGTGCCTACGAAAGGTGTTTGGTTATTTGTTGTTAGTTGTTGGTTGTTTGTATTTTTTAACAAATACAGGACTTACGCAGAACCTCTATAAGTAGGGCGGGCAGTGCCCACCCCACTACTAGCAGTAGCGTTTAAATCAGCAATTTGAGTAAATCCTGAAATAATAAATAACAAGCAACCAATTCTTGTATAATCTCCTCGCAGAAGTACAGAAGATGAGTTAAATAAAACACAACGATTAGACCATGATTACTATCCGTTCAAGAGCCTGATTCTTTGGGACTTCAAACCGAATTGGGGGGGCTGCCCAGCTATGAAAATCAGGAGCGAGTCGAACCAATTTTTGCAAAATGTCATCATTTATCCATACAATCAAAGGAAATGGAAACTGTTTACGAAATTCATCTCGCACTAGGTTCGTCGCGCTTAATGCTTGGTCGATCGCCACGACGGACTCTAAACCGAAGACCATCAATGCTGGCGGTAACCCTTCAAGTGCTGTATGTATAGTTGTAAAAAGCGTGTTGACCGATGAATGCAAAGTAAGTGTCTCAATGGGAACTGAACAGACTTCTTCCAGATGCTTAACCACTTGCAGGCGTAAAGGTAGATGGTTACAGCACACTAAAATCAATGAAAACTGACCCTGAGACAAGGCGATGGCTCTTTCCAACCTTGTTAGCGATCGCTTATTATTCTCAGTTAACTCTTCTGGGTCAGGGGGCTTCGTCATACTGAAATACCAGGTACCTTACTTAACAATGATTCAGTTAGGAATTTATTTTGACTTCCTAACAACGGATGATTTGCTGACGTCCGTTGCTGTAAGACAACACTCTGCTCGTCGAAAAATCCACGTTTTTGTAATAAAACTTAAAACAATGACATGGATTTATACATATAGTTTAGCTGCTTAACACAAACTCATAAACAGCTATAAGCTTTTCAAAGCCCGTATCAAGCTAAGAAAATTTTACAGGTAAAAAATTTAGCTAAAATCACCCAATCAGGCGATACATCGCTGAGTAACCTGCCATTCATCAGTGTGATGGAGTATAGAGTTAAGTCACTCAATCTTATAGATAATTTCCAATTGTTCCCGTTGTCATGTTGTTTAATGCTGTACTTTTTGCCCTGCAACCTTTGCTCAATTGTCCCAGTCATCTGGAGGGATGAGGTATGAGGGATGAGGGATGAATAAGAACTGGGATGAGAACGCGAGAACTATTTTTCATCCTTTCCACGGGGTTTCTTGACTATGAAGACCAAGAATTTTTATCCTGACGCTACGCACCGTCGAACAGAGCAACGCTCATCATCCTTTTTTGGTCATTCCTGATTAGTTCCAGACGCTGGCGTCAATTGTGTAATATCTATCTCGATATCTATGAAACGGTTTCTTAAAAGCTTGTTTGAAGCCTGTGCAGACGGGCTTGTTTCTTTTAGCTGCGCTTTTGGGCGTCAGGCTTGGTATGTTTTTCTCTTTGTTTTGGGCATAGCGATCGCGGTGTTACAGCCAACTGCTGCTTACACCCAACAGCCAAGGTTTAACGATATTCAAGGGAATTGGGTGCAACCTTGCATTGAACAGTTGGCACAACGGCAGATTGTTAGTGGTTACCCAGATGACAGCTTTAAGCCAAATGCACCCGTAACAAGGGCTGAGTTTGCGGCGATGCTGGGTAAAGCTTTCCCAAATGCGACGGCGGTACGCACGGGGGGGAAGTTTACGGATGTCCCGACGACATACTGGGCAAGTGACGACATTCGCAAGGCTTATCAAACAGGTTTTCTGGCTGGTTATCCCGGTGGTGTTTTCAAGCCAACTCAAAATATTCCTCGTGTGGAAGCATTGGTGTCTTTGGCAAGTGGGTTGAAGTATGTACCCGTTGCACCTTCTGTTGAGACGTTGAATAAAGCTTTTACTGACACCGCAGGAATTCCTGAATATTCTCGAAGTGCGATCGCGGCGGCTACAGAAAAACAGTTAGTCGTCAATTACCCCAATGTTCGCACACTAAGCCCCGATCGCTTAGCAACCCGAAGTGATGTTGCAGCCTTCTTGTGCCAAGCGACAGGAACAGCAGGCGTCGTTCCCTCTGAGTACATTGCGACGCTGGAATCTCAACCGACTAATCAGGCAAAAACTGAGCTGCGAGGGGTATGGCTGACAAATATTGATAGTAACGTGCTGTTTTCGAGCCAGACTGTTACCGACGCCCTACAACGGCTTTCCCGGCTAAACTTCAACACAGTCTATCCTACCGTCTGGAACTGGGGTTATACTCTCTACCCCAGTAAGGTAGCAGAACGAGTCATCGGCCGTGCCGTGAGGTTAGTAACGCCGTTAGACGCATCCCTCGATCCAAACCTAGGGACACAAGGACGAGACATGCTCAAGGAGATGATCAATCAGGGACATCAACAAGGCATGAGAGTCATTCCCTGGTTTGAATTTGGCTTCATGGCACCCGCTGATTCTGAGTTAGCCAAACGCCATCCTGATTGGCTTACCCAAGATGGAAAAGGCGTCAAAATTAAGAAAGAAGGTAGCCACGATCGCGTATGGCTCAATCCCTTTAAGCCAGAGGTGCAGAAGTTCATCCAGGATTTATTAGTTGAGATTGTTAGCAACTATGATGTTGATGGCATCCAATTGGATGACCACTTTGGCTTGCCCTCTGATTTCGGTTACGATCCTTTTACCGTGAAGCTGTACAAGCAAGAACATCAAGGTAAATCTCCTTCAAGTGACCCTCAAGATGCTGAATGGGTACGCTGGCGAGCTAACAAAATTACTGATTATCTGACGCAGGTGTTCCGGGCGATTAAAAACCGCAAGCAAAATGTCATCATTTCTGTCTCTCCCAACCCCCAGAAAGACTCCTACCGTTTCTTCCTTGCAGATTGGGCAAATTGGGAACGACGGGGCTTAGTGGAAGAACTGATTGTGCAGATTTATCGAGACAACTTCAACACTTTTATCTCGGAATTGGAGCAACCTGAAATTAAGGCAGCACGGAGTCATATTCCTGTGGCGATCGGGATTCTGAGCGGGTTAAAAAATAAACCGGTTTCCCTGTCTCAAATCCAGAAGCAAGTTGAGGCAGTTCGAGGGCGAGGATTTGCGGGTGTGTCGTTTTTCTTCTACGAAACGTTGTGGAATAACACATCGGAACCGTCAGATCAGCGTCAATCTGCCTTTCGGTTACTCTTCCCCATGCCAGCGAAATCTCCAGAAATTATAGAGGCTGGAGAACCATCTAGGTGAATGTTTTCAGAGTTGGGAGTGCGATCGCACACCTCATACCAATTCCCTATGATGAGTGCACTTGATTTGCCCTCAGTCTATAAGACCTTGTCGTTA
>DALYIW010000183.1:0-17617 GCA_031970155.1 Coleofasciculaceae cyanobacterium CTOTU46601 | reverse complement strand
GGGAGGGTCACTGGTTTAAGCTGATCTGCGGAGCCAGCTTCCAACACCTCCCTGCCGTTAGAAACCTCACCTTAGCTTACACCCTTGCTGGTGCCGATTGCATTGATGTTGCAGCAGACCCAGGGGTGATTGCGGCGGCTCTAAATGCCTTACAAGTTGCCGACAAACTAGGTGAGGAAGCCCAAGCGCGAGGGTTTGGTTTCAGGAGCCGACCTTGGCTGATGGTGAGCTTAAATGATGGAGAAGACCCACATTTTCGCAAAGCTGAATTTGACCCGGAGATGTGTCCGGCAGATTGCTCTCGTCCCTGCGAAAAGATATGCCCCGCCCAAGCAATAGTTTTCCAAGATGCCAGTGAAGGCGTCTCTGGAGTGGTCGATAAACGCTGTTATGGTTGTGGCCGCTGTCTACCTATCTGCCCCAGTCAGCTCATTTACACACGCTCCTACGTCTGTGCACCGGAAGCGATCGCAGAACTTATTCTACAAGATGGGGTTGATGCACTAGAAATCCACACAAAAGTGGGTAATCTTAGTGATTTTCAACGCCTTTGGCAAGCGATCGCTCCTTGGACTAATCAGCTCAAACTCCTAGCGATTAGCTGTCCAGATGGAGAGGATCTAATCGATTACCTGTGGTCACTCTACAAACTAATCACACCCCTACCCTGTCCCTTAGTCTGGCAGACTGATGGTCGTCCGATGAGTGGCGACATTGGCGCTGGCGCGACTCGTGCCGCTGTCAAACTCTCACAGAAAGTCCTAGCCGCTGGATTACCCGGATACGTACAGTTAGCAGGTGGCACCAACAGCCATACCGTCACGAAACTCAAAGCCACTGGGTTACTTAACCAATCGGAAATTGGGAATCAGGAAAAATCTTATCTTACTTCCTACTCCCTACTCCCTACTCCCTACTCCCTACCCTACGTAGCGGGTATTGCTTACGGTAGTTACGCTCGTGTACTACTCTCACCGATATTAGACCAATTAGAAAACTTCAATGGCGAAGAAATTGATGCAAATTTGGCCAGGCCTCAAAGTATCCTCATGGGACATCTGGAAGAGTTACCGAGTCTGCTCTGGCAGGCTGTGGGAAGCGCTCAGGCTTTAGTTTCACAGCTAAAGTCATCCGCACAACTACCGAAACCAACACCCAACTGAGCCAGAACGCTTAGTAAACAGATTTTCCCTAACCCACCGATAAGAGCAGCGATCGCTGTCTTTGATACGAGCATATGGTGAACTCCCACGGTATCAATCCCTCTGATCAACCACTGTTATCTATTCATAAATCGCCGGTAGTGGAAGAAAACTCTTTTTCAAACAGGATGCAGATTACAGACGACCTCCAACAGTTACTAGACATTTTGCCAGAAGAGATTCGCACTTCAATAGATCAACATCCGCAGCGAGACAGTTTGATTGAAGTAGTCATGGATCTTGGCCGTTTCCCAGAGGTTCGTTTCCCCAATAAAGCAGAATACCTTTTTGAAACGCCAGTAACTCAAGAACAGTTGAATTACTGCATTGCACGAGTGGGTCACTTTAGCGGTGACAATCGCGCTGGAATTGAGCGAACTCTACACCGGATTAGCGCCATTCGTAACCGTCCTGGTGAAATAATTGGCTTAACTTGCCGCGTTGGTCGAGCGGTGTTTGGCACCATTGGCATGATTCGCGACTTGGTGGAAACGGGTAAGTCAATTCTGATGCTAGGGCGTCCTGGTGTTGGCAAAACAACAGCCTTGCGGGAAATAGCCAGAGTCTTAGCCGACGATCTAAACAAGCGGGTTGTAATTATCGACACCTCTAACGAAATTGCCGGAGACGGAGACATTCCCCACCCGGCAATTGGAAGAGCTAGACGAATGCAAGTTGCTCGCCCAGAACTTCAGCATCAGGTAATGATTGAGGCAGTGGAAAACCATATGCCAGAAGTCATCGTTATTGATGAAATTGGTACGGAACTAGAAGCGCTGGCTGCCCGAACAATTGCTGAACGAGGAGTTCAGCTAGTCGGCACTGCTCACGGCAATCAAATTGAAAACCTGATTAAAAACCCTACCCTCTCTGACTTGGTTGGTGGCATCCAAGCAGTAACCCTGGGAGATGACGAAGCAAGACGCCGAGGCTCTCAGAAAACCGTTTTGGAACGTAAGGCACCTCCAACGTTTGAAATAGGTGTAGAAATGCAAGAGCGGCAGTGTTGGGTAGTACATGAGAGCATGTCTGATACTGTTGATGATTTGCTGCGAGGTCGTCAGCCCAATCCACAAATCAGAACAGTGAATGAAAATGGCAAGGTGACAATTACTCGTCAATTGCCCAGTGCTCCGATCGCCACACCACCAGAACGAGGTCTATTATTATCCTCTGCCTCAACTCCACTCAGAACTACTGGTTGGCGAACATCCGGGCAGATGAAGCCACTGTCGCGTCAACCTCTTGATCGGTATTCCCAAAGCCGCGATTTTGAACAGCTGCTGGATAAGTCCTGGAATCAGCAAGATAGTTTTGGTGGCGGTTTCCAGACTCCCGGACCCAATGGTGAGGATTTGCCGTTACATATTTATCCTTACGGCGTCAGTCGCCATCAACTAGAGCAAGTCATTCGGGTACTCAATTTGCCCGTAGTCTTGACAAAAGACATGGATAGTGCTGATGCTGTGTTGGGATTGCGATCGCACGTCAAGAATCACGGCAAGCTAAGGTCTATTGCTAAAGCTCGTCAGGTGCCGATTCATGCTGTTAAAGCCAGCACTATCCCCCAGATTACCCGTGCCCTGCGGCATATGTTGGATATGGACGATCCGAGTATGCCTGATGCAACTGACTTGCGATTATTTACTGAAAATGGCAGTGAAGACGAAATTGAGGCGCTAGAGGAAGCCCGTCTTGCAGTTGAGCAAATTGTGATTCCTAAAGGACAGCCTGTGGAATTGCTGCCGCGATCGCCAAAAGTGCGTAAGATGCAACACGAGCTAGTTGAACACTACCGCCTCAAATCCGACAGCTTTGGTGATGAACCTAATCGACGCTTACGGATTTACCCAGCATGATGTCACAGTAGCACTCACAACATATTTCCAAAACAATCAGAAGACTCTTCTATAGAGGGCAGGCATAACTCAGAACTGTTGCCCTCTTTTGTTTGGATATGTCTTTGTTCATCAAAGTGCTTGACACTTACCTAGGAAAAACTGCTACCATATGCAAAGTGGTTTCAATGGGGTGTAGCCAAGTGGTAAGGCAGCGGGTTTTGGTCCCGCCATTCCTAGGTTCGAATCCTAGCACCCCAGTAGCAATTGAATAAAGATCCCCCAAAGGTAAACTATCCAAAGGTAGACTAGTGTTTTGGAGAGAAACATCTAAGCTCAACGCAAATAAGTGCTATTTCTCTTAAAAGCTGAATCATAAAAATTTTCCTATGAAGTTTTTTATGAGAAATTGCATCTGTTGGACTATAACTATTAGGGATGATTCCTAACGATGTATCAGATGGCTGCTAATTGTTTTAGGCATCATTCTTCTCACCTAATTGTTATTAGCTACGGAGAGTTCATTGGATGAGGCTTTTGATTCAGAAGCATTCTGGTGCTAATGCTCCAGTGATTCCTTCTTGCTGCGGATGCTCTTCTATTAATCATCTAGACGTTATTCATAGGAAACAAAAAAACCAGAGACTAGGGATAACCATAGGTTTAATAGCAAGCTTTTTTGTTGCACAATTAGCCATAGGTTTATGGAGTCATAGTTTATCCTTACTGGCGGATGCTGGACACCTGCTCTCGGATGTTGCGGCTTTAGGTCTTACACTGGTGGCAAGTTGGCTCGCTCAGCGACCTGCTGCGGGTCAGGCGACGTTTGGATACCGTCGAGTAGAAATCCTGGTGGCTTTAGTCAATGGCCTCAGTTTATTGGCGATCGCTTTTTTCATCACCTGGGAAGCCATGGGTCGAGTCCAAACACCAGAACCTGTATTAGGTCTACCCATGTTAATTGGAGCAGTTGTGGGTTTGGTTGTCAATGGTCTCAACATCACCTTACTTCATCAACATAGCCACGATGACCTCAACTTGCGGGGGGCATTCCTGCATGTGGTTGCTGATGCTGCTAGTTCTGTCGGCGTCATCTTAGCTGCCCTAGCAGTTTACTTCTGGAATTGGTCATGGATAGATGTAGCAACCAGCCTCTTAGTTGCTGGGTTAACGGCTCTAAGTGCTATACCTCTAATTCGGGAAAGTCTAGAGATTTTGATGGAGTATGCACCTCGCTCAATAGATCCTGCTGAAGTGGCAACGGCATTGAAATCGTTTAACGCGGTTGAGCGAGTCGAGAAGCTACACATCTGGACAATTACTTCGGGTCAACTAATGCTGTGTGCCCATCTTAGCGTGCCATCTTTGAGTGCCGAGGAACGCGATCGCTTACTTCAACAGTTACAAACTCATCTAAATCAGGAGTTTGGAATTAAAGAGTCAATTTTGCAACTCACAAGCTGTGAACCATTAGATGCTAGTGCCCTACATCCCCTACTGAGCAATAATTTGCTCTCCTTGTTGTCAAGGCAACACGAGTGCTAGATACCACTCCAATTGTCAGACAATTAAAACACTACAAAAAGTAGGGAGGATGCTAAATTGTTCTACTGGCTCTAGCTCGAAAACTACCAGTTAGGGTCAGCGTAGAGATTAATTGTCAGTTCTTTGCGATCGCCTGGTACAGCACTGATACAAGCACAAATTGCCTCACCCCCCTCAATCTCCACTTCACAAGCGTGACAAGACCCCATTAAACAACCTGTAGGAATAAAAACACCCGCACGTTCAGCCACTTGAAGCATTGGCTCTCCTGGCTGGGCATTGATGGTTACATCGTCTGGCAAAAATCGAATGCTGACACTCATTCTTTCTGCAAAGGTAAAATTGGGTTTAAATTTAAATGCTTGTCTACGATATCAGCAAGCGTGTTTAAAACAGATTCTCGTTGTTCGCGATAGTTAGGAACACCCGTGGGGAGGGCTGGCAATCCTCGTCGCTGCCGCAGGTGATTTAACCAAGCACGTCGCCAAGGACCATTGTCAAAAAGACCATGAAGATAACTGCCCCAAATTGATTGACCAACGTCAACAATACCTAAACCGGGGTCATCAAATAAAGGTTTGAAAGAAGGCTGTTTTTCTCCTTCTTCCGACTCAGTTACTCGCGAACGACCTTGATGGATTTCATAGCCCGCAACGGGAAACCCAGCTTGGGGATAGTTGGATGTCACAAGCCGCTGACGTGCGATTTTATTACCTGTAATTACAGTTTTTAAAGGCAACAGATCTAACCCTGGATAACGCCCCTCTTGACCTTCTACTCCCTCAGGGTCAGCAATCATTTTACCCAGCATTTGGAAGCCCCCACAAATTCCGAGAACTGTACCACCAGCGGTGGCGTAGTTTTGAATTTCTGTTGCCATGCCTGTTTTGTGGAGCACCATCAAGTCAGGAATTGAGGTTTTAGTACCAGGGAGAATTATGGCGTCTGGGTATCCCAAGGATTGGTTAGGTGTCAGATATTTTACAGTGACACTCGGTTCTGCTTCCAGTGGCTCAAAGTCAGTAAAGTTAGAAATTCGAGGGAGTCGAATTACCACAATGTTGAGTTCGCTCTCTTGCTTTTTCTTGGAGTTGCGATCGAGTAAGTCGAGGGAGTCTTCAGCTGGGAATAAATCCTCCATCCAGGGAATCACTCCAAGCACAGGAATGCCTGTACGTTCTTCTAGCCAGGTGATACCTGGGTCTAAAAGCGATCGCTGCCCTCTAAACTTATTAATCACCACCCCCTTAATCAAAGCCCGTTCTTCTGGCTCCAAAAGCTCCAGAGTTCCCACCACATGGGCAAAAGCCCCACCTCTGTCAATATCGACTACTAGCAGCGTGGGAGCATTTAAATGCAATGCCACGCGCATATTGGTCAAGTCTCTGTGCTTGAGGTTAATCTCTGCTGGGCTACCAGCGCCCTCGCAAACAACTAGATCAAACTCGTTGCTCAGGCGTCGCAGTGATTCTTCAATCATCTGCCAACCCTGAGTAAAATACTGCTCGTAATAATCAGAGGCGCTGACTTTGCCCATGGGCTTACCCATGAGAATAACTTGGGAGGTCATATCTCCCTGAGGCTTGAGTAAAATTGGGTTCATTTCCACACAGGGCATCACCCCTGCTGCCCAAGCTTGTACTGCCTGCGCGTGTCCAATTTCTCCACCGTTTGGCGTCACGTAGGCATTTAAGGCCATGTTCTGACCCTTAAAGGGAGCTACACGCCAGCCGCGCCGCGATAGAATGCGACATAAAGCGGTTGTAATTAAAGATTTTCCTGCGTGGGACGTTGTACCCACGACCATAATAGATTTCATACTCAAGGTTAAGGGCTAAAGACTAGGGGACGTGAGGTAGAAGCCACCCTTCACAGATTAATCAAATTCATCAAATAGGTAGTCGCAACCATCGGTTCAAGGCATTGTAAAGGCGATCTAAAAAGGATGGGGGAGGCAATGTTCCTCCTTGGCGTTCCCACTTTTCTAACAGCTGACGGCCCAATGGTGTCAAGCGAAAACTATCTGTAATGCCTTGGCCATCGACTTCTCGCCGCAAGATACCGACTTGAATTAGCCACATTAAGCTACTTTCTACTGCTAACTCCGATAAGGGGCGTTTTGTGTAATGGTGTTCAATACCCTCTTTTTCTGCGATCGCTTGAAGGGGAACACTTTTGGCTCGCATCGCCGCAAATAAAGGCAACTGGAACGGTAAACAACGCATTGCCCGCTCGGCTCGTTTAATAGTAGAGGCAGAATATTGAATTGACTGGGTGTTCAATGGCCCAATTGAAGTCATCGCAACCTTTGGTAAGTTAACACCACACTGACCAGTGGTCAACAGAAGGCTGAAGTATCAAGCATGAAGTATGAAACAACCCCACCTTTAAAAATAGAGGCTTATGACCAACTCGTGAGCCTACTTCATCGTTCATCCCTTATGCTTGAGCCTTTTTTTGGTCATGTTTTTCTATATTAAGCGGTTTCATGGTCATCCCGCCCGAATCTAGGTCAACCACTTCAGCTCTGAGCCTGGAAATATGCAATTTCCTGTACTATTTAGAGGTGAAAGTTCAGTTTAAACAATTCAGGAAACAGAATCTATGGCTCTCAAAGTTGGTACGGATGCTCCGGCATTTACCGCCAAAGACACCAATGGCAATACCGTTTCACTATCCGACTTTGCCGGTAAAACTGTTGTTCTGTATTTTTACCCCAAAGACGACACCCCAGGCTGCACAAAACAAGCTCAAAGTTTCCGGGATAACCACGCTGAGTATCAAGGCAAAGAAATGGTGGTGTTAGGTGTCAGCATGGATGATGAGGCATCTCATCAAAAGTTTACAGAAAAGTATGGTCTACCCTTCCAGTTGCTAGCAGATACTGATGGAGCCATTACCAAAGCTTATGACGTTGATGGCGGTGGGTATGCCAAGCGCGTCACCTACGTCATTGACGGAGATGGCAAAATTACCCACGTTGACGACAAAGTAAAAACAGAAACCCACGCTCAAGACATCCTTGCAGCGTTTGGCTGATTACTCAAAGACGGCTCAAAATAATTAACTCAAAAGAGTAGGGGCACAACAAGATGTGCCCCTTCAAATTTAGAAAGTTTTGACAGCAATTAATTTCCAGTCGAAGGAGTTGGAACTTGCTGATTTGGTAAAGCTTGCTGTTGGGTGCCAATCCCTTGTTGAATGCCAAGCCGCCGTTGTTGTTCAAGCCGGAACCGCGCAGCAGCGTCTGAGATATTTTTACTCTGTTCTTCCGAAAATTCACCCATATCTCGAAGATTACCCATCTGCGCTCTATGAATTAGGTTAAAGACGCTGAAGGAACCATCACCAGGACCACTAGAGAAAGTATCTCGCTCATTTTGCGGAGAGAGAAAATCTTGTATGGGTTGATTGGATTGATTCGCCTCTGGGGGTATAGCTGAAGCGGCTTGGGGTAGCAAGATGGAGGTAATACCCATGGCTACTACTGAAACTCCAACGCTCATCTTAAAGCGCGTTAGTAGTGTTGAGGCAATTGAAGGAATCAACTGGTTGCTTGTCTTCATGGCAGTTGAGGGAAGAATATCCTAATTCAATGATTATAGAATTCGAGCAAGGAAGCTTAGGCAAAAGCTGCGGGCGTGTCACATTTAGGCAAATCGACGGCGTAGTAGCGGTTGAATTGCTAATAACACCACAGCATCAAAAGCTAGCAGGACAAGAAGTGCGCCACCAAAGGTAATGGATGCCCAAGGAGCTTGCATCACAATACTACCCAATGACCAATCACTGTGAGTATAGAGATAGCGGATGGGTTCGATCGCATAACTCAGAGGATTCAGACTCGCCACCGCCTGCAACCATCTTGGCATGAATGACAGAGGAGCAAGAGCTGTACTGGCAAACAGCAATGGCAAGTTCGTTACAAAAATAACTGCAATTAGCTCAATATGACCAGGTAACGCAAAAGCCAATCCTAGACTCAATGCTGTAACACCTAGAACTAGCAGAAAAACAATCAGCGCAATAATGCTTAAACCAACTAAATTAGGTAAACCTGCTCCTAAAAAAGCACTGACTGCAACAATAGCTACAGCCTGAATTAAGCTCAGAGAAATGATGTAAATCGCACTTGCAGCAACAATTGAAAACCGAGAAGCCAGAGGTGCTACCAGTAAGCGATTCAAGAAACCAAATTCCCGGTCAAACATGACTGGCAGCCCAGCCTTTAAGGCTCCAGCAAATGCTGTGAATACAATCACCCCTGCACCTAGGAATCTTCCATAAGAAAGACCGTCACCAAACAGTTCTTGAGGAGCGTTTTGAAACAAGGCTCCAAATAAAACTAGCCACATTATCGGCTGAATAATTCCAGCAACTAATGTAGATGGACGCCGTTGTAGTTGGATAAATAAACGCTTGGTTAGAGCCAAAGTTTCTTGAACAAATTCACCTAACCCAGGATTATCACTAATTTGGATTTGACTGGTTACATCAGGTTGTAAGTTGATGTCAGGTTTGGAAGGAGTAATAGTTCCGCTCATGTTAATTTTTGGTGTCTTTCAAATGGGTTTTGTTCGCTTTTCTTACAAAGACAGGCAAGATGCCTGTCCCACAATACAGAATGGCAATTTTTTATCCTAAGCTACCGCATACTTTGCTTTTTTTCTGCCTTGGAGTCGCGGTTTCCGGCGGAGGCGAGTTCAGCATCCATCAGGGTTCGACCCGTGGCAGCGAGATAGACATCATCTAAACTAGGACGTGCTTGTGCAATTCCGAACGTCGGCAAACCAGCGTCATTTAAAGCTTGCTGAACACTCATCAGTGCATCGCTTTGGGGTTTTACTACTAAGTTGAGGGAGTTGCCCTGAGAACTATTAATAATCACTTCTTGCACAAAGGGCAAAGCCTGAAGCATATCTTTAGCTTTCTCGGCTTCTTCAATTGGGGAGAACTCGCGGATGCGAAGTGTAATGCGATCGCCTCCTACCTGATCTTTCAACTGTGAAGGCGTCCCTTCAGCAATCACCACACCTCTGTCAATAATTGCTACTCGATCAGCCAAAGCATCTACTTCTTCTAAATAGTGGCTGGTAATCAATACTGTGGTTCCTGCTTCCCGCAGCTTCCGTAATAAATCCCACACTACAACGCGGCTTTCAATATCTAATCCGACTGTTGGTTCATCGAGCACTAAAACATCCGGTTGATGCAGTAACCCAGCGGCTAAGTCAATGCGCCTACGTATTCCTCCGGAGTAAGTGCCTGTCTTTTTATCAGCATATTCCTCTAAACCCAGCAGGCTGATTACGTCCTCAATTCGCTTTTTGGCAACATTACCGGGGAGGTGATAAAGTGCAGCTTGCAGTTCCAACAATTCTCGACCCGTCAGTACCTTATCCAGAGCAACTTCTTGAGCTACATAACCTAAGCGTCGTCTGGCTGCTCTTGGCTGAGCGATCGCAGAAATACCAGACACCTCGACTTTACCAGCATCAGGTGTGGTTAAGGTACACAGGCAGCGAATCGTGGTAGTTTTCCCTGCGCCATTAGGGCCCAGTAGCCCAAAGATTTCTCCAGGTTTGACTTGGAAGGAAATATCCTTAACGGCTTCTATTGAGCCGTAGCGCTTCTGGAGATTCTGGATTAAAACAGCGTTTATCATAAATTTTTTTCTGCCCGGATAAGCTACACAAATCTAAACAGTCTTTCTTTCCATTTTAGGGGGTTAGCAGCCAGAGGCGTGTGAGCGTTAATCTGACATCAGATTCATCCTTAATGAAAGCGGCAAAGGAGAGTAGATAACTATGGTGACTACTGCTGTTGTATCGGAAAATTTCTCTGTGGAAGATTTTATGCTGAATCTCCCAGAACATATGGAGTGGGTGGATGGGCAACTTGTAGAGAAAAATGGAATGACGTTACAGCATAGTGAAATTCAGCTTAATCTAGGCTTTTACTGGAGAAGTTACAAGACTTCCAGTGGACAAGGGGGAAAAGTCTATACTGATGTACCTTGTCGCACCAAGAAGCAAGGGCGGCGTCCGGATGTTGCTTATCTTACGCCTGAACTAGTCGCGCAGTTTGGCAAGGCCGATATATTGCCACAGAGTTTCCCGCTAATTGCTGAGATAGTTTCACCTACTGATATTGCTGAAGATGTGTTTCTCAAAGCGCAGGAATATTTACAGTCTGGTTGTGAGGAAGCCTGGTTAGTGTTTCCTGTGAGTCGTTTAGTGTTGGTGATGACTCAAAGCCAGATATTAGGGTTTACAGCTGGTGAGGTGGTTCGCACTCAAAGGGTATTGCTGGGTTTTAGTGTGGCGGTTGATGAGTTGTTGGCGTGAGACTAGGCGATGGGATAGGGTAGAAGCGATCGCCTCTGGTAAGCTTTGATATATTTCACAAACACGCGCTAAGTCCCAAGCTTTAGGTAATCAGCATTACTACTTCTTTGATTTGTCAGGCGCGTTTATCCAAATAAGAATCTAGGTAAAATTTCCTAGGAGGAAATTATGATTGAGCTTTCCACAGAGCAAATGCTTTACTTGCTATACGCAGTCTCCTACTCAGAAGAAGGGACAGTAACTAAAGGTACTGTCAAGTCTTACTTACCCAAAGACCAACAGAAGAATGCTGACTCTATCTACGAAGCTCTATCCCAAAACCAATTAATTGAATCTCCTAAAAGATATCGGCTTTCAGTTACTGATCAGGGTTTTAAGGCTCTAGTTGCAAACTTACAGACTACTGAGTATAAATTTGACTCTAATAAAGGGCCAAAACTTGTCAATGCAATTGTACATTGTTTTAAACTTGCCTCTTCTGAGGTTAAAACTACTCCATTAGCTGAGGAAATGGATTTTGACACTTTCGTAGAAAAATTTAAAGCACTCTACCTCGAAGAAAGAAAGCGCCAAGAACTAAAGGGTGTTGTTGCTATTCGCAGTCAAGATATTTGTCAAAAGTTCATGGAACATAACCCTATCTCTCAAGCCACATTAGATAAGTACTTTGAAATGCTTAAATCAACTGGCAAAGTCTTTGCCGTTACCGAAAAAGATGACGAATTGATTCAGTGGGCAGAGTAAATTATGCCGGAAGATGCAGGAAAGAAAAGATTTATCAAAGACTTCCTTCAACAAGTGAAAGCTGGTGAAGGTTTTATTGAAGATATTAGAATTGAACGGGTTGTTAGGCCACCAGGTTCAGATGGTCAAGGGTCTACGGCTCTGAGTCTGTCTGGAAGACCAATATCTGACATAACCCAGCTGCTTGAAGATGATCTCAGGCATTGTTTTTCTGATGGCTTCTTTACCTTTAGATTTGTTGCTGCACTGGTTGGTAGTGGTAAGACTTCTCTACTAACTTATTTGCATGAGTTGACCAAGACTCAGTCCACATACACGAATTTATCTGTAGTAGTTCGGTTTCAACTCTCTGATCTACTGACAATGGGTGGTAGCCATAGTTTCGGTATTAAGCTATACTGCCACATTTTAGCTTACACATTTTGGGAGTTATTACACAATAAAGATTTGTCAGATGCAGTTAAAAATGTAGCTGAACGTATTTTGAGTGAACTATTAGATCATTCTCAATTGTCTCAACTAACATCAGCAAGAAACTTTAAAATACAATTTTATCCTAAGTTTAATAAGTATCTTGCTGATAGTGGAGTTGGATTTGAGGATTTTTTCTTCTATGTACTTGCTGAAGTTTCAGAAGTAGAGCCGCTATTTACATTCGTGTATTTGACGGATGAATTAGATGCATTACAAAACTTTCCAAATTACATTCAAGATACAAGATCTCTATTCAAAGCACTAATAAAGAGAGCTTGTCAGGAATTTAGCTCAAATATACGTTTGTTAATTTATTTAGTGGGAACATCAGAAAATGTAGGAAGTTTCATTGCGGAAGATTCAGTTATAGAAAGCCTTGTAGGTCACTCAGTTATTAACCTAGATAAAGGCAATAGTAATGAATTTGAAATGATTAGAAAAAAGATTGAGGAGCGGATTAAAGGAGCTTACAAAGGTTATAAGAACTTTGACCAAGCATGGCAAGAGATTCAGAATATCCTTCTGAATCCTGCTAATAACTTGAGAACGTTCTGTCAGAACTATGCTGGAGCAGTACTTCAGATACATGAAAAGTACTTTAAGGAAGAGCCAGAACAAGTCTTTGAAGGTGATGCCCGTCAGTTAGTGGAAGCCCAGTGTAGACAAAAGTGGGCGAATTATTTGAATAAGAAGGCATATACCCTATCCGCAGTTTTAACTACAACTGTACTTGCAGGTCATGCTTTTGATTGTTATGTGGAAATGCTGCACAACGGTAACAATGTAGCAAGAGCTTTTGGTGAAGCCAAAAATTACGAACTTTTGAGCGCACACTTGGAAACATTTAACCAATGGTTAGAGGATATCAACTTCAAACCATTTACCCTTGATGGAACACCACCTGATTTAGCCTTTATAATTGCTCCTTCTTGTCCTTCTCTTTTGCAGAAAAAGCTAGAACTTAAAAATATTCAATTTATAAAATCCGATAAAAGAACTGATTCTATTCCTGTAGAAACAAACGAGTCTAAAGCAAATAGTAAAAATAATGAAACTTCTATAGGAACGGAAGATTTTACAGTAAGTGAACAAACTTCGAGAGCAACTCCTACCCCTAACTGGATTTTTAGTACAGATAATACAAATGCTGTCAATATCAATAAAGCTGATAAAAGCTCGTTGATTGATGCTTTCAGAGGGACGCGGGTTTATGAAACAACTATTGACAAACTCATAAACCAAAGACCTTATACAGATTTAGATGACCTCGCATTCAAACTAAGATTTACTCAAAAAGTTAAAACCAAACTCCAGGAAAAGCTTAAGAAGGGAAATATTTGCTTCTAACAATAAAAGGTAAGTTTATCTACTATGATTAGCGATGACTGAGATTGTGTTTGTGGTTGAAGATGACCTAGACGGTGGGTATACTGCGAGAGCCTTGGGTGAGTCGATTTTCACTCAGGCTGATGACATAGAAGCTTTGCGAGAAATGGTGCGTGATGCAGTTCAGTGTCATTTTCCTGAGGAACAAAACCGTCCTAAAGTAATCCGTTATGTTGTTTAGAAAGATTATCTAATGACTGAGCAGTGGTTACATCTGATTGTCATCGCTGGACCCAATGGTGCAGGCAAATCAACCGCTGCACCTGCTTTGCTACAAGGGACATTAGGCGTAACCGAATTCGTTAACGCCGACGCTATTGCTCAAGGATTATCAGCTTTTCAACCAGAAACAGTCGCCTTTCGTGCCGGACGCATTATGTTAGAGCGATTACGACAATTGGCAAACCAACGGGTAAACTTTGCCTTTGAGACTACCTTGGCAACGCGCAGTTTTGCTCCGTGGATCGCTAATTTACGGCAAAATGGTTATCTATTCCATCTGGTTTTCTTGTGGTTGCCGAACCCGGAACTTGCCATTGAGCGTGTGCGGCAAAGAGTAAGGATGGGCGGACATGATGTACCTGAAGAAACTATCAGCCGTCGTTATCATGCAGGTATCCGTAACTTTTTTCACTTATACCGTCCCTTAACAGATACCTGGCGTTTTTATGACAATTCAGACACCGCTAATCCTAGGCTAATTGCAGCCGGGAGAGGTAACGTTGAAGAGATCATAAACGATGCGGAAACTTGGGAGACTATCGTAGGAGAATATGGACAATGAATGAGCCAAAACAGAAAACAATTGATGAAATTTTTGCCGATGGCACTTTGATTGACCTCGCTCTGAAGCAAGCAGTACAGGAAGCACTATGGCGACACAAACAGGCTGGTAATCCTGTTGTTGCATGGCGTAACGGCAAAATTGTTTGGATACACCCAAAGGAAATTCCAGTACCAGAAAAGGATGCAGTTACTCCTGATGTCATGGCATGAATATTGAAGTAATTGTGCGATCGCATTTAACCCTTACCTTGCAGTTTTGTTGATGCGATCGCCAACCGCTCAAAATGCCCTCAAACCTCTATCACCCCTTGACAAATGTCCACTCTATTGGATGAATCGGTGCCATCTGAAGTGCTTCTGTAAGTTCCTGGTTATTTTCAAATTTCACTTGGTAGAGGTAGCAAGCTTCAACATTGACAGTAAACGAATCTTCAAAAGGCCACGGTCTAACGGTAACCTTTTCATCATTAAGCTGGATAACATCATAGCGTTGACCATCTGGGCCTTTAGCAATCTCTAATGCACGTTCACCAACGGGTAACTCGCGCTTGCAGAGAATCAGTGAGAGGCGATCGAACATCTGCATAAAGGCATAGGCAGACTCAACCTCCTTCTTCGTCAGTTTCAACTCGCGCCGCCATTGCTCTTGATTTTCTATTTGCTCATCCAGAAAGCGATCAAATTCTGCTGACTCTCCACGTTTCCCCTCATTGAGAAAACTCATATGCATAGAAATCAGCAGCGCTACCCATCGTCCTCTATATAAGGCGTTCTTCGTCAGTTCTTTCATTTTCTTAATAGAAGTTGACTGATCGAGGGTAAAGTCTAGAGGTGTTCCCGCAGGAGTGAGTTGATTCCCTTCCCATTCTCTTTCTAGATCGTCGTGATGGGAAATTGCAGCTATTGTCTCGTACAAGCGAGTTGGAGCATTGTCTCTATTCCAGTGTCCCGCTAGTTGAGCAGCAAGCAATGCATGGGCGCGATGGTAAATTATTTCCCAACCCTTTTCGTGTTGATTAACGATCACGCGAATTTCTTCCTTTCTTGATAACTAAACTAAATTGCCTGCTGTGCAAAAGTACAAATGAGTCGCCATGATTGAGAGCGATCGCACAATTAGTAGTAATCTGCGATCGCCCCTTTCTTGCCCATGTTTTGTCTATCAAAGCTGTCTAGGGGCAAGACATTTAGGCTTTTAATCGATTGCTTTATATTTATTTATAGTTAAGATTTATGTACAGATACTTCGCTCTTTTGAGGGATTTTTGTTAAGAAGTTTATCAATTATGAGAGCTTCAGCATTCTTCGTAACTAGCAAAAACCGCCGTGGACTCAAGTCTACGGCTAATAGCTCAAGTCCATTAAAATGGACTAAAAACCTTATACATTAAGTATTTAGTCCTCTTTAGAGGACTTTAGCTATGAGCCAGGGATGAGAGAATCCCTGGCGGGTGGGTGGGTAAGTGAAATCTCTCAGTTAACTACAACTAGAGATAGCACTAATCAGGGTTTGGACATTCGCCATCAACCCAGTTGTCAGGTAGTGCGTGATTGGCAAACTATCTACTACCATTCCAGTACATAAAAGCATCATGTAAAGGATTGAGTATTTAAACATTGAGCGAGCAAGTTGCTTGTCAGTGGGTGCTTGTAACAACTTCCAGGCTTTTTGAATAAAAATACTTCCCAACAGTAGGGCAATTACGCCGTAAACAATACCCGACGCTCCTACAGGATAAATCAGCAACAGCGAAGCGGGTACTACTAAAAGCGTGTAAATCCAAATCTGACGAGTAGTAGACTCTTCCCCTGCAACAACAGGTAGCATCGGGATACCGACTTTGGCATAGTCGTCGCGAATCATCAACGCTAATGCCCAGAAGTGGGGAGGCGTCCACAAGAAGACGATCGCAAATATCAACCAAGCTGCCCAGCTTAAAGTACCCGTCACCGCTGCCCAACCTACTAACGCGGGAATCGCACCCGCCGCACCGCCAATCACGATGTTTTGGGGGGTATGGCGTTTGAGTAAGTGGGTATAAATGAGCATGTAGAAGACAATGCCGGACATTGCCAAAAGAGCACTCAGCAGATTGGCGAATACGGCAAGAAGGGTAAAAGAGAGAGAGGCTAGTGCGATCGCAAATAACAAGGCATCACGCAACTGTACCTTACCCGACGGAATCGGACGATGACGGGTGCGCTCCATATCGTAGTCGATATCGCGATCGTAAATGCAGTTCAGCACTTGGGCAGAAGCCGCAGCAAGGGTTCCACCGACAAGAGTTACTAGCAGCAATAAGGCATCTACTTGTCCATCTGATGCCATCCACATTCCTGCTGCTGTGGTAATTAATAGCAGTGGAATAATCCGAGGTTTTGTCAGTTGATAGTAGCTTTGAATAACTTGTAAAAAGTTTTCATGTTGACGGGAGACAGTTGTCCCTAGCATTACTTCACCAATTTCCTTTTTTGAAAAACTATGCACCCTGCTTTTAATTGGGCAGTAACGCGGTTACGCCCTGAGAGTTTTAGCTAGCAGTGGTATCTGGAGTTCAGGGATTCATCTCACCAACAGCAATGTGATCAGCTTCGCTAGTGGGCTTGACGCGATCGCGAAATGCCAAGACTGTAAATACTACAAGGACTCCCAATAAAGCCGCCCCTATGGCTTGATGTGAGACTGTCAGGACTTCAACTTGCAGGTGTAACCAGAAGGTTGCAACACCCAAGATTATTTGTAAAATCACCAGTCCCCCAGCCATATTAGCCAATTGCCGCAGGGTGGGATGAAGTGCAGGCGTCCGCCATGCCATAACCACAACAGTTAATGTAGCCAAGGTTGCGGGTACTACACCAGCAATATGACTATTCATTACAGCACACAGTTGATAGGCTCCAAAGCATTGGTGTAATGCCCAACGAGAGGCAACCAATCCACCCAAGAGACTTTGCAGATAAACCAGAATTGCAGCCGTTAAACCCACCCAAGGTAACTTACCTACTGCCCCAGTCCCTTGATAAGGCGTGAGTGTTGTACCAATGACTAGCAGAGTGTTGAAAAATAGCAGTGCTGTTCCTAGGTGGGCGGTGACGATATCAAACCGAAGTAGTTCAGTAACAGTCAGTCCACCGAGGACACCTTGAAACACAATTAGACCTAAAGCAAATGTCGAAGCCCAAGGTAGCCAACTGGGTAAATGGCGTCGATACCACCAGGATAAAGCTGCTAACGCGATCGCACTGATGCCAATCAACGCTGCATCCAGTCGGTGAAACCACTCCAGAAAGACTT
>DALYIW010000182.1:0-17873 GCA_031970155.1 Coleofasciculaceae cyanobacterium CTOTU46601 | reverse complement strand
ACGCCACATATAGTAGGGGTGAACGGCCGTTCACCCCTACAAATGGCGGTTCAACGGTCAATTTACGTAAGTCCTGGAACGGCTATAAGCGATCGCCTTCTAGAGAAATAGTTTTAAATAGGTGCGATCGCAATTGGCTTGACCCCTTCAACAGCTGGTATCACACGACCCACTATCCGGCTGTGAGCATAGCCTAGTGCTTTTAAAGCCGCTAAACATAAATCGGCTTGTTCAGATGAAATTGCAGCGAGAAGACCACCTGCTGTTTGAGGGTCAAATAGTAGCGGGTATTGATGAGCAGTACTTACCTCAGACAAGTTACTAATGTAATAGGAGGCTCGTAGATTCTGCGGTTCAAGAGAGCTAGTAATTCCCATTTGTAGGGTTTGTAATGCCCCTTCTAAAACTGGAATTGCTTCTAAATCCAATTCAATGGCAACACTTGATGCTTTAACCATCTCCAAGAGGTGCCCTAGTAGTCCGAAACCAGTGACATCTGTACAAGCAGTAGCCCCATATTCAACAAACGTCTTAGCGGCCTCCTGATTTGACAGCAGCATGGAGTGAACTGCTTCATCAATCCACCGACCTTTAGCCTGATAGCGCATATCAGCAGCAAATAAGGTACCAGTGCCTAGAGGTTTGGTTAAAATCAGCACCTGACCTGGTTTCATCCCACTTTTTCGTAGTAGTTTGTCTGGAGTAGCAAGACCATTGCAAGAAAGACCGAAGGCTAATTCTGTTCCTTCGGTTGTGTGACCACCAATCAGTGAGGCTTGAGCTTGGTAGAGTACATTCAGGGCACCTGATAGCAATTGATAGAGCGTTTCTTCAACTTTCGCCTCCTGAGCATAAGGAACTGTCACAATAGCTAGGGCACTCTGAGGTGTGGCACCCATGGCAAAGATATCGCTCAAGCAGTGATTGGTACTGATTTTGCCAAAAATATAGGGGTCATTAATTAAGGAGCGAAAATAATCAATGGTTTGTACCATCACTTGACCCGCTGGCACTTGCACTACAGCTGCATCATCAGGTGTCCCTAGCCCTACAAGAATATCGTCTCGCTCAACCCAACTTTGTGTTTGCAGTTGAAGCCGTTGCAAGACTCGCTCTAGGGTAGTGCTACCTACTTTAGAACCGCAACCAGCACAGGGCATGTTGTTTGTTGTTTGTTGTTTGTTGTTCGTTGTTTGTTGTTTGTTGTTTGTTGTTTGTTGTTTGTTATTCGTTGTTTGTTGTTTGTTGTTCGTTGTTTGTTGTTTGTTGTTCGTTGTTTGTTGCTCCTGACTCTTGACTCCTGACATTTGGGGTAAGTTGCTGAATCGATTCATGAATTTGCGATCGATTTGGTCTTTCCAGTGCCATAGTATTGAGGATTGCCAGCCGAAAGGCCCCCAAGAAGCGATCGCTTTTCCATCACCAGTACCAATCAAACCTAAGTACAGCTTCTGCGGTTTGTAAGCTTGGAGGGGTTTTTCTAATAAAACTCGTCGTAGGTTTTCAAATAACGGCTTTCCCTGACGCACGGCAAATACCCCTGCTTTGGGACGGGGATGATCGACCATAGTGGCGATGTCACCAGCAGCAAAGACATCGGGATGATAGAGAGATTGCAAGGTTTCCTTGACCAGGATAAAGCCTTCTAAGTCTGTCTTCAGTCCTGATTCCTCAATCCACTGAGGTGCAGAAGCTTGAGTTACCCAGAACCTGTAGTCACACTCCACCGTTAAACCCGACTCACACCGAATTTTGTCAGGTAAAACCTCACTTACTGTTTCCTCAAGATGCACCTGAATGCCGCGATTAATCAGAAGGGAGTGAAGATGTCGGCGTACCCAACGATTATGACTGGACATGAGTTCAGTGCCACGATGGAATAAATGAATTTGTAGCCTCTCTTGAGGCAACTGAACCTGCTGGAGAATTTGAAGCAGACGCCGTTGCATGGTCATTGCCAGTTCTACACCGCCAGCACCACCACCAACAATACCTATACGAATTGGTTTTTGAGGATTCTGGGCAAATTCTTCAACTAGCTGGTTCCATTTGCTTAAAAATTGAGGTACTGGCTTGGCTGGGATGGCGTATTCAGCTGCACCAGGGACATCAACTGCTGCTGGAGTGCTGCCAATATCGATAGATAAAACATCGTAGGCAACGGGTGGGTGATTGGCACAGATAACTTTTTTATTTTCTAGATCTAGACCAACTGCTCGATCAAGGTAGAGTTGGGCTTGAGCAAATTGGGCGAGGCGTCGCAAATCGATGTGACAATCGTCAAAATCATAGAAACCAGCGACGTGACCGGGTAACATTCCGGAATAGGGCGTGTGTGAGGTGTCGGTAATCAGAGTCAGGCGTATTCCTGGCAAGGGTTTCATGCCAAACATCCTGAGTGCGATCGCATGAGTATGACCGCCACCAACTAATACTAAGTCTTTAACAATCGGATGGGTTGCCTGCTGCATTGAAAAGCAATTTCTCGAATAAAGACCTCTGAAACTATCTTAATTGCGCTTGTTTTCTCCTGGCGGAGGAATTAGGACTTACACACTGAAGGGGTCTTATTGCTATATGTATTTTTGATTGCACTTAACTTAGGGCGTGTCATCAATTAAAATTACGCTCCATTCAGGAGAAGGCTTTCAGCGGTTTTAATACAAAACCTCATAAGGGCTGAAATTCAGCACTAAATAGGGTTCTGCGGCTATTTGATGACATCCTCCACTACATAAGCACTATCAAACCTCGTCTTGCTATCGTTAAGCTGAAAGGTACAACACCCTCGCTTGAATGAGTCGGACACGAATTAGCTAAGAGACTGAACTAATGCTTTCACCTAAACAGATTATTGAAGATATTCGTAAAAACACATACGGAATTGGCTTAGAAACCGATCAAGCTGCTAAAGGAGTTATTGACAGCTTAAAGAAGAGCTTGAACAGCGCCCTCGAACGACTCTCAGTAGACCTTTACTCTAAAGAAACTCATTTTGTCCTTGAACTGATTCAAAATGCCGACGATAACCAGTATCAATATGGAGTCAGTCCTACACTAACCTTGACGATAGAGCCTCAAAAAATCATTGTTCAAAATAATGAGATTGGCTTTACTGAAGCTAATGTTAGAGCAATCTGTAATGTTGGAGCTAGTACAAAAACTAAGGTGCAAGGATACATTGGAGAAAAAGGGATAGGATTCAAATCCGTATTTCGTATCAGCGATGAGCCTCAAATTTTTTCTAAGGAATTTCAGTTCAAATTTAATCGCCAAAATGAAAAAGACCAGCTCGGCTTTGTTGCTCCTCACTGGATTGATCTAGTTCCTCAGTATGTTGAGCCGACCCTAACCAATATTGTTCTCCCACTTAGAGAATCAGCAAAAGATGAATTGGAAAAGCTGGGTCAAGTTGAACACACGTTAATCCTCTTCCTCCGCCAACTTAAAACAGTTGAGATTGAGAATAAAATTAATCAAACAATTAGCCAAATTACACGGATAGATAAAAATGGAAAAATAAAAATATATGAATTTACAGGAACTTCAGTTAAAAAATATTATTACAAATTATTAGAAGAAAAATTAACGGTTCCTGATAGCATCCAAGAGGAAAAAAGAGAAAATGTCAAAGCAACTAAACTAATCCTTGCCTTTAGCCTGAAAGAGGATGGTTCAGCCAATACAGAAGATACACAAGAAGTTTTTGCTTTCCTTCCTACCCGCAGTTATGGATTCAAGTTTCTTATTCAAGCTGACTTTTTAGTTCCAGCCAACCGGGAAGATATCCATAAAGATACACGTTGGAATAAATGGATAAGAGATAATATTGCTACTACATTTTTGTTAGCTGTCGAAGAATTTAAGCAGGATAGTAACCTTCAAAAAACTTACTATAACTATATTCCTCTAAAAAATGAAGTTACAGAGGAGTTCTTTAGTCCTGTAGTGAACGAAATTCACAACAGGCTGAAAGCAAATCCTTGCATTTTAACAGAATCAGGGAACTGGAATATTCCCTCAGATGTTTTGCTGGTAGATGAGCCAATCAGGGATTTAATTTCTAATAATGACTTGCAACAACTCCTCAAAAAAGAGTATATCCATCCTGAAGTCAAAGCTAAAGCCCCTGTTCTAGAATCCATAGGGGTAAAAAAGTTTAATCTTGATGATTTGGTTAAGTGCTTACAAAACGTTCGATGGTTAGAAACGCAGAGTGATGATTGGTTTATTAAGCTCCACATTTACTTAAAAAGTCTGAATTTGAGCGAGTACTCAGATTTGCCCAAAGTCAAGCAGTTAAAGATTATTCGTTTACAGAATGACAAATTAGCTTCAACAGCAGAATCGTCTATATTTTTTCCATTGAATCAGAATGGAGAATACGGATTTGAATTTGAACAGGAACTTCAATTCGTAAAAACAACGCTCCTTCCATCATCCCCATCACCCTCTAAAGAGGCAGTAACAGAACTTCTGAAGAAATTGGGCGTTCAGAACGCTTCGCCCTACGAAATCATCGAGGATCATATTCTCCCTCTTTATCAAGGGGATGCTTGGAAAAGCAAAGGAAATCAGCTTTTAGGATATATTCGTTACATTAAAGATAACTTATCCGAGTACGAAAAAGAGCATAACAGAAGGAAAAATCCTTATTCTTGGCCATCTTCAAAACAAGACCTACTTGAAAGCTTAAAAACTTCCTTGCGGATTAAAACAGATAAAAATAGCTATTTACAACCAACGGGAATTTATATTTCTGCTATTTATGGTAATACCAATGGGCTAGAATCCTTGTTGAACGGGATAAAGGATGTCTGGTTTGTAGCGGACGATTACATTGCCGATGCAATCCAAATCAAGGATGCTAATGAAAAAGAAAAAGAAAAAGAAGTAAGAGAATGGAGAGAGTTTTTTGTTAAACTAGGGGTGCATACTGCTCCAAAAATTGATGTAGAAGTAAAAACCACCTCTCATAAGTCTAATAAACGTAAATGGTATCATTGCCCCTATAATGTTTATAGCTCTTCTCATATTTTGAGAATCCTTGAAGCAAACGATGTAGCAAGAAATAAAAAGCTAGCCGAACTTTTAGAGCGCAACTGGAGTTATTATAAGCAATACAAGCAATGGTCAAATTACTATTACGGTTCTGACGCTTGTTGGCATCCCTCTGAAAAAATAGATGCTGATTGGTTTGCCGAGATAAAAACAGCTGCTTGGCTTCCCACTACAACTGGCAGCTTAGCAACTCCTTGTGAAATTTTTCTAGCTGACCCAGAAACTGTATCAAAACTAGGAGATAGTGTTCCGTACTTAGCTATTACTCCCAAAAATACCGATTTTATTAAGGATTTGGGAATAAAAGTTAAAATAATTGAACCCAAGGATTATGCAGATTGGTTGCTTGGATTGTCTCAAAAGAAAGAACTTGATAAAAAAGACGAGGAAGTAGTTCTTAAGATTTATCTGGAATTAAATAAACCTAACATCACCTCAACTGATTGGTGGAGCAAGTTCATCTGCGAACAAATCATCTGGACAGATAAAGGAACATTTTGCACCGCTAGTAATGTTTTCGTCAACGATCATGATGAGGTTTATGAGTTATTTAAAGATAATGCCCAAATAGCTTGTCTCAAACTTCCCGAGAACTACTATCCTAAACTCCGGGACTTTATTAAAGCGGCTGGTATTAGCTATCTTTCTCAGGCTGTGAAGACTGAAATGGCAATTGGGGAAGGAGAAAAACTTGAGGATGAAAGCCTAACAGATCAGATTAAAGATTTGATTCCTTATGTCTTGCGCTATCTCTACCAGAAAGAAAATTCTACTTATGAACAGCTTAAAAACAATGGCACCTTAGTTCAACTCAAAGATTTAGTATGTTACCAGGTTGAAAACCTTCAAATTAAGTATAGTCTCAATCAGCAATCGGCTTGTACTCAGAGAAGTGCATTTCTGTATAATGGAAAGCTCTACATTCAATCAGATCAATCAGATAGCTTGTTCGATACAAATTATTTGGCCTTGGAGATTTCTCAGCTCTTTGGTAGTCTAAAAGGATTGGATCTTTTCTTGACTTCGCTGTTTGATAAGAGAACACCAGAGCAAATTGAAGGTTTCCTGAAAGCGCAAAAGATTAAGCCGTTACCTGCTGACGAAAAGCATTGGTTTGAAACATCGAATATTCTTCTAGCGGGAACTAACTTTGCAGAAGTATCGGAAGAAACTGAAAGAAACGTTGAGCCTACAGCAGCCAAGCATCACGAACCAGGTCAAGATAAACGTTTAGCCAAATCAGACCCAAAAACTGTACATCAAAAGGATGAGGAGCCTGCTACCGAAGATATCTCTACTTTGGAAGTAGATACTGAATGGAAGCCTGAATGTGAACCTAGAGAAATTGAAAAAATAGAGGCTCTTCAGTTGCAAGAAATAAAAATTATATCTCAAGAATCTCCCAGCAGTGGAAGGCTTACGAAATCTAGCATTCCTCCATCTATGGCAGAGTTATTCGAGGACGACGTTATTTCAGAGAACGCCGCTTTTAGCAATAGTATGTCTGAGTTAACATCCAATCAATCAAGTCGTCAATCAATAAGGAAACAACGAGATTGGAGCCGAGATGAGCTAAATGAAGAATCGAAGCTAAGTGGCATTTGGGGTGAAAAATTTGCTGTTGAATATTTAAGGCAGAAGTTTATTGATAAGTATCCTGAAGGTAAATTGACAGAAAATCAATATGGATTTTATATCAAAGTTAATAATCAAGCTGTAGTTGAGATTCAGTGGTTTAATGAAATTCAAGAAACCGAAGGCTATGATATTAAGTTGATTGAAAATGGTAGGGAAGAATATATAGAGGTGAAGTCTACTAAACCTGGAGCTAAGAAATTAATAAGGCTGTCAGGTAGTCAATGGAAATTAGCCCAGGAAAGGGGAGAAAATTTCCATATATATAGAGTTTATGATGCTGGAACTAAAAGAGCCAAACTTGTTGATATTCCCAACCCACACCAGCTTTGCCTTGAAGGTAAGCTCCGTATAGATTCTATTGAGTTTCGGATATAGACAATGAAAAAAATTACAGCTTTAGAGCTGTATCCTGATAATTTTGCATTCCGCATTTATGATGCCAGTCTCAGCAGTCGAGATACTTTTCATACAGTCACACAGCATACACTTGCCCAAGGCTTTTCTCGACGCCCCGGAAGCTACAACTTCTCTACGCTTGGTGACTGCATGAATCTGAGGATCGAGGTTTGGTTAGCAGACCAACAAGAGGAAGTAGATCTCAGAAACGATACAGTGCGTGCAATCATGGTGCCTTTTTCAGTTTCCGAAGCAGGGATTATGATTGCAGACTTCATGGGCTTAGTGGAACAACTGATTCGGCTAACTCAGGGTGAGTATGCCCTGGTATTTGAAATTAACGTGAGGAATGATGCAGAGTACTTGAATAGCCCTCAATATCAGGAAAATGTTGAGATAGGCTTTACACAAGAGTGGTGCTACCTGACTTTCTATTCCAGAGTAGAGCCTGTGCAGCCAGAGATATTGCGGGTTGATGCCTGGTCATCTCCTCCCTATCCCTTTCAATCGTACTGCCCACTGAACCCTAATTATCCATTATTGATGGAAACAAGTCTCGCATGAGCAATTGACGCTAAACTATGCCTTGTTATTGGCAACGCGAGAGCGTCTAACTCTATGATCGACCTTTACACCTTCGGCACACCCAATGGACATAAGGCTTCTATCATGTTGGAAGAAGTCGAGCTTCCCTACAATGTCCATAAAATTGACATTACTAAAAATGATCAATTTACTCCAGAGTTTGTAGCGATCAACCCTAATAGTAAAATTCCTGCGATCGCAGATCGAGACACTGACACCACAGTTTTCGAGTCTGGGGCAATTCTCATTTATCTAGCAGAGAAAACAGGCAAGCTATTGCCGACAAATGACAAAGAACGTATACAAGTATTGTCATGGCTGATGTTGCAGATGGGTAGTATCGGCCCCATGTTAGGTCAACTGAACCACTTCAAGAAATTTGCTCCAGAAAAGATTCCCTATGCCATTGAGCGTTATGAGAAGGAAACACTACGACTTTACAGCGTCTTAGACAAACAACTGACAGAGCGAGAATTTATTTGTGGTGAGTACTCGATCGCTGATATTGCGACTTATCCCTGGATTGCAATTTATGAATGGCAAGGACTAACGCTAGACTCCCATCCAAATCTTAAGCGTTGGGTGGAAACAGTGCAGCAGCGTCCGGCAGTAGAGCGAGGTATGGCAGTACCAGCTTAGAATGTTTTTGCGGAAATTTTCACATAAAGTCGGCGTTTCTCTAACACTAAAAAGATGTAGGAGGAACGCCACCCTTCTATTTTTTATCAGTTACTTTTATTTTTTAACAAACAACAAACAACCAACAACCAACAACAAACAACTAACAACAAACAACAAATAACAAACAACTAACAACCAATATTTTTTAATACAAGCTTTAAAGCGCGAGAAACGTATTCTTCCCAGGATTCAGCTATAGGTTGAAAAACTAATGCATAAAGCATCACTCCACTCATGATGTCGAAAACTAGATTGGAATCAACCTCCGCCTGAACTTCATTTCTTGCTTTTGCTCGTTCCAAGAGAATCGCAAAAGCTTGCCGTCGAGGTTGTAAATATTTTGTCCAGTAGACCTGAGCAAACTGAGGATTGCTAGTTGCACTGCTGATAATCATGGCAACTGTTTGCCGTCCTAAAGGAGTAAGTGTAATTTGCGCGGCACTTTGAATGAGTGCTTCAATATCACCCCAAAAACTACCCGTGTCAGGGATGATGATTTCTTCTCTAAGACTTTCAATCGCGTCCGCAACTAGCTCTTCTTTAGATTCATAGCGTCGATAGATTGTGGTTTTACCAACTCCGGCACGAGTGGCGATCGCATCGATGCTCATACGGTCGAATCCTACTTCTGCCAATAGTTCCAGGGCCGCTTGCAGGATAGCTTGATGAGATTGGGCACTGCGGGGCCGCCCCAGTGGTTTTTTAGTGGTATCACTCATCCGTGTTATTTTAAAATTACGAAACTGTTTAGTATCGAAATATAATGACTGGATTATGAATAAACGTTCTCATCCTCGCTACACAGACAAAAACAGCCTTCAAACACTTCGGGAAGGGCTAGAAGAATACTACGCTGTTAATTCCGATTTCACTCATCCCAGCACTCAGCCAAAGGATTTTGCCAGAATATTGCTCGCTCATGATGCTAGTCACGTTATTTATGGCTGCGATACAGATATGTATGATGAACTTAAGATTCTGCCTTTGACATTTTTGACGAGTGATTTCAAGTTCCGAGACTACCTGCGTGAACGCAAGAATCCAGCCGTAGATGTAATGTATGCAGACTTGATAAAACGTCATGGTGTGATTTGGTTGTACAGTTCAATCTTGTTTGAATCGCCACGATTATTTCCAGAATTGATTGTAATGTGGCTAAAAGCTCGCAACCATCAGCGATTTGTCCCATTTCTTGACTTTGAACCAATGCTAGACTGTTCGCTATTGGAAATTCGTCAAGAGTTTGACCTTTTGCCCTTCATCAAATAAGTAATTCTAGATTGAAAAACTTAAGTACGGGGTAGGGGCACGGCAGTGCCGTGCCCATGGGTGTCAATTCTACAACCGCCATTTGTAAGGGTGAACGGCCGTTCACCCCTACTATATGTGGCGTCCATGCGTAAGTCCTGCTCATTTCACTAACAACTAACGACTAAGAGGGATGTTATCTAACTGCATAGCAGTTTATAACGGTTGTTTTGCAAAGCTTGGATTTTGTTCAGATGTCCCGTTTTTGTCGCCGTCTGTACCGCTTCAGTTTCTTACTTTTGGCTGGGTTGGTTCTTTGTCTAACACTAAGTATTTTGCCAATTAGACAACCTTCTGTAGTCGCCCAGTCAAATTCAGCACCGCAGCTTGTGCGTGATGGGATTGAGCAATATAAAGCTGGAAAATTCAACGAAGCGATCGCACTCTGGCAACAAGTACTACCACAAATTAAAGAGCCTCTAGATAAAGCATCGGTTCACAGTAACTTAGCGCTTGCCTATCGTCAAATCGGACAACTAACAGAGGCGATCGCACAATGGGAGCAAGCCATACAAATTTATCAGCGTCAAGACAATCAGACAAAACATCGCCAGTTGCCTAAGCTCCTGACCGAGCAGGCACAAGCTTACAATGAATTAGGACAGCACCGACGGGCGATTACACTTTTGCAGTCGGCGATAGAATTGGCCAGTCAAACCCAAGACATGCGAGCGCAGACGGCAGCATTGGGAACATTAGGTAATGCCTATTGGGCTTTAGGCAACTACGAACAAGCACTAGAAACCCATCAGAAAAGTTTACAAATTGCCCGTCAGCTCAACTCCCCAGACTACATTGCAACGTCTCTAAATAATCTAGGTAATCTATACATTAGTCGAGCGCAACGGTATCGGTATCAGGCTAATACTGCTCGTGTTGAAGGTGATGAGAAGCAAAATGCTCGGTTAACTAAGTTGGCCGAACAAGAAATAACTGCTGCACGAACGGCGTTTGAACAAAGTTTGCACGAGAGTCAAGCACTGGGAGGGGTAGCCCAAGTCAAGGCATTACTGAATCTCAATCGTTTACTAGAACAGACTGCCTCTCCTGACTGGGCAGCTGTTGCCAGAAACCGGGAACAGGCTATTAAACAGGCTGAGACCATACCAGATTCGCGAGATAAAGTCTACGCCTTAATTAATCTAGCAGAGAGTTTTCGGCGTCAGGCATTAGCAGAACGTGCTGGGAGTAGTTCATCTGAAGCTTTACGTCTGCTGTCGCAAGCGATCGCCATTGCTAGAAGTATAGGAGATCGACGAGCTGAATCCTTTGCTCTTGGAAGCTTAGGGCAAATTTACCAGTTAGCGGGTCAAGTGTCAGAAGCGATGCAGTTAACTCAACAAGCGCAATTAGCCGCTCAACAAGTAAACGCTCCTCAGAGTCTCTATCGCTGGCAGTGGCAAGCGGGGCGTCTGTTGAAGGCAACCGGGAAGACAAAAGACGCGATCGCCTCTTACGAACAAGCGATCGCTACTCTCCAGAGTATTCGTAGCAGTTTGCTTGTTGCTAATACAAACTTGCAATTTGACTTCCGCGACTCAGTTGAACCTGTTTATCGAGAACTCATGCAGCTTTTGACACAACCATCTGGGGTCAATAGTCAAGAGCAACAGACAACAAATTTGAGTAAAGTGATTGATATTTTAGAATTGCTCAAGTTGGCAGAATTACAAAACTTCTTTGGTGATGAGTGTGTAGAAATCGCCAAAGCTAGTGTTGAGAGCGAGGTGAGTCTAGTTGATGCGGGTGCTGTAGTTATTTACTCGGTAATATTGAGCGATCGCACTGAAATGATTTTACGCTTTCCGGATGGTCAATTGACTAACCACACTGTCTTAATCAAGCAGGAGCAATTGCAGCAAGAAATTAACCAGTTGCGCCAGTTTCTCGAAAAACGCTCTACTGAAGAATATTTAATTCCTGCTCAAAAAATCTATGACACCTTGATGCGTCCCTTGGAACCTAGTTTGAAAGCAGCTAATCCTAAGACGCTAGTCTTTATTCAGGATGGGGTATTGCGGGAAGTGCCGATGGCGGCGTTGCATGATGGTCAACAGTTTTTAATTAAGAAATATGCGATCGCCACAACTCCTAGTCTTAGCCTTACCACTCGCACCCCTGCTGTGCAAGACTACTCTGGTGCTTTGGTTATGGGATTAACGGTTGAGCGTCCACCTTTTAAAGCTTTGGCGAATGTTCGTGCTGAGGTGGAAGGCGTCCAAGCCATTTTGGGGGGTACCAAGCTTTTGGATCGGGAGTTTACTTTGGCAACGTTGCGATCGCAGCTTCAAAAAAAGAGTTACCCAGTAGTTCACATTGCAACCCATGGCAAATTTGGGGTAGATACCGCCAGTACTTTTTTGTTAAGTTTCGACTCGCGGATTACTCTTGAGCAAATTGACGAGGTATTGCGAGCACAAAGCCTCTTAGCAAGAAATTCTCGACGTAGCCAACAACCATTAGAACTACTAACGCTGAGTGCCTGTCAAACAGCAGCGGGTGATAATAGAGCAGCTCTAGGAATTGCTGGTGTAGCTGTTCGTGCAGGTGTCAGAAGTGCCCTTGCCAGCTTATGGAACATCAATGATGAAGCTACAGTACCGCTGATTAAAGAGTTTTACACTCAGCTGCGACAGTCAAATGTCACTAAAGCTGAGGCACTTCAAAAAGCACAGTTGAAGATGATTGATGATTTAGAATATTCTCACCCAGCAGTTTGGTCGCCTTTTATCTTAATTGGAAATTGGCTGTAACAGGACTTACGCAAATTTCCGGTTGAACCGCCATTTGTAGGGGCGAACGGCCGTTCGCCCTACTATATATGGTGTCCATGCGTAAGTCCTGTATAAACTACCCTTGAGTGCGCCCAGTTTGCAAGTAATTGAGAATTTGGTCGTTTTTCTCCCAGAATGCTACCAGGTTGCCGTCCATATCGCGGAAAGCTGTAACCTTGGTTCCTAGGTGAGGCAGAAAATTGCTCTCCCACATCAAATGCACTCCTTTAGCTTTTAATTCGGCATTCGCAGCTTCGATGTCATCCACGAAGAAAACCAGGTTGCGTAAGCCTGTGATTTGAAGGTGAAAAGGTGGCTCTTTGCGCTCAGGCTCTAGGTTGACGGGTTCGGGATAGTGGATTAGATCTATGTAAAGTTCGTTTTTCTCCATTAGAGCTAGCTCAATCCCCTCTATAGCAGGTGTGCGATATTTAAGGGTAAAGCCCAGCTTATCGGTGTACCATGCACTCGCCTGCTCCAAATTCATCACCGACACAGCAACATTGACTAGCTGTAAACTCTCAATACCCTTCCTTTGGTGTTGAATATTACTCATCGTGTTCCTCGTTGTTTCTTGCTGTAAATAAGTAGGTGGTTGCTCTGCATTCGCCGTACTCGTGGCGGCAAAACTGGCGATAGCAGCAGCGCCGTTGATGATAAATTTGCGACGTGTTACCGAAGTAGCTGATTTACTCACAACTTTCTCTTCACCTTCCCATACTGGCGATGATTGAAAGACCCTCAAGCCCCATGTCATATGGCACGTTTTCATTGATGAGCCGCTTCATCTTTTTGGTCATCATCAACCGGGTATACCGTCGTGTCATCGGTGCAATTTGTAGTAATTTTTCAGCTAATTCGTGAGCACGTTTTAGCAACTGGTCAGGTGAAAGAACCTCATTGACCATACCAATACTCAATGCTTCTTGAGCCGAAATTTTCTGCCCAGTCAATAGAAAGTAATGCCCCCGAATTCGTCCTAAAACTTCTGGGTAAATAACCTGGACACCATCGGCAGGTACAACACCGCCACCGACTGATAGATGTTGATTGTCCTGAAAGAAAGCCGTTTGGGCCGCCAAAACGATATCAGCCAGCAGCGCGTACTCCCCATGAATAGAGGCCGGTCCATTCACAGCAGCAATCATCGGAACGCTGATATTGCAAAGATTATCAAGAACCTCGTGCGTCTCGGTTAGGATTTTATACCAACCTTCTGGCTTAGTAATATCGTCTACTGTCTCGAAGTCAATCTTGGTTATCCAGTTCTCTCCCGCACCTGTGAGAATGACGACTTCGTTCTCTTTATCGCGTGCAATCTCTCCAAACGCTTCGGGAAACTCGCGATGAGATTTGCCAGTCATGATGTGCGATCCACCATTAGTGTGCATTGTGACTGTCAAAATGCCAGAGTCAGTGCGCTCCATGCGGAGATTTTCATATCTGTCTTTGTAGGTGTCAAAACTAGCCATGTGAGTTCTCTCGTTTGAAATCCAGTTGGGGTGAGCGATAGACGCTTCTTGTTATCTACTCCAACTGTAGGAGGACTCATGCAGGGCAGTCTTGGACGTTGCTGCTAATCCATAGGACGTTCTTGCTATTTTGCTGGATTATTTTAGGAGAAACACCGACGATGCGCTTAAAGTGGCGGTTCAGGTGGCTCTGATCGTAGAAACCGACTTGGGTAGCAATTTCTGCGATCGCCATCTCGCCCTGTAACAGCAATTCCTTAGCACGCTCCACTCGGCATTTGATCAAATACTGGTGGGGAGCTAATCCAGTGGACTGTTTGAATAAACGAGCAAAGTGATAGGAACTCATGTCAAGTTCTGCGGCGATCGCTTCTATCGATATGTCCTGTTCTAGATGTTCCTGAATATACTCAACGGCTCGTTTTAACCTCAACTGGGACAATCCACCGGAGTAATGTTGAACCGTTTGCTTGACGGTGCCGTAATTTCTGAGGAGATGAACCGCCAACACATTTGCCAAAGATTCAGCATAAAGTCGATTCCCCAGTTTTTCTGATTCAAGTTCTGCCACAAGCAACTGCCCTATCTGCTGAATTTGAGGATCAGGAGTAGCAAAACTATTGAGAATTTCAATCTGAGTAGAGCCTCCCTCGACAGCTTCCGTCGCTACTTTGGCAACAAATTCAGGTTCAAGACACAGATGCACAACATCAACTTCGTTATCCCAAATCCATTCGCCCGGTTGACCTGCAGGAGTCAGGATGATGCTACCTTTCGGAACCTGCGCTTGATAAATACGTCCATCAAGGCGTTGTACCAAATTGTAAGGCTGTCCAAAATTTAAGGTAATCAGATGTTGCGACAGCACAGGCGAAGTCAGCTCATTGGCAAGATGATGATAGTATTCAACCAGAATGCCACTCCAGGCTTTTGGCTTGCTCGAAAGCACGGGAAAGTCAGGAAGGTTATCCCAAATATTGATCGTCTTGGATGGGTCAGCAGTTACAGGTTTGCTTTTACGCATACAATCCAACATTTCTGTGAACTCTGGGTGCCATATCCCAACAAAACACAGCGTTTGTAACAGGAAACATGCCCCTGCCAGTATCTACTTCTATCTCGCCAATCTTAGTATGGATAGTGGCATTCTGAAATTGCCATGCCCTCTTCTCAATCAGATTTTTCCTCTTGGCTCTTCCTCGCTCTATAACTAGCCAATTTCAGAGTTTAATTGCTTTCCTGATTCTTACCCTTGGGCAGATAGAGATGCATACAACTGATTCCAAACTAGGGGTGAAGTTGTGGGGGAACAAAGGTGGCACAGCAAACGGAAGAGTCGTGTGAGCAGTCAAAGCGTCTGAGCCAAGTCAGTCGTTACCAGCTGATCGAGGGCTTACTAAAAAAGCTCATTATAAGTATCTGCCTAAAGACAGAAAAACAGAAGATTTTTGGCTTCTTGCTTTTACTGTTTTACTACTTACATTTTCAAGGTCGGGCATCCGCTCAACTAACGCCCGATAGTACTTTGGGTGGTGAAAGTTCCATCATTACACCAGGCGTTATCATCAATCGTCAACCCGCTGACCGAATCGATGGCGGAGCATCTAGAGGCGCTAACCTATTCCACAGTTTTTCGGAATTTAATCTTAACGACGGGCAGCGAGTTTATTTTGCATCACCTACAGGAATTAACAATATTATTACGCGGGTGACAGGCGCTAACCCCTCCAATATTTTAGGAACCCTTGGTGTTAATGGTGCTGCTAATTTATTTCTGATTAATCCCAATGGCATAGTATTTGGTAAAAATGCCCGTCTTGACATCAGAGGTTCCTTTTTTGCAAGTACCGCCAGTAGCTTGGTGTTTGCTGATGGCAATCAGTTCAATGCTACGACTTCTCAAAGCACGCCACTGCTAACCGTGAGCCTTCCCTTAGGAGTGCAATTCGGCACAACACCCAAACCTCTGGATGTGCAGGGGTCAACTCTAGAGGTGCTGCCAGGAAGAACCTTGGGGCTGGTGGGAGGTGAAGTGAGACTTATTGGAGGTAAACTCGCAGCACCTGGCGGACGAATTGAGCTAGGCAGTGTTGCTGGTAATAGTTTAGTGAGTCTAAACCCAATTAATAATGACTGGCGACTCAGTTATGAGGGCGTGCAAAATTTCCAAAATATACAGCTGTCTCAAGGGGCGGTGGTGGATGCTAGTGGTGAAGGAGGTGGAGATATTCAGGTGTGGGCGCGATCGCTACTCCTCGGTGAAAACTCTAGCCTTGAAGCCTTAACTCTAGGCAAACAACCAGGCGGGACAATCAACATCAACGCTTCCCAGTCGGTAGAATTGACCGGAACAGGAACCTATATCAACGATGTATCTCTATTTTTATTAGGTATAGTTCGACCGAGTAACCTCCGTAACGGCATATTTACCCTAAGTTATGGTTCAGGTGCGGCTGGTGACGTGGTGATTAACACGCCCTCCTTCATCGGACGCAACGGGGCATTTGTTGCCACTTCTACTCTTGGCTTAGGTCAAGGTGGGGATTTAACTATCAACGCCTCAAATAATGTAGAATTGACCGCTTCTGCCTTAATCACTGGTAGTGGACTGGGCAAAAAGGGAGATGCCGGAGGTATAACTATTAACACAGGGCGGTTCTTAGTACAAGATTATGGTGTCTTGGGAACTAGTACGCTAGGAACTGGTCGAGGGGGAGATTTAACAGTTAACGCCTCCGAGTCAGTGGAACTAATCGGTAACAATCCAATTTTGATTGCTCCAGGTGCTCGCTTTTTGACTGGCTTGTTTAGCAGTAGCTTGGCGGCTGGAGATGCTGGAGATGTGCATGTGACAACACAGCGGTTATCTGTACAAGATGGGGCAGCGATTGGGGCGAGTACTGCGGGTAAAGGCCAAGGCGGAAATATTACAGTAACGGCTTCTAAGAGCGTAGAATTGAGCGGCACTTCTCCCGATGCTCAAGCCCAGAGTGCTATAGCTGCCACGGCTGAAACAGGCTCTACAGGTAAAGGAGGAAACCTAAGCGTACAAACTGGACAATTAATTCTTCAGGATGAGGGCAGACTCAGTGTTCGCAGCCGAGGGACAGGAGATGCAGGAAACCTAGAGGTAATAGCTGACTCCATCCGTCTAGACAACCAAGGTAGCATCGCTGCCGCGACAACCGTAACAGGAGAAGGCGGAAATATTCGTTTGCAAACTCAGTCTTTACAGCTGCGCCGCAACAGCATCATCAACGCTGAAGCAGGTGGTAATGGCAATGGTGGCAATATCGCTATTGATACTGACACACTTGTCGCCCTAGAAAACAGCAACATCACCGCTAACGCTTTCCAGGGGGCTGGGGGAAGAATTGACATCGATACTCAAGGTTTATTTCTCGATCGCACCAGCAACATTACCGCTAGTTCGACTCTGGGAATTAATGGCGTTGTAGACATCGATACCTCAGTTAGGAACGTCGAAGCCGCCCTCCCTGCTCTAGAAGAAAATGTTGTTAATCCCGATCAAATCATTGCTGTCAGCTGTCTGGCGCGTCGTAACTATAAACGTGGCAGCTTTACCGTTACTGGTAGCGGTGGGTTGCCTTCGACTCCGTATGGTGCCTTTACTGATTCTTATTCCTTAACTAATGTTCAACCCATTTCTCAAAACAATGCTGCTGCCGCTAATCATAACGATAGTCTAGAGGAGTCCAACGCTCCGACGCTGCATCCTAGCGCTAGGGCGGTAACAACTGAGGAACTTTCCCTAAGCGATCGCACTCCTCCCCTCCAAGAAGCACAAGGCATGTTCGTCAATGCTGATGGGCAAGTGATTCTCGTCACCCTGTCACAGTTACAGGCTATTGCCAAAGCCGAAGATTTAGTCTGTCACTATCAATCTTCTGTTAGCCAATCTAGGAAGTCGGGAGTCGGGAGTCGGGAGTAGGGAGTC
>DALYIW010000181.1:0-17922 GCA_031970155.1 Coleofasciculaceae cyanobacterium CTOTU46601 | reverse complement strand
TTTAACCGTACCAACCGAGTGGGATTGATACTGGCAGATATTCCACCCTTAGCAGCAACCATCGCTAAGGCTGCTGGAATTCCCTGCTGGATGATGAGTAACTTCGGCTGGGACTTTATCTATCGAGACTGGGGAGGAGAATTTATTGAGTTTGCTGATTGGATGAGTGAGTGTTATGGACAGTGCGATCGCTTATTTCGCCTCCCCTTCCACGAACCCATGAGCGATTTTCCGAACATTACAGATTTCGGATTAACGGGTGGTACGCCACGCTACACTACAGACCAATTACAAGAAAAATTTGGTCTGGTGACTCCTCCTGAGCAAACCGTCTTACTCACCTTTGGGGGACTTAATCTCCAGCAAATTCCTTACGACAGTCTCAGTCAGTTTCCTGAGTGGCAGTTCATCACCTTTGATGACAAAGCACCAAATTTACCCAATTTGCTGAAAGTTTCTGGTAAAGATTATCGCCCTGTAGAATTTATGCCTTTGTGCGGACGAGTTGTTTCTAAGCCAGGTTATAGCACCTTTGCCGAAGCAATACGCATGAGTACCCCAATTGTTTCTCTTACCCGCGAGGGATTTGCAGAAGCGCCTTTACTGATGGAAGGTATCCAAAATCACGCTTATCATCAAATTCTGACACCAGCAGAGTTTTTCCAAGGCAACTGGGAGTTTTTATACAATTCCCTGCAACCCCCCAGGCAATCTGAACGAGTGGCAATTGATGGAACAGAAGCGATCGCACAAACCATCGTCAACTATTTCCAGACTCAGTGAAATCTTCTCCAGCAATAACAGCCGCCTTAAATTCTCGCATCGAGAAGATAGAAAATAGACACCAAACACCTCAGAAAATTTCCTTAGCGAGAAAATAGAAAATCCCTCTATGACTCATTATCAACAGCGCCTGAAAATTCAAACTACTGGCAAATCTTTTGCCAAAATCACCTCAAAAGTGCAATCAGTTGTTACCGAGTCAGGCATTGACACTGGGCTTTGTACAATTTTTTTGCGCCATACCTCTGCTAGTCTAGTGATTCAAGAGAATGCAGACCCAGATGTTCTGAAAGATTTATCTAACTTTTTTGCCAAATTGGTGCCAGAAGACGGCAAAAGCTACATACATGACGCCGAAGGCCCCGATGATATGCCTGCTCACATCCGGAGTGTCCTCACCAAGACATCAGAACAAATTCCCATTGCTCAGGGGAAATTACTGTTAGGAACTTGGCAGGGAATATATCTATGGGAACATCGGCTGCAAAACCATTACCGTGAAGTTGTTGTTCACATCACAGGTGATTGAAAATGTCAACAAATTTGTTAACCTAAGTTTTGAAAGTAGAGAAGAATTAGTTTCAATTGTAAGTACTATGCATCTCCCGGAAACTACTGCCTACGTCCGGATTACGTTGCACTCCTGGCAACAGGGCAAGATGGAAGGAGAAGTCCAAGCAGCAGAATATCAGTGGCAGTTTCAATGGTGTTTTCGGGAAGGGCACCTATCAGTCAAACCTTCTCTAGGACGCGCCTTAATTCAGGAACCGCTTGGTCGATTTTTAGAGCGGTGTGATTATCAATTGGAACCTGGAGGAGACTATGCGTTTACGATTCGGGCAGAACTTTGAATTAGGGAGTCGGGAGTCGGGAGTCGGGAATCAGGACAAGGGGGACAAGGAAGAATTTCTACCGAGATTTCACAACAAACATCTCCTTTATCTTCTCCATCTTCCTACTCCCTACTCCCTACTCCCTACTCCCTTCAAGTAGCGCTCGATTAACAGGATAGCGACGATATCATCTATGGGTCGGGGAGGTTCTCTCATGCCTTGAGGAATGAGGCGTTGGAGACCTTTGGGAGGGTACATTTGCCAGTAGCGATCGCGTGCTTCCAAAGTACTGTAGCGCTCATTGACCATGACAATCGGTACTGATACCGGGAACTCGTGAGCGATTTTCTGTTTCCAGCTTTTAGCCGTGGTTTGATCGCCCATCACAATGGTTTCAATAGCAAACTGTTGGCACAATTGTTGAATAGTCGCGATCGCCTCTTGTGACGCCACCACCTGATGGTAAAGCAACTGCTGCTGTTGGCTCATCACCGCCAAACCACACTTATCACGCCCCGGATCGAAACCTAAAATCATTTGACTAAGCCTCTAACAAAGCCTTGCCTGTGTTATTTGTTGTTAGTTGTTTGTTATTTGTATTTTTGAATTGACAAACAACTCGTGCAGCGGACAGCTATCGCTCCTCTCTTTGGAAGGAAGAGGCTTCCCACTGCTTTCTGTAAGGGCATAGAGTAGGGGAAGTAGAAAGTGGGAAGTAATTTCCAAAAGTTGTACCAACAGCATAGTAAGAAGGTTTTTTCTTATTACCCATTACCCATTCCATTCAAGTTTTAAAAATAACCTGCCCATTTTGAGTCGCTATCAACTGCATCCTTAACGGACCAGCTGTGTATGTAGTCTCTTGTGCGACAGCTCTGATATCTACTGATTGGTTATACCGTTCGAGCTGTTCAATAAAGCTCATGACTGTTGTGATGCGACCATCTCCAATCTGAACCACACCTAATATACCAGCGCGTCGCGCCCGAAACTGAGCGGCGGCCAGCAGCTGATCGAGCTTTTGTCTAACTTCTAGGTTAGTCATGGTTGAAGTATCAGTAGTCAATGTTGCTAGAACATCACCCGCCTGAAAGATCACTTGATTGAGTGCCGCATCAGCAAAAACTTGTACTTGCTTTTCGCCCTCAACGTAGTTACCAGCTGAGAGAATTCGCACAACATAGTCTTTACCATCCTTAATCTGGTTGATTAACTGCTCAACCTGTAATTTGGGAATTTGCACTAGCGCTTCATTGGAAGTACTGTTAGCAGACCGAGTGATTTTAATGGCTGTTCGATTAGCTTCCCGCAATAGCTGCTCAACCGCTTCAGTCGCGGCTGAGGGTTCGACAATGCGTACAACCCCAGAGGCTAGAATTTGACCGCGAACCAGAGCAACGTTACCCTGACGTAGGGCTTGATAGTTCTGAAAGTACTGTTCTAGAGTTTCTACTTCTTGTTCTAAGTAGGCTAATTGTTTTTCTCCTTCTTTAATTTGCTTATCTCGTGCAATAATTTGGCTCTCTTGTTTGGTTAGTTCTTGTTCGAGGGCATTGAGGCGAATTTCGCGTTGTGCGATCGCTTCTTTGAGTTGTTGTTGGAGTTCTTGGAGACGGGTTTCACGTTGAGCGATGACTTGATCCCGTTCGGCAATTAGCTGATCGCGTTGGTTAATGATGCGATCCCGCTGGTTGATGATGCGATCGCGAGCAGCGGTTTTCTGGTCAAGTTTGGCGATCGCTTCGTCTTGCTGAGCTAGTTCTCTATTTCGTTGTTTAATAGTTTCAGCTCGCTTGGCTAGTTCTTGGTCACGTTGAGCCACAAAGTCTTTTAATTGATCAACTTGAGTCTTGAGTTGAGTAATTTGCTCACCGAGTTGCTGACGCTGTTTGAGCAGCTTCTCACGTTCACCTAACAGCAAATTTACTTCTGTACGCAAAACGGTAGCTTGCTGAGATATTTTCTTGAGTTGAGTTGTGGCCTGCTGAAAATTTCGATTCGTCACATCCAGACGATTTTGAGCCTCAGCTTGTTCGCCTCTGGCTTTTGTTAACTCGCTCTCTACCTTACTTTTCTGAGCATTAATTCTCTCAATATCACTACGAGCATCTCTCAGTTTTCGTAAAATACTGTCAAGTTCAAAAATCCCATCGCGTAGTGACCCGCTTGTGGCAAACAAAATGCCCAACGTCGAGGCAGAAATTAGGCTACCCGTGATGATTGTGACTAGGGTGGCGGTATTACGAGGGCGTAGATTAAATAAACTGAGCCGCGCCTTGCCCACTTTCGTGCCAATGCGATCGCCCAGTGTTGCGATCACGCCCCCCAACACTAGAATTGCCACAATCAGGATGTAACCGCTGGTCATCGCTTGCGATTAGTCTGTTCAGATACAGCCTATCTCATGGTTGTAGGCGGTTATTCGATTTTTCCAACAAAATGCTTTGGAATCTTCAACTATCGTCTGTGGGAGCAACCAGCGCCTTAGGGTGAGCGTCAGGCTACAGGGTTAGGTAAACTGCTGACTCAAAACCACCGGATTGTGCACGGTAATTTTTTTCTTGTGAATAGAAATCATTTTTTCTGAGCGCAAGTCTCCTAGTAAACGAGTAACGGTGACACGGGTTGAGCCTATTGCTTCTGCGATCGCTTGATGCGACAGCTTCAAATCAATCGTAATTCCCTCAGCCGTCGGTACCCCAAAGTCGCGGCACAAAATCAACAAAAAACTAACCAAGCGAGAACCCATATCCCGGTGAGCTAAGGTCTCAATCATCATTTCTGTTTGCAGAATCCGAGACGATAGACCCCGTAGCATCAACATCGATAGCTCTGGGTTGTCCTTGAGTGATTGCTCTACCTGGTCAATTGGGGCAGAGAGCAACTCGACGGGCGTAAATGCCACCGCATGATAAAACCGATCAGAGCGGTGACCCGTAATCAGCGACAGTACACCGAACACACTGTTCTCCCGCAACAGCGCCACAGTGATTTCTTCACCTGCCTCATAAACTCTAGACAGCTTTACAGCACCTTTCATCAAAAAATATACTCGTTCTGCTGGGTCTCCTGGGAAAAAAATCGTCTTACCTCGTTCAAAGCTTTCGACGACAGGTGGAAACGCTCCACCGCCCATTTGACGGAAAACACTTGCTAGCGGTCTATTTTGCGTCACTACCATAACCTTTCCCTTCTTACCACTGCTTTGCAGACTTAGCATCAATCCATTGCCAGTGAAGGTTGAGATTCCTGAACCGGCTGTGAAAAACTTCTTGAATGTATCCAAGAATACTTAACTGAATCTTGAATAGTTTTTTGTACAGCTTGCTACATAATTTGTCGAGGTGTCAATGAACCCCTGACTCGTCAAGTAGAAAACCGAGCTTGTGCGGTCGTAATACACCGTAATGCGCCGTATGATCCCATAATAATAACGTTTATAGAGGAGGGTTAAGACCCATCACCCCGAAATGAGTAATTAGTGACGTTAGAAGGCGTCGTGCTGGTGAGGATTAATGAGTCTTATCTTGATGAGCGCAGCGATGCATGAGCTAGCGTCCAAAGATATAGCGGGGCGTTCCCCATCAAGTTTTTCCTACCTTTACAAGAGTATCGGTGGATGAAACCAGAAGCTAATATTGTAGGCTGTAGTGTCCACAAGAGCGGCAAGGAGCAAAAGTGTTTTTTAGACCGAGGAATATAGTCGCCGCCCTTAAGCCCTTCTGATGACCGCTATAACCACAAGTTAACCGTCAATGAAGGTGTTCTCAAACGGTAGCATCAATAGCAGTACTTCAGGATAGACTACTATGCTTGATTTGACAGGAAAGAACGCTCTTGTTACTGGTATTGCGAATAACCGTTCCATTGCTTGGGGTATTGCCCAGCAATTGCATAAAGCGGGTGCCAATTTGGGGATCACATATCTGCCAGATGATAAGGGTCGATTTGAGAAAAAAGTCAAAGAACTGGTAGAACCCCTCCAACCTAGTATCTTCTTACCCTGCAATGTCCAAGACGATGCCCAAATCGAGGCAACTTTCGCCAGTGTCGCTCAGCAGTGGGATAAACTCGATATCCTAATTCATTGCCTTGCCTTTGCTAACAAAGACGATTTATCGGGAGAATTTAGCAACACATCAAGGGCTGGCTTTACTCAAGCGTTGGAAATCAGTACTTACTCCCTAACTCAACTAGCGGCAGCTGCCAAACCGTTGATGAAAGAAGGGGGTAGTATTGTCACTCTTACTTACCTAGGGGGAGTCAAGGTGATTCCAAATTACAACGTGATGGGAATTGCCAAAGCCGCACTGGATATGAGTGTCCGCTACCTAGCCGCCGAACTGGGATCAAAGAATATTCGAGTCAATGCGATTTCAGCAGGTCCCATCCGCACCTTGGCGTCGTCAGCGGTTGGAGGCATCCTCGATATGATTCATCATGTGGAGGAAGTAGCGCCCTTACGGCGTACTGTTACCCAGCTAGAAGTGGGTAATGCGGCGGCTTTCTTGTGCAGTGATTTATCCAGTGGAATCACCGGCCAGGTTCTATACGTAGATGCTGGTTACGAAATAATGGGGATGTAGTCAAGGCGGCAGATTCCATGCAGATAAGCGATAACCCCAACACAATTCCTTCTGAACCCACTGTCCTCAATCCCCAAACTCATGAGCCGTGGTTGCCTGCCCGGAAGGCAACCAAGAGCCGCACCACAGGTGAAACCGATGTGCAAGTCAGCCTGAATTTAGACGGCACAGGGGCTTGCACAGCTGCCACTGGCATACCGTTTTTAGACCACATGCTGCATCAGATTGCTTCCCATGGACTGATCGATCTAGATGTACGGGCAACAGGCGATCTGGAAATTGATGATCATCACACCAATGAGGATGTAGGAATTACGTTGGGGATCGCTTTAAAGGAAGCATTAGGCGATCGCAAAGGTATTGTCCGTTTCGGCCATTTCCTTGCCCCCCTAGATGAAGCATTAGTGCAGGTAACTCTCGACTTTTCTGGGCGTCCTCACCTAAGCTACGGCTTAGAAATTCCAACCCAGCGGGTTGGCACTTACGACACTCAGCTGGTGCGAGAGTTCTTCGTAGCGGTAGTGAATCATAGCCAGATGACGCTGCATATCCGTCAACTTGATGGTATTAACTCGCACCACATTATTGAGGCAACATTCAAAGCATTTGCACGGGCAGTCCGGATGGCAGTGGAAATTGACCCACGTCGCGCTAGTACGATCCCCAGTTCTAAAGGCGTGTTGTAAATCTTGTCAGTGGTTTGTTGTTGGTTGTTGGTTGTTGGTTGTCGGTGACTGGGAACGACTAACGATTGACAAAACGCCAGCAGATATATAAGCGGCGTTAAATGCGTCATAACTTAGTGTTGATATACTCCCCACTCTCCGATCTGCTGGCAGCGTGGGGATTCTCAGTAATTGAAGTAAAGAATACAACTGACCGCTGACCAATGATATGAAATTCTCCGCACATCAGTCTGCGGATGAGCTTAAAGAAAAGCTTATTGGTGTGTTTTACATTGCTACTTCAGCAGCCAAGCCCTTCCGAAAAAATTAAGAAAATATAAAAATAAAAAAATTGTTATTTTATTAACAGAAAAAATTAAAAAAATATAAAAAAACGAGTAAGAGTTTGAAAGTTAAAAATTTATCTATCTCCCATCAGTAGGCAGTTTAGCGCTTCTTGATGTTCATCTTCTTAGGTCAAATTTCACTTAAAGCGTAACCGAGAACACAAAATAAAAATTGAACAAATATAACAAATTATACAAAACATAGTTTACTTTAAAAATTTAATTTAGTTAGTGCGATTTGTTACATATTAAACGTCCACACAAACCACGGAAAAATCTAAGGAGAGTACGTAGTGAAAAAGAACATCGTCTTTTATGAAGTACAAGGTGGTTCAGACAAAGGCCCAGATGGTCATCGCAAAGACACCATGCCAATGGTCAATGCCCTGAAAGCCAAAGGGTGGAATGCTGAAGTTCTCTTCTACTCAGATGACAAAAAAGACGAACAATTTGAATATATTCGCAATAACGCTGATGTTTATGTTAGCCGCATCAACCCAGGTAATATCCCTGGAGGTGAAGCCACCTATTTTCAACTGTTGCGTGATTTGAGTAATGCGGGTGTAATTGGTATGCCACACCCCGATGCAATGTTGAATTATGGAGCCAAGGACGCCCTTTGTAAAATCACAGATACAGGGCTTGTACCAGAAGACACCTTCTCTTACTACACAGTTGAAGCCTTAAAAGAAAAATTCCCCGTTAGCCTTTCTTTAGCAGAAAGAGTGCTTAAGCAAAACCGAGGCTCTACTGGTGAAGGAATCTGGCGTGTTCAAGTCGTAGATGAAAGAAAATTTGAACAAGGCAAAGCGTTGCCCCTAGATACAAAGATTAAGTGTACTGAAGCTGTTGATAATCACGTAGAACTTCGTCAATTAGGCGAGTTCATGGAATTCTGCGAACAGTACATTGTAGGCGACAATGGAATGCTTGTAGATATGCGCTTCCTGCCTCGCATTAAAGAGGGTGAAATTCGCATTTTGATGATTGGTGACAAGCCAATCTTCGTGGTGCACAAAAAACCCCAAGAATCGGCAGACGCATTCTCTGCAACCTTGTTCTCTGGCGCTAAATATACCTACGACGACCCCAGCAAATGGCAAAGTCTCGTAGATATGTTCCTTGGCAAGCTTCCCACTGTTCTGGAAAAATTAGGCGGATATGGAATGCCGTTGATCTGGACAGCTGATTTTATGCTCGATTGGGATGAAAACGGAAACGATAAGTACGTTTTGGGCGAAATCAATTGTTCTTGTGTTGGGTTCACCAGTGAGCTTGATCGTGGAATTCAAGAGGCTGTTGCAGACACCATCATCTCAGCTGTCACAGCGCAAAAAGGACAACCCGCAACTGTTAGTTAAGCAAATCCTGTAGCTGCAGGAATAACTTACAGCTGGACGACGGCTAACTTTCTGAATGTTTACCAGTATTTAATAGACTTGTGGTGTCTCTATGACCTCACAGGTCTATTTCCTATTGTGTTATTGTCGCTGTAAAATTTTCCGAAAATATCGGGGTGCGCGTGAGCGGTAACCCTAACAGGATTCCTTCGACTCGCACGAGCTAACGCAGTATCAGAGACGGGTACTGTCTCCAATTTGGCGAAGTGTTAGGATTCAGTCTAATACTTTAGTCCCTAAGTCATTAGAAACATGGACCCCATAACAGTCATCACCATTATTGGGGGCATCATCGGTATCATTGCTGGCTCAGTGCAAGTGCTGGACTACGTAGAAAAGCGACGCGAGAAGCAGTCAGCGATTCAACTGGTACAAGACACTAAGCCGACTCAAAACAATTTAATTGCCTCCCCTCATCTTGGCAAACCTGAAGCTGGAATGCCTACACAGCCGTCTTTGCAGGACGCTACATTACGCCAAGATTGGGGAGAGGCGGTGGATGTGTCCGTTTTCTATGGACGTGTCGAAGAACTTGCCAAGTTAGAGCAGTGCCAAGCCCAAAAAGCCGTGTTGAAAACTCTGGGGGCAGTTGAGATTTAACAAAAGGATGAGTCGTTGGAAGAAAGAGCGATTCCTCTTTAGCAAATTCCTAATGTCCCGACATAGTAAGTGCTGCAAAGGAGAATCAGTAGCAATGGTAACTTCCACAGTTGTTTTAAATCCATCAGAAATCTTATCGCTGGAAGAATATCTACTTCATCCACCTGATAATACGGAGTGGGTAGATGGGCAAGTGGTGGAGAAACAAGGAAGGACAGCAAAGCACAGTCGGGTTCAAGCTAGACTGGCTCGGTATTGGGGAAACTACAAGGATGACAGCAGTCAAGGAGGAGAAGTTTACACCGAAGCGGCTTGTCGTACTGTTGGGCGATCGCGTCGTCCCGACATTTCTTACCTAACACCAGAATTCGTCACGCAATTTGGCGATTTTACCGTACTACCTCAGAGTTTTCTACTCATTGCAGAAGTAGCATCCCCAGAGGACAGTGCTGAAGAATTGTTTGCTAAAGCTAGAGAATATTTACAATCGGGTTGTCAAGAAGTGTGGCTGTTATTTCCTGAAAGTCAGTTAGTTTTGATTAATGCTCAACAACGATGGTTGTTATTTAATCCTTGTGATGTGGTTACCACTCAAACTGTTCTGCCAGGTTTCAACGTACCAGTTAATGAACTATTGGCATAAGAGAAAATATTAGCGATGAATCAAGCAGGAGGAGAGTATGCAACTACAAACTCGGAAACGCCACTATACACCAGAAGAATATCTAGAACTAGAGGAGGCTGCTGACTATAAAAGTGAATACCGAGATGGGGAAATTGTACCGATGACAGGTGGAACAACCAATCACAACGAAATTGCTGGCAACTTTTATGCTCACATAAAGTTTGCCCTCAGAAAACAGAATTATCGCGTGTATATCGGTGATGTACGTTTGTGGATACCTCGTTATCGTCAGTACACCTATCCTGATGTGATGGTAATCCAGGGAGAACCCCTCTATACAGGAACGGGTACAACTACCGTGATGAATCCCTTGTTGATTGTTGAGGTCTTATCAAAATCTACTAAAAACTACGACCAAGGAGATAAGTTTCTATACTATCGGTCAATTCCTGAGTTTAAGGAATATATATTGATTGACCAGCATCGATATCATGTCATGCAACATACCAAAACCCTTGATGGAAAATGGTTATTAAGTGAGCATGAATCTGAAAATGCGGTTCTAGAATTAAGCTCAATCGAGTTTCAAATTAATTTGAGTGAAATTTACGAGAAAGTTAATTTTGAAGAAGATGAAGATTCAGAGGGAGTAGTGAGTAGGGAGTAGGCAACGACTGTGAGCGCTCAGCCGAACGGGAGTGGGAATCTAGCCCTACTAATGGCTGAGACTCAAGATTCAGAAGCTAACAGTATGTCAGCACCTAATGAGCCTCTCCACACAGTTCTTTTTACAGAGGGCTTCAACAGGCGTGAAGTACACAAACTAAGAATCAAAACTAAGTAGAAAGTCCGTTTTACTTCTGAATTCTGACTCCTGAATCCTGACGCCTTGATTCTGCTCAGGACTGACGCAGAACATCTACATGTAAGGTGGGCACTGCCCACCCTACTACTAGCAGTAGCGTTTAAATCAGCAATTTGCGTAAGTCCTGCTGCTGTAAAAGCAGGTAATTTTATTCCTAAAACTAAAGTTTTTCTGTAATTATTTCCTCCTTACTCCCTACTCCCTACTCCCTACTCCCTACTCCCTTCTTTGTTAAATTTTGGATGCACAAATCGCAGCACCAATTAGCCCTACTTGAGGGTTCAAGACGATGTTGACTGGAACTTTTTCTAGTAAAGGACTCACCCGACCTTTTTCACCAAATGCTCGCAGAAAGCTCCCTTCTTTAATCAATGGTAGAATTTTGGCAGCAATTCCTCCGGCAACATAAAGACCTCCATAGGGCAAGAGTTTGAGGGCAAGATTACCAGCCTCGGTACCGTAGGCTTCTACAAACATTTGCATAGTCTGTTCAGAAAGGCGATCGCGCTTTTCTAAGGCAGCTTTTGCGATCGCCGCCGCTGGGTCTACACTTTTTTCAGTACGCCCAGTTTCCTGTTCCCAAGTTCTGATAATTTGCTCCATCTCGGGTGATTCTTGAGCAATTTGTCGATCTCTGAGAAACTGGTAAATCGCAACTATCCCAAGACCCGAAACAACTCGCTCAACAGAAATACGCTGGATATTATATTTCTCTCGCAAGTATTGCAGTAGCTGGAATTCTAACTCGTTACGGGGAGCGAAGTCTGTGTGTCCACCTTCTGAAGGAAAGACGTGATAACCCTCTGTCTGCTGAACAAGAAAGCATTCTCCCAAACCAGTACCAGCACCAATTACACCAATAGGAGCATCCGGTTGAGGTGTTGCTGGTTTCAAGGTGTACAAGTCTTGAGTTTCTAAGCCAAGAATACCGTAACCAACCGCAGCAAAATCATTGATCAGGCTAACTTTGGAGATGTCGAGTTCACTCTCCAAGCGTCTAGCGTCTAGAAACCAAGCTAGATTGGTCAGTACACAAGTGTCGTTGACGACAGGGCCTGCGATCGCAAAACAAGCTTTCTGCGGCTTGAGTGCCTTACTCAGCTGTTGCCCTGCTGCCAACAAAAACCGTTGCACTATCGGCACTAAATCTGGAAAATTGCGGCTGGAATAAAGTTCTTCATACAGAGTTTGCCAAGATGCCCCACCCGACTCCTCCACCAGTCTCAAAATTGTTTTGGTGCCGCCGATATCTCCTGCCAGTACTATTGTCATATCTGTTGGCTCACTCTTAGCTACTATTACGATCACAGGAATTCTGACAGGTCAAAGATTTTCGTCAAGTCCCCATAAGGAAGGTTTAGCAAGTTGCGGTGCATTTAATCCGCACAACCTAAACTCTGGTTTTTTGTCATTGGTTAGTGGTTAATTGTCCATTGCCACTGACTCCTGACTTCTGACTTCTGACTCCTGACTCCTGACAAAAAGCCAACTGGTAAATATGCAACGCCAAATGCTTCAATAGCTTAATCTATGCGGACTTAAGCCTCAAACTCTCCCTTAATTAAAGCGGATGACCTCCTCAGTTTGACTCAGATGAGAGATATCTCCCTTGAGTTCCATCACCCATCTTTGCTCTTGGCGCACCAGTTTAACTAAGCAGCAAAGGGCTGCATTAACTTCAGGGGTTCCACCAACTAACCCGTGTGTGGTACCAACAACTGACGCTCCGTGACCTACCAACAGCATATCTTCTGAAAATTTAGCCGTCAGCTGACGTGCTGTTTCAGCTGTGCGTTCAACTACCACCTCGCTGGTTTCCGGATACTTGGGAATCAGGCAAGAAGTATAACTAGAATCAATTCTAGGAAACTGAACAAGCAACATTTCCATCGGTAGTCGTTCTGGATCAGTTTTCATCCACGCAGGATTAAGCCATTCACACAGCCCAAACTCAAGCTTGATGGGCAAATCAAGGGCTTCCGCTACCTGGTTAGCCGTCTGCACAGCTCGCAAAAAGGGTGAAGCAAATATATGCTTGATGCCTTCCCCTACTAGGCGTTGTCCCAGTTGTTTGGCTTGTATAAGACCATCTTCGGACAACGGTGGATCGTAAGGGCGTTCGGCGGTGTTAAACCATTCAGGGTTTACAAAATCGAGGCGATTTCCGTGTCTTGCAATCCAGACGGTTTGGGGCATGAATTTGGGATAAGTATATTGCTCTACCAGATGTAGGCAGTTTTGTCTACCTACAATGCTCTTATATCTCAACAGTCAGCATTTAGGCACTAGCATACCAGTTCTCTGGACAATACCCTCCTGGAGGGCTTTGAAGCTCTCAACGCTAAGATGTTACGATGCTCAGGGGCTGTTCACGTTTTTCTCATTTTGTTTTCCAGGATGCAATTATTCAGGCATTCCCTGGGTAAGCTCATATCTACCTAGGTACTGTTAGAAGCGATACCAAATTCTCTGTTTAGCTTTGAGCTATAGATTTTAATAAATGTTACAATATTTAACAACACAGTCCTTTACCCAAAAAGTTTTATGACGATAATGGTTCTAAAGACTGCGGCGGCTTTGGTATCATTACTGGCAGCTTATTTGTTTCGGTCGATTTACGCTGGTTATAAAGCCTCTTTATCTACTCTCAGCCAATCCGTCTGTGGTCATTGAAACATAAATTAAGGTCGCTCTCATAAAACTATAGACCATAAACTCCCGAATCATTCGGTAATCCAGGCATGAAAACCAGCATGTTTGCTTGAACACTATTCATTCATAACTAGATCGTCGATCGCTATGAAAACAGCTGAAACCTCTACAGATTTAGTCCGTACCTACCTGCGAGAAATTGGCCGCGTACCACTGCTGACTCATGAGCAAGAAATCCTTTATGGCAAGCAAGTACAACGGCTAAGTGCTTTACAGGAAGTTCAAGAGTCCCTGTGGGAAGAACTGGGACGTCAGCCAACGCTTGGCGAATGGGCGGGTTCGTGTTCACTGTCGGAAGATGAATTACAAAATTGCATCGCTGCGGGTGAAACAGCAAAGCGCAAAATGGTGGAAGCGAATTTGCGGCTGGTGGTTTCAGTGGCGAAGAAGTACATTAAGCGCAATGTGGACTTGCTGGACTTGATTCAGGAAGGCACGATTGGAATGCAGCGAGGTGTAGAGAAATTTGACCCCACTAAGGGCTATCGTTTTTCTACGTATGCCTACTGGTGGATTCGGCAGGCAATTACTCGTGCGATCGCAGAAAAAGGACGCACCATTCGCCTTCCTATCCATATCACCGAGAAGCTCAACAAAATTAAAAAAGCTCAGCGCCAACTAGCACAACACCTAGGGCGAGCAGCAACAGTTTCGGAGTTGGCAGTTGAGTTGGAGTTGACACCGAAGCAGGTGCGGGAGTACCTAGAACGAGCACGTCAACCTCTATCTTTAGATCTGCGAGTGGGAGATAACCAGGATACTGAACTGGTAGAGCTACTGGAAGACACTGGGCCTTCGCCCGAAGACTTTGTAACTCAGTCAGCGATGCAAGTTGACCTAGAGAAGCTGATGGCGGATTTGACACCTCAGCAACGGGAAGTATTGGCGCTACGTTTTGGTTTGGCAGATGGGCAACCCATGACTCTAGCTAAAATTGGCGATCGCCTCAACATCAGCCGTGAACGAGTGCGACAAATCGAACGGGAAGCCCTCTCCAAGCTTCGCAAGCGTAAAGCTGATATGCGTGAATACATAGCAGCCAGTTAAACGCAGGAATTACTCACAGATACGACATTGGGTAGGGGCGTATAGCTATACGCCCCTACAGACAGTGGTTCGTAATAAGAAATTTGCGTAAGTCCTGACCTTTGAACCTGCAACCTTCTAAGGTTCAACTCCAACAGGTGAGAAAATCCGATATCGCTGGTTCGGTTCCACCTACTGAGTTATCGGCACTGAGTTGTTAAATTAGTTTACATAGACAAATCACACAGACATAAACATGTACAAGTAGCTCCTCCCTAAGAGAAAAGTTGGGAGTAAGCTATCACCAGGAGGTAAAAGGTGAACAATACATCCAATAATGTCCCTGAATTCTTTGAAAGCGATACTAACACCAACTTGCTGTGGGAGTATGTCCAGTCTATGAGTCCGGAGACAATCACCCATTTGTCTAAACCGATGTCTCCTGAAGTGTTTCAGGTAATGGAACGCAATATTGTGGGAATGCTGGGAAATCTACCTTCAGAACACTTCAATGTAACTATAAATACAAGCCGTGAGAATTTAGGGCGTCTGTTAGCTTCAGCCATGATTAGTGGATATTTTCTGCGTAACGCTGAACAGCGCATGGTTTTTGAAAAGTCTTTTCAATCCGTCCAATCGCATCCGTCAGATATAGATCAATAAATCAAACGTAGATTTTTAAGGTTAATCAATCTTCTGAGGGCAGAAAGTAATTGAAACAACATCAAATATCGGCAGCTCAGCAACTGAGTCTGCCGATTTTGACGATTGAGGAGCACAGGCAAATTTCTTGGCAAGAGGTTAATATTGCGTTGGGTTCCTTATATAAGGAACTCGATAGCCTTAAGCGATCGCTTCTACAGTGGTATGCCAATGCCAGTCGAGACTTGCCTTGGCGACACAGCCGTGACCCATATGCCATCTGGGTATCAGAGATTATGCTTCAACAAACCCAGGTGAAGACGGTAATTCCTTACTATCAGCGCTGGTTAACGCAGTTCCCCACGATAGAACAGTTAGCCTGTGCTGACTTGCAGCAAGTACTTAAAGTGTGGGAAGGACTTGGGTACTATACCCGCGCTCGTAACTTACATCGAGCAGCTCAAGAGATTATGCAGCATCATTGTGGTGTTTTCCCTACACAACTGCAAGATGTGTTAGCTTTACCGGGGATTGGTAGAACAACAGCTGGTGGTATTCTCAGCGCCGCATTTAATCAGCCAGTGGCAATTTTAGATGGGAATGTAAAGCGAGTTCTGGCACGACTGATTGCTTTACCCGTGCCACCGACAAAAGCCACTAAACAGCTCTGGCAGCTCTCAGAAGACCTCCTTGAGCAAGAACATCCCAGAGAGTTTAATCAAGCACTTATGGATTTAGGAGCTACTGTCTGCACTCCTAAAAGACCGGATTGCAGTAGTTGTCCCTGGACGTCTCATTGCCAAGCTTACAATTTAGGTATTCAATCCCAGCTACCCATGCGTGAAACATCTGCCCCTCTACCCCATAAGACTATTGGTGTTGCCGTAATCTGGAATGAGCAAAGACAAATTTTGATTGACCGCCGTCGTCCGGAAGGGTTACTAGGTGGTTTGTGGGAGTTTCCGGGCGGCAAAATTGAACTGGGTGAAACGGTTGAGGAATGTATTAGACGGGAAATTAGGGAAGAATTGGGCATTGAGATTGAAGTGGGCGATCGCTTAATTACCATCGATCACGCTTATAGCCATTTTCGCGTTACCCTTACCGTACATCACTGCCGTCACCTTACAGGAGTTCCTCAACCGATTGAATCTGATGAAATCCGCTGGGTGACTTTAGATGAAATTGACCAGTTTCCTTTTCCGAAAGCTAATACCCAGATTATTACTGCTCTGCGGCAAGAAAGTTCTGATATCTAAGTTCTCAATTCAGAATTTCTGGTTACTCAAAATTCAAAACTCTCTATCGATAAATCGGTAAAGTGAAGTGAAAACAGCTACCCCCTTGGGGAGATGTATCTACCCAAATGCGACCATAATGGGTACGAATAATTCTTTGACATAACGATAAACCCAGCCCATAGCCTGATTTAGCTTCGTCTCGCTTGAGCCGGAAGTGACCTTCAAAAATGCGATCGCGATCTTCTTCTGGTATACCAGGGCCATTGTCGCAAATACTGACTTGAATTTTCTGCGTTGTGCGATGAAGAATTGAAATTTGAATTTCGCCGCCTAGCGGTGTGTACTTATTAGCATTATCTAGAAGGTTCACAATCACCTGACGTACTAATTCTTCATCAGCATAGACATAGGGCAAGTCTTGAGGTAAGTCTGTTATCACCTGCTGAGATTTGAGCTGAAACTGCTCCTTCATCTGAACCAAGACATCTTGGCACAGTGTCCCCATGAGCAGCTTCTGAGGGCGGATGTTGAATTCGGTACTGTTTCCCTTCGCACCTTGCAAGAGATCGGTAATCATCCGATCCATAGTACGTAATTGACTCCGAGCTTGCTTAAATAGCCTCGCCTTTAATGCTGGTTTCAACCCCGACTCACAACTATTCTTGTGCGGTTGTAGGTCTAATTCTAGAGTTTCCACAGCAATTGAGGTCGCTGTCAAAGGATTACGCAAGTCATGAGCCAACATTGACATGATTTGGTCTTTGAAGCGCAGTTGTTCGAGCAATTCTTCTTTTTCTTGTTTGAGGCGGAAAATTTCGTCAGACAGTCGAATCATTTCCACCGAAGAAGCCATGGAACTCGTTGTCGATTGCGGTATCCCAGTTGAAGTAGAGGAGTTGAGAGCTGATGATAACGGAATCTCTTTAGAAAGTGTTGCCTGTTGTTCCTCTATAGCTCGTTGCCATCGAGGCCACCAGTTCTTCAGCTGTGCCACCAAATTACTACCAGCCAGAATCTGTCTTGGTTTCGGATGAATTTTAATCAGAGCTGGGGTAGCCACCAGTTTAAAGTGTTCCGCCAGATAAGGCTGTTCCCCAACATCCACAACCATGAGTTCAAACGGATAGTCTATCCTCAAGGTTTTAAGATAGTTGCGGATTCGCTGGATATGTTTCCGGGAACTGAGACGTTCATCGACAAACAGCAGTAGCTGTAATGCGCCTTCCGAATCAGCGGACTTTTCAGGAGCGGCCTGCATGTAGTTTGGTGTTAGCACTAAGGACAAACAGGTAATGCTTAAACAACTGGGATTGACGGGATGTTGCCGGGAGGTATGAGCTTCCTTACAATTTAATATCAATTTTAGATTTTCGGTACTACCCATACCTGAATAGGTTGGATTCTTTTTGTTGGCTATGTTCAGTAGCGCCAACAACCCTCTATGCTTAACCTAAACTTCAAAATTTAGGCTTGACCTATACAAGACGGGATGAGGGGTATGGCACCTCATCGTTTAACCGAATGGCACAAAGATGGGGAAAGCAGAGAAGAAATTAAATCTTGATCTCCCCCTGCTCCCCCTGCTCCCCCTGCTCCC
>DALYIW010000180.1:9567-17983 GCA_031970155.1 Coleofasciculaceae cyanobacterium CTOTU46601 | reverse complement strand
TCATCCCTCATCCCTCATCCCTCATCCCTCATCCCTCATCCCTCATCCTTTTTTACTCAGGTTTAAGCAGCGATCGCGTTGCTACTGTCGTACTATGCTTGGTGGTTGCTGTACCTGCGACCTTCCAACATTGCCATCAAATTGTCATAAAATTGTCATCAAGCCGTCATATTTGCTTTCTAGGCTTTATATAGGTAAGCAAACATGAGTTTCATGGGTTGCACCTTAAACCATACTAATGATGTTCTCTTGGCAAAAACCCAGAGGACATTTTTCTACTAAGTTACACTCATAACAAATCTACTTTTACAAACCTTTTTTCTTTCTAGTTGTAGAGACGTTCCACCGGAACGTCTCTGCTTTTCAGGACTTACGAACGGACACCAACAGGACTTAGGCAGAACCTCTACATGTGGGGTGGGCAGTGCCCACCCTACTACTACTAGCAGTAGCGTTTAAATCAGCAATTTGCGTAAGTCCTGACCAAATATAGTAAGGGTGAGCGGCCGTTCACCCCTACAAATGGCGGTTCGTAATGAGAAATTTGCGGAAGTCCTACTTTTTAGAGAAAACTGAGATTTTGACTAACGATTGCCCTGATTACTTTGTGTTGTGTTGTTGCTACGTCGCAGATAACCTTGTACATTCTGAACAGCTCGAACTGCATAAGGATTATTGGGACGTAACTGAAGTGCTCTTTGAAAGTAATTCAAAGCATTTTGGTAGTCTCTTTTCTGAGTAGCAGTGTACCCTGCATTCATGTTTCGAGTAAAGGCGTTCTGCTGACCATTTATTTGGTTAGTACCAGTCGCTGCTGGATTCTGTTGGTTAGTACCAGTCGCTGCTGGATTCTGTTGGTTAGTACCCGTCGCTGCTGGGTTCTGTTGGTTAGTACCCGTCGCTGCTGGGTTCTGTTGGTTAGTACCTGCTGGATTTTGTTGAATAGTACCTGCTGGGTTCTGTTGGTTAGTACCTGCTGGATTTTGTTGGATAGTACCTGCTGGATTCTGTTGGATAGTACCTCCTGGATATTGTTGAATAGTAACCCCCGGATTCGGTTGATTAGTACCTGCTGGATTCTGTTGGATAGTACCTCCTGGATATTGTTGGATAGTAACCCCTGGATTCTGAGCTATTAATTGTCTGCTTCTGCCAGTAAAGTCAGCGCGATAAGTAGAATTATTAGCAGATTCATTAAAGTTTCTAGAGTTGGAATTAGTAAAGGCTAACGCTGGAAAACCGAGTAAAACACTAACACCAGCAACGCCGATCAAACTAATAAGCTTTTCGATTGAGTTTTTCGGATTCTGCACACTCATGACTACATCCTGAATATAAGGCTGAAATTTTTCTAAGCTTTGAAGCAATTTTGTAAAATTTGCACTAATCTTGACTGTTCAAAAAGATTTGAACATCAAGAAACCACGTCAGTTAGATATTTAAAGACGTATTCTCGAAGCTTCTCCTTAAAAAGCTAACTCTGTTACTTTTCAGGCTCGTCTATCTAAAGAAGGGTAAATCTGAGGACGGTATCTCGTTAGCAGTAAATCTGTAGAATGAGCAAGATACTTACACTACTGACTTAACTCTAATAACGTTACTTCCCAAACCAATCGCGGTTGGGCGTAGCTGAGAAGGTATTTTCGGGCTTTCTCTAGATGTTCGATAATGCTGGGAAGATGCTGGTGTTGCCAGTAGCAGTGCTGTAAATAATCCAGTAACCACAACTGAGCCTGTGTATCTAGAGTTTTGTCGATTTCCTTGGCTAATTCCAGAGCTTTTCGAGGTGAATTGGGGAGTTTTTTGAGTTTGACGAGTAACTCATCTGGGATAGATTGAAGAGCAAGAAAGGCTGCGATCGCTTCTCCGGGACTCCCTTGTGCAATGGCTAATATTGACGATTCTTTGAGAATCTCTTCATGACCCTTCTGGCGTAACACAGCTTCCATATTTTCCTGCGCCAGTCGATAGAAGGGTATTCGCTGACAGCGAGAAACCAACGTGGGCAACAAAGATTCAGTGCTAGGTGCAATTAAAATTAATGTTGCTCGTCCTGGTTCTTCCAACGTCTTGAGCAAGCCATTAGCCGCTGCTTCTGCCATCGTTTCTGCCTGGTCTAACACTACTACTTTTCGTGATACCTCTAAAGCAGAACGACTTAAAAACTGGGCAATTTCCCGAATTTGTTCTAAACGAATTTGAGGAGGTGCTTTGCGACTCAGGCCTTGTTTGGCGGCTTCTGTAGCCGACAATCGGGTACCGTTATGGAGGTAAGTTGGCTCTACCCATAGGACATCTGGATGGTTACCCTGACGCAGACGTTTTTGTACTAATGCTTGCTTATCTGAGGGGATATCTGTACAAAATAACAGTTCAATGAATGCTCGTGCCCCTAGACTCCTGCCGATACCGGAAGGGCCAGCAAAAAGATAGGCGGGGGCAATACGGTTAGAGGCGATCGCACCTTTCAATAATGCGATCGCCTGATCTTGCCCTACAAGCCCTGCGAAAGCGTCTGAAACCATGCCTTCAACCTTTGACTCAAAATCTCCTGAATTGCTAAATGTACCTCTTCCTGGCTCTTGCTGGCATCAATTCTCACAATTCGCTGAGGATACAACTCTGCTAACTGAACAAATCCTTGCTGTACTCGTCGATGAAATTCTAAATCAGCTTGCTCGATTCGATCAGCTGTTCCTCGCTGTTTTGCTCGTTTTAACCCCGTTTCGACATCAATATCCAGCCACAGTGTCAAATGGCTTTCCAGTCCGTTAGTAGCAATTTGGTTCAGCTGCTGTATTAAGTTCAGGTCAAGTCCGCGCCCGTAACCTTGGTAGGCAATTGTAGAGTCTGTGTAGCGATCGCACAAAATAATAGCCCCTAATTCTAGCTGGGGTTTCAGAACTTCCTCAACGTGCTGTGCCCGATCAGCTGCATACATTAAAAGTTCTGCCCGATCTTGAATTGTCAAGGAATGTCCCTCCAGTAACAGTTGGCGCAAGCCCACGCCTAAAAGTGTTCCGCCTGGTTCTCTGGTAACTACTACTGAAGTTTTTTCGCCATGCTCACTTACACAAAACCTTAAACCACTTCCTTGAAGCCAGTCTAAGCAGCGCTGCATTTGGGTGGTTTTGCCGCTACCTTCGACTCCTTCAAACACGATCAGTAACCCGTGCATTCCCCAATCCGGGCTTTACCCAGCTCCATTATCATCCACACCGTTTTTTTAACATTTATTTAAGTTTTCCAACAGCCATTTGAACATATCCAACAGATACACCTATGTACTGCCACACACAACGAAGGAACGAAAATTTTCCTCCTGTGCTCCCTTATTCCCGACTCCCGACTCCCGACTCCCGACTCCCGACTCCCGACTCCCTATTTTCTAGATAGAGTAGGCATGAATAAACCTTTATCCGGATAAACCGTTAAGATGCTGGTAGCTGATATTAGTTAAACATCGGCTTGTCCTGTTTGCCCCCTGTTATGACCCTCAACAGAGGTTCGATATGATAGGAGGGTCTAGCTATCTGACGCCCAGGGTTTTATATGGCTCGATACACTTGCTCCTTTACAGTTGCAGTTTCCCTCGATCATCTTCAGGAGTCACTGATTGATGTTTTGCAATCCTGCAACTTCGATATTATCTACGACACTGGGGACTACCTGATGGCAAGGGAGATTCCAGGTCGTATCGCCTTTGCCAAGCTAGTGACGGTTGAAGTGTTGATTGACAAATCAACGGCCACTGCTCAAGAAGTGCGGATGAATTTTGTGATCAAAAACGAAGAGTTGCCTCTCCAGGTTGACAACCACTGCCGCCAGATGTTCGATATGGTTCAAGAGGCAGTCATTGAAAATCGTCACTGGCAACTTGTGGAAAGTGTAGCTGGTTGACACTTTCACGGAATTTTCCTTATATCCAAGCACCAGTGTCTTCCTAAGAACTCCATTCTTCTGGGTCTCCAACCATCATGCCAGGGCTAATTAGGGTAATGTCAAATTCATCGGGTGGCCCAGTTGGATGGGGATCGGTTTTTAGCAGGTAATATTTCGCACTAACTTGAGGACCAAAAACCACCTCGTCTTCATCTTGAAGATCGTGGGCTTGGAGTTTCTTACCATTAATTAATAGTCCGTTAGCACTGGGCTTGCCTTTGAGATTGCCATCGACAATCCGGTAATAGGGGCTTCCGTCCTCTCGATGTCGTCGCACCAATGTGGCATGTCGGCGAGAAACAAACTGTGAAAACAAGCGAATATCCGACTTGGGATCTCTGCCGATGGAATACACAGCCTCCTCCAAGGGAAATTCTTTTCGTCCCTTTTCGTCTTCAATAATCAATAAATGGTTGGGCTTTAATGGTCCGGCCATCGAAAAATCCTGATAAAGAGTGCAATTAGTTCGGAAAAACGCTCTTGGTTACTCACCTTGGCACACTTCTCAACCAGTTTTCCTTGACTCTAAGGCTAAGTTCCCTAGTTCTCTATCTTCCACCGGGCATCCCCTTAATAATAATCATAGACTCTTGTAGATCTGCTCGGATAAACTCCAATGTTACAACTTGACTTGAATCTAGAAAGGGAGAAAAAACATCTGGTTGCCTTGAATTGTGCCGACGCTTGAGAATTTTTCATCATCTATTGTGGCATATCGATTCAGCGGTCAGTCAGAGTAGGGCGGGTTTTGAGACAATTAGACACGAGAACTACTGCATGACCATCCAGTTGGATGTCAGTGTCTCCAGGCTTACCTGTACAAGGTTGAGCAATTGGCATTGAGAAAGGAATTGGAGCGGTTTACTATTTCCTTTAAGTTGTCTTCTAAGCCTTGAAGGCGCGACGTAGTAAAAGCGAGTTAGTCACAACACTAACAGAGCTGAAAGCCATTAGAGCGCCTGCGGCAGCAGGACTCAGGAGAATGCCAAATCCTGGTAGCAGCACACCACAGGCGGCAGGAATCCCTAATGCGTTGTAAGCAAAGGCCCAGAAAAGATTCTGACGAATTTTGTTAAAGGTGGCGCGTGAAAGTTCAATAGACTCGACGACATCGAGCAACCGAACATCTGTTGCACTTGCTCCAAAGTGGCGCATCAGAATAATTCCTGCGGTTTCTCTAGCAACATCGGTGCCTGCGTGCAGAGAAATTCCCACATCTGCCTGTGCCAAAGCTGGGCTGTCATTGATCCCATCTCCAACCATTCCTACACAATGGCCTTGAACTTGTAGCTGAGCGATCGCATCTGCCTTACCATCCGGAAGAACCCCTGCAATGACATCGCTGGGATCAATTGAAAGCTGTTTGGCAACAACAGCCGCTGAGTTAAATTGGTCACCCGTTAGCAGCATCACTCGGAAACCCTTCTGTTTGAGGCGTCTTACTGTTTCTTTGGCATCAGGTCTAGGGACATCAAATGCAGCGATCGCTCCTGCCAGAACACCATCTACAGCCACATAAACCACTGTTTTTCCCGCATCTGCCAATGCCTGTACTTGATGCTGGGCAGCGTCGCTAATCGTCACCCCTTGCTTACTCAACCAGTCAGCATTTCCTAAAAACACCCGTCTATTTTCCACCAGCGCCGATATCCCTAGTCCCGGTTCCGTGTAAAAATCTTGGGCTTCTAAAATGGGTAGCTGCTGCTGGTGGGCGGCGGTACAAATTGCTGACGCTAAGTGATGAGAGGTGCCACTTTCTGCGGCGGCGGCCCATTGCAGAAGTTGTGAGTTGAGAACTTCTTCTGTGTTCTCCTGCTGCTGGTTTCCTGATTCCCCAAGCGATATGCAATCAGTAATGGTAGGGTGACCACTGGTGAGAGTGCCTGTCTTGTCAAAAACTAGGGTATCCAGCTGATGGACGCGCTGCAAAACATCGCCACCTTTAATTAATAATCCGCGTTCTGCACCAATGCTAGTACCTACCAAAATCGCTGTGGGGGTGGCTAGACCAAGGGCACAGGGGCAGGCGATGACTAAAACAGCGATCGCTAATTTCAAGCTTAAGAGTAAGGGAGAAGTCGGATGAACCATCTGAACCATCATGTGCCCCATGTGGTCAGTCATCGGCGGCAACAAAACATCCGGCCAAATTTTGGTGCCAGCCACGTACCAAAAGAGGAACGTCAAGGAAGCGATCGCCAGTACCCCATAAGTAAAGTACCCAGCCACCGTATCTGCCAGCTGTTGGACAGGTGCCTTACGAGTTTGGGCTTCCTCAACCAGTGCTACGATCTTCGCCAGCGTTGTATCTGTGCCTGTGCGAGTGGCTTTGATGGCGATCGCTCCCGACTGATTCAAGGTACCCGCCGTAACCACATCACCCGGTTGCTTCAATACAGGTATTGGCTCTCCTGTCAACATCGATTCATCAACCGATGACTGACCCGCCACGACTTCGCCGTCTACCGGAATCTTCTCTCCGGGCAATACTCGTAACCACTCACCGACACGGACCTGTTCAACAGGAATTTCAATTCCTGGTTGTTCAGCTACCCCTGGTACCGATTTCCCAATCAAACGCGCTACCTGCGGCTGTAGGGCTAACAATGACTCATATGCCGCTGAAGCCTGACGCCGTGCCCGTTGCTCAAGGGTTCGACCCAAGAGGATAAAGCCTAACAACATTACGGGTTCGTCAAAGAAGCACTCCCATCCAAGTTGAGGAAACAGCAACGCTACACAGCTAGTGACGTACGCCGTCAACGTGCCCAGTGCAATCAAGGTGTTCATGTTTGGTGCTTGATGCCACCAACCGCGCCAACCATCTACCAAAATAGAACGACCTGGGCCTAGCAAGGCCACGGTAGCTAGCCCCCAGTGGAACCAGATATTGCTCAACACTGGCAGCAGAGGTGCGCCCACCCACTGACCGACATGCCCGATGATCGAGAGGAAGATTAGGATACTAGCAATTGTTAGTTGTTTTACTTGTTCCTTGGCTTGTCGTTCGTGGCGCTGGGCTGGTGTTAGGGTACCTTGGGTAGCAGGCGTTTGACCTGTTTGAGCAAAACGGGGTTGAGAAGGAAACCCCTTAGCGGTCAATTTGTTGGCTAGCACGTCAGGGTCAACCGTACCTGTTTCGCATTCAACAACAGCCACTTCAGTGACGAGATTGACACGGGCAGAAACAACGCCTGGATGTTCGCCCAGTTGTCGTTCCACAACGCTGACGCAGCCTGCACATTTCATGCCTGTAACGTCCAATGCGATCGTCTCTACTGACGAGGCTGGTGTTGTTTGAGCAGTATCTGGAAAAACTTGCATGAGAAAAGTCAACTACTTGAGTAATTTTTTAGGAGGCCACAATGCTTGAGCGCAAGGAGTGCCTACGTTTTTGAGAGTATGCGAAATATTGCCCAGTCCACTGTTATATTATGAAGTTTTTAAAACTGAGTTCTCACCTAAAAGTCAGGAGTCGGGAGTCGAGAGAGGATGTCTGACGACAGCCTTCTTGGCATCTACGTAATTTCAAATGCCATCGAAAGATATCATTCACGAAGCCGTAAAAAATGCCTTGATTAAGGATGGATGGACAATTACAGCTGACCCATACACAATTAAATATGAAGAAATCAAGCTTTTTGCAGACCTAGCGGCGGAACGCCCTCTTTTAGCAGAGCGAGAAGGACAAAAAATTGTTGTTGAGGTCAAAAGTTTTATTAGTGCATCATTCCTGCACGATTTGGAGAAGGCTATAGGTCAGTATGTCATCTATCGAAATTTTCTAGCTGTCACAGCTTTTGATTCTGATTTGTACTTAGCCATCAACGATCGCACTTACACTGGTTTTTTTCAGCAAAAAGCAATTCGACTGATAGTACAACAGAATCAAATACGTTTAATCGTTGTAGATGTTGAAACTGAGGTGATTACCCAATGGATAAGATAGCTCAGTACCGCACCCAGATTAAAACTATTTTGACTGAGTATGATAGTTTAGCCGCCAATCCCCCCACACCTAATGCGGAAACCTTGTTAGCTTTTGATGAGGAGCGCGACCAGTATCTCTGGTTTCAGGTAGGCTGGACTGAAAAACAACGAGTGCGAGGAATTACAATTCACGTCCGCATCAAAGATAATAAAATTTGGGTTGAGGAAGACTGGACAGAAGAAGGAATTGCTAATGCTTTGGTAAAAGCTGGTGTTCCCAAAACTGATATTGTGCTAGCATTTCATCCTCCTGAAGTACGTGCTAGTACTGATTTTGCTGTGGCATAGAAGTGTTGTTTGTTGTTTGTTGTTTGTTGTTTGGCTTGCCCTGAGCTTGCTGAAGGGTTGTTTGTTGAAAAATACTCGTTTTAAAATAACCAACAATAATCGTATTTTCTACTTAAAAACGTGGATTGAGTTAACTTTATAATTCAGTATCTATAGCCAGTATAAAACAGTTTTAAAAGAGCCTTTCCGTCTTCTC
>DALYIW010000180.1:7617-9554 GCA_031970155.1 Coleofasciculaceae cyanobacterium CTOTU46601 | reverse complement strand
TAACTCCTGACTCCTGACTCCTGACTTCAGCCAAGTTTCACAATTCATTTAGACTCACTATATATGCATAATCCTATTCTTGAAGTCCGTCATCTCTGTGTCGAGTTTCCCAACAAAGCGGAGGTGATACGGGCAGTCAACGATGTATCCTTCACTCTCACTCCTGGGGAGACGCTAGGGATTGTTGGCGAGTCGGGGTCTGGTAAATCTGTAACGTCGCTGGCTGTTATTGGTTTGCTTCCCTTAACGACTCAAGTCACAGGAGAAATTTTATTTTGCAATCCTCGTATTCCTAATGCTAACCCGGTTAATCTGCTGGCGCTTTCTGCTCAACAAAGGCGGACTTATCGAGGTGGCATGATTTCAATGGTGTTTCAAGACCCTCTGACTTCTCTTAACCCGGTTTTTACTTGTGGTGAACAGGTGGTGGAAGCGATTTTGCTTCATGAACAAGTGTCTTATAAGGAAGCTTACAGAAAGGCGATCGCACTTTTTGATGAAGTCAAGCTACCCGACTCCAGAGGCATGATGAACCGCTATCCTCACCAACTCTCAGGCGGCCAACAGCAGCGGGTAATGATTGCCATGGCATTGAGTGGTAACCCGGCTATTCTGATTGCCGATGAACCAACCACCGCTCTAGATGTAACCATTCAAGCGACCATTTTGCAATTGCTGCGAGAACTACGCGACGATCGCGGGATGTCCATTCTCTTCATTACCCACGACATGGGAGTAATTGCAGAAATCGCTGACCGTGTGGTTGTAATGTACCGAGGTCAAGCGGTAGAGACAGCGAGAGTTTATGATTTATTTGCCAATCCTGGGCACCCCTATACTCAAGGATTACTCAACTGTCGCCCTCGTCCCGATCAGCGCTTGAAACGCTTGCCAACTGTCGCTGATTTTATGCAGGTTACAACCAATGCAGCCGGGGAATTGGAAATTGTGCCCCAAACTCATAGCCCGGAAGAAACGGAGGCATTACAAGCCCAAGTCAGCCGTAGTGAACTAGAACAACGTCACCAGCGTCTGCAACAGCAGCAACCTTTGCTATCTGTACGTCACCTAACTAAGGAATTCAATGCACGAAAAGGGCTATTTGGCAAGAAAAAAGTCTTCAAAGCCGTAGATGATGTCAGTTTTGAGGTCTATCCTGGTGAAACTTTAGGCTTGGTTGGAGAATCTGGCTGTGGCAAATCTACCTTGAGTCGCTGCCTCTTACGCTTGATTGAACCGACTTCTGGCGAGATTATTTTTGATGGCGATTCGGTACTGGAACTAGATGCTAAGCCCTTGCGTTACCTGCGTCGCTATATGCAAATTATCTTCCAAAATCCGTATGGTTCTCTAGATGCGAGGCAGAGTATTGGGGAAGCGTTAATTGAACCGATGGAAATTCATCATCTGGGAGGTTCTCGACAGGAGCGCAGACACAAAGCGATAAACTTACTAGAACGAGTGGGACTCGATGCTAGCGCGATGAATCGAATGCCTCACGAGTTTTCTGGGGGTCAGCGGCAGCGAATTTGCATTGCGCGGACTTTAGCCTGTGAACCGCGATTTATCATTTGTGATGAGTCAGTTTCGGCCTTGGATGTCTCGGTACAAGCTCAGGTGCTTAATCTTCTTAAAGACTTACAGCAAGATTTTGGCTTAACTTATATTTTCATCTCCCATGACTTGAGTGTGGTGAAGTTTGTAAGCGATCGCATTATGGTGATGAATCAAGGACGCATTGAAGAAATTGGCCCGGCTGACTCTATCTACAATGCTCCTCAACGAGACTACACACGAGTGCTAATCCAAGCCATTCCTGACACCAAGCTAGAAGACATCCAAGTAAATTGACTCCTATCTTGCACCTGGCGGTTGAAACCGCAGCTACACAAACAAAACCCGCCTACGCGGGTTACCAAAATCTTGATTTTCCGGCG
>DALYIW010000180.1:0-7607 GCA_031970155.1 Coleofasciculaceae cyanobacterium CTOTU46601 | reverse complement strand
CACAGGCGGACTTCGTTTTTATAGCCCCAGAATTCTATTCTGAGGGTATGGTGCAAGATGTGAGTTGAAAAACTTTGAAATCAGCAAATGAGTAGAGAGAGCAGGAGAGGTTCGTTAACATTAAGCTAACAAGTCGTTGATCAGGATAGGTTATGGTTACTCATCTCGATATAAATGAAGCTTTACTTCAAGAGGCACTAGCACTCGACGATCAGACAACAGTTGATGCCTTGATCGAAACAGCTCTTCGTGAATACATCCAACGTCGCAAGCGTCTCAAAATATTAGACCTCTTCGGCACCATTGATTACGACGAAGACTACGACTACAAGCAGCAACGATAACACGAATGAGTGTCATTTTTCAGAATTTCCAAGCCTATATCTCAATTGTTTTGTTAGCCATTGAAAGTTAGTGATTTTTCGACTTCCATAGAACACTAATTAGCATTTAAGTGTTCAACAAACGCTGCATGTTCAGCTGTCGCCAATCCTGACTGCAATACGGCTAGCACCTGTGCCAAAGTTCCCTCTAGCAATGCTGGTACCGCTAACCACAAGCCAGGAAAAACCTCACTACGCACAATACCCTCACTATCGGGTTGTAGAGATACATATTCGCCCTGTGTCAACCTAAACCAATCAAGGCGTTGCTCGTAAACTTGCCAGACTATATACTCCTGTACCCCGTTTCGGCGGTAAACCCTTAACTTGTCGTACAAATCGTAGGACGCGCTACTAGCAGCTACTTCTACAATTAATTCTGGAGCACCTTCAACATAACCATCATCACTGAGGTGCGATTGTCCCCCGATGCTTTCTATTTAATCGCAGCAACCCATCTGGCTGTGGTTCGTTGTCCATATCCAAACGCACCGTGGCATTGTCACCCAACCTCACGCCAGGAGTAGCAGCATGGTAAACACCCAACCAAGTAATAATCTGCCCGTGTGGTTCAGCATGAGGCTCAAAGCGCAAGGGCGATGCCACGTACACTACTCCTTCTATGAGTTCCGCTTTCTTAATATGCCCCGATGCCTGATAACGCCGCTCGAATTCATGGCGCGTTAAGCGATCGCCATTCTCTAGTGGAAGTAATTTTGGCATCGCCTTACCTGTCATCTTTTCATGGGCAAGTGTACCCGTCACTGATTTTTCGACCGCCATAGGATATAACCGTTCAAGATTTACCGCTAGTTTATCTCTGGTCAAGTCGGCGATCGCTTTGCTTGAATTCAGGTTTACTTTTGTTCAAGTACTGATTGTAGAGAACCAGCAGATGAAAGAGGCATTGAGAGACGTTGGTAAGCAGTTCTGGACTATGTTTGAGTTTTCTCCAACGGGTATGGCGATGGTTACTCCATGTCGGCTTGTAGGTTTTACCCAGTGCGATGAAGCCCAAGGTCACCTCCCTAAGGAAAGCATGGTTAAAGAAACTAGGCTAGAATGGAGAATTATCCAGAATAATCCGGCTTTTCAGCAAATTCTTGGCTATACTGACGAGGAACTCCAGGATCGGTCTTTTACTGAGTTTACTCATCCAGACGACCAAGCCCAGAGTTTACAACTTTTGCAGGAGCTGCTTTTGGGACAACGTACTCACTTCAGTTTGGAGAAGCGCTATGTTCAAAAAGATGGTTGTATTGTCTGGGTTAATGCCTCGGTGTCAGTTGTCTGTGATGCTAATGGCTTGCCTGAGTATGCGATCGCTACCATCCAAAACATTGGCGAACCGAAACAGTCTGAGTCAGATTTACGTCTGGAAAGACAAGTAGCTAAACTTACTACCGAACTAGCCCAAACCAATAGGCTCTTACAGCAAGAAATCACTGAGCGCCAGCAGGCACAGGAGACACTCAAAACCCAACAAGAGTTTATCCAGAATCTCATTGATGTCTATCCAAACAGCATTTTTGCAAAAGGTAGCTTTGCAATTGTTACAGATATTAATGCTCTAGAAGCCATGGAGTCGAAACTGCAACAGACTAAGGAGCAACTACAGGCAGTCTTGGATGCCGTGCCTGGGTGTATTTCCTGGGTAACTTTCGATGGCCGATATCTGGGTGTTAACCAACATCTGGCGGACATCCTCAACTTATCCCCAAACGCCTTTATCGGTCAAAACGTGGGCTTTTTGAACAACAGCCCTGAATTTGTCGAATTTATAGAACAATTTCTCGCAAACCCTGCCCAAACCAAGAACCAAGTCATTGAAGCACAAGTCAATGGCTCAACCCGAAATTACCTAATTACCGCTCAGAAGTACCATCAAGATGCTCTCACTGTCTTAGTGGGAATTGATATTACAGAGCGCAAGCTGGCAGAAGAGCAGTTACGTCAGAGCGAAGCCCAGTTGCGTTTTGCTCTCGATACGGCTTGCATGGGCTTCTGGGATCATAACCTCCAAACTGGAACTATTACTTACTCAGATAACCTTGAACGACTGTATGGTTTGGTTCCCAATACTTACGAGGCTACCCAAGAAACCTTGCTCGCCAGGGTTCACCCAGAAGATCGCGAACTTGTCCGTCAAGCTAAGCAACGCTCTCTTGAGACAGGGGAGGAATCCAAAATTGAATTTCGGGTAATCTGGCTTGATGGGAGCATTCACTGGCTCGAAAGTAAATGTCAAGTCTTTTACGACGCAAGAGGCAACCCAGTGCATCAGATTGGGATTAGCTTGGATATTTGCGATCGCAAACAGGCAGACGCACAAATTCAAGCCTCCCTACATGAAAAAGAAATCTTACTCCAGGAAATCCACCATCGCGTCAAAAACAACTTGCAGATAGTTTCCAGCCTCCTGGACTTACAATCTGAGTCCATCCAGGAGCCAGCCACCCTGGAACTATTCCGAGAAAGCCAGAACCGAGTCAAATCTATGGCTCTTGTCCACGAGAAACTGTATCAATCCAAAGATTTCACCCGAGTTAATTTTGCGGAATACGTGGAAAATCTGATAAGTTATTTATTTCGAGCTTATGGAGTTAGTGAAGACCACATCTATCTAAACTTAGATATCGCTCAAGTTACTCTCAATATTGACACAGCAATTCCTTGTGGCTTGATCGTAAGTGAATTAGTGTCAAACGCCCTAAAATATGCCTTCCTCGACAACCTCCAAGGGCTAATTAGTATTTCACTTCGTTCTAACGAAAGTAATAATTTTTTGCTAATTGTCAAGGATGACGGAAGAGGAATGCCCATAGATTTTGACTTCAAGAGTGTGAAGTCACTAGGACTCCAACTGGTGAATATTTTAACAAAACAACTTAAGGGAACACTGGAACTCGACCGCCATAACGGTACAGAGTTTCGAGTCAGCTTCTCGGAAATTATCCGTAAAAGGGAGCAAAGTCAACAAGAGTGAGATCCAAAATTTTAATAGTTGAAGATGAAGGTGTTGTTGCTTTCAATATTCAAAGGAAATTGACAGGACTCGGCTATATGGTAGTCGCCAATGTCCCTTCTGGAGAAGAAGCTATTCAAGCAGCAGAACAACACCGTCCCGACCTAGTTTTAATGGATATTAAATTAGAAGGGGAAGTTGATGGCATTGAAGCCGCCGCACAAATTCGCAGCCGCTTCCGAATTCCAGTAGTGTATCTCACGGCTTTCACCAATGACGAAACTCTCAATCGTGCCAAGTTAACAGAGCCATATGGTTATATTCTCAAGCCTTTTGAAGCGAAAGATTTATGTACATCGATTGAAGTTGCTCTCTACAAGTATCAGATGGAAGAGCAACTGCGAGAGAGAGAGCAGTTCCTGGCAACCACGCTCAAAAGTATTGGTGATGCTGTAATTACAACAGATTCTCAAGGGTTAGTCACTTTCATGAATCCTGTTGCTGAAGAACTTACCTGCTGGACTCAAGAAGAAGTTTTGGGTAATGATTTAACCCATGTTTTCCGAACCATTAACGAGAAAACGCGAGAAGTTGTTGCAAATCCGGTAGTGTTAGCGCTCAGAGAGGGAGTAATTGTAAATTTAGAAAATGACACTCTTTTAATTACCAAAAACGGCAGCGAAATTCCCATCGATGACAGTGCAGCACCTATTAAGAGTGACACGGGTAACATTCTTGGAAGCGTCTTAGTCTTCCATGAGATTATTGAGCGACAGCAAATTACAGAACTCTTGCAAAGGAAAAACGAGCAACTAGAAATACAACTGTTACAAGTAAGCGAACAACTAAGGCAAGCACAAAAACAACTGAAGCAAGCACAGGAGCAATTACAGATAGAAGTTGCTCAACGCCAGCACCTAGAAAAGCAGTTAGAATTGACTCTCGAACAAGAAGAAACGGGTAACGAATAAAGTAAATTTTACCAACAAACAACAAACAACAAACAACAAACAACAAACTCATTTAGAAGTAATTTGCTTCTTTATATCCTGCACGAACTGTACTGTAGCCTGGTTGTTTTTTAGCCAATTTTGGCGTTCAGCACGGATTTTAGCTAGGTGAGATTCGATGTTATTGGGTGTAATCAATAAACCAAAACTAGATGGAACCCTTTCTTTATGATAGTTATATAGACGATTAAGTATTAGATTGCCGATTTGTTCATCGTAATGTACGCTATCCACAAAGTTTTCCATATCATTATTGATGGGTTCTGTGGTAATGCTGCTATAGTCGGAGAAATCCCAGGCTGGAGTCATGGCAATAACTTGACGTTTCCATTCTTCAAAATCTGACCATAAACCAGCGGTATAAATAGCTTCTAGTTGAGAAGCATGTACAGGTGAGAAAAATATTTTGATAGTTATGTTTTTCTTTTTACAAGTATCTAAGATTGACTTAAAATTATTCAATTCTTCTGGTGATAAAACATAGTTTTTATAAAAGGTTTTTTCTCGATAGTATGAATCAATAACTCTCCGAAAGTGAGAAAGTTTTTTACTCGCCTTGAGTCGAACAACTTTTTTTACGGGCTTAACAATTTTTTCCGTCTTTTTTGTTGGTTTAACGGTTTGGGTAGTTTGTTGAACAGGCTTGTCATTTTTGGTTGATTGTTTTACTGAATTATTAACTTTGGCTGCTTGTTTTACAGACTTAACAGTTTTAGCATCTTTTTTAAGAGGTTTAATAGCATTAGCATTGAAATTTAAGTTGAACTGTAAAGAACTAAACTTAGAAGGTTCTGATTTAGGTGGAGTTTTTTGATGAAAAACTGATTGTACTGAACTTCTTTTTATTTGTTTCTTTGGTAGATAATTTTCAACTATTTTTTGAACACTTGCATTAAAAGTATCTAACGAAAAGTTGATTTTGAATAATTCTTCCAAGGAAACGCTGTACTTATTTCTTCTAACTTCAGTAGTAGGTTTTATTGAACTTTCATCTACTATGGGATTTGTCGCTGTTATTGGCTTGGAAGTAGGTATTTTATTTTCCGATATACCAAATGAATAAAAATCCAAACCGATTACAACTTGGTTTAAATCAGGATGATTAGCCAGTATATCTTCAAAATAAATTTTAATATCATGCATTTTTGCGCCAGCTAACCCTAGGTTATAAACAGGCTGTTTAGTTAAAGCAGGATGATCTGTAGATAACCTCAAAGCTGTAGATGTTCCCAATACAATTGTTTTGGGATTAATTCGAGTAATACTAAGTCGGCTTAAATTTAACTTAAAACGCTCAGCTCTGTATTTAGAGCGTTGTACTAAAGTCATAGGTGGTGTAATCTTGGCTACTGGCTTATTGACGTTACTATCAGATTTAGGTGGCGAGGTAGATACAGGAGAAAGCTTATCGCTTTCTAACTTAGACTGTTCGATATCGTTACTATTTAGGCTACTCAGAACCCCATAAGGATCGACGATAAGGTTAAAAAAGGCGATCGCCAAAAGATTAAAAGTAACCAGCGGCATCAATATCACATTGAATCGACGGAAATGTTTCTTTTTCATCCTTGTTAAAACTGGAAGTAGAGAAATTCCGAAACATGGTTTAACGACAGTAAACAACTAGCAGCAATGCCGCTAACTAATAGCGTCCACCACCAGTTAGGTTTAAACCACTTCATAATCTGCTGCGTATTGGGCAACCCAGTGACACATAAGAATAATCCAGCTAAGATAATCAAGTGCTTTGAGCTGACATTTAGGTAGGGTAAACTTTTAGCCAAAACTATGCCGTTCATTCCCATCATTGCTGTTAGAATTTCTCCAGCATCAGATAGATTACGTGAACGAAAACATACCCAGCTAACAACAACAGCCATAAATGTAATTGTCCAAGCAATGAACTTTGGCAATGACTTACCTTGTTGACGCCACCAATGGTTGATGCACAGATATATTCCATGCAAGCCACCCCAGACTACGAATGTCCAGCCAGCACCATGCCACAATCCGCCCAATAGCATTGTAATCATTAAGTTGACGTAGCGACGCCGTTCTCCCTTACGACTACCGCCGAGTGGAATATACAAGTAGTCTCGCAGAAAGTTAGATAGCGTAATGTGCCAACGTCGCCAGAAATCACTGATGGAAGTTGCTTTGTATGGAGAATTGAAATTCACTGGTAGTTGGATATTCAGCATCAATCCTAAACCAACTGCCATATCCGAGTAGCCAGAAAAATCAAAGTACAACTGGAAAGTATAACTTAACGCACCAACCCATGCTTGAATAAAACTCACCTCAGCAGCGTGATTAAATACAGGTGCTACCCAGGGTGATAGATTGTCTCCAATGATTACTTTTTTAAACAGTCCGAACGTGAACAAAGTTAAACCCAAGGCTAAGTTTTTGTGGCAAAAAACAAAATTCCGCAGCCGATTAAACTGGGGAAGTACATCCTTTTCATCTAGAATCGGGCCAGCAATTAGATGTGGAAAGAAGGTGACAAACAGACTATAGGTAATTAGATTGTAGTCTTGGGTTTTGCCTCGATATGCATCCACTAAATAGGCGGTTTGGGTAAATGTGTAAAACGAAATACCTAATGGTAAGATAACCTCAGGAACGCGCCAATTAGTATTTAATAACTGATCCAGAGAAGTGATAAAGAAATTAGCATATTTGTAATACCCGAGTAAAGCCAGGTTAAAACAGATACCAATCCAAAGTAAAAGCTTGGCTTCGCGCGTACCTGATTGAACCCACTCAATGAATTTACCAATAGAATAATTGCAGCAAATGGAAATCAAAAGCAGTGGCACATACGCGACATTCCAGTAAGCGTAAAAAGCTAAGGAAGCGCTGACAAGCCATGCTGTAGCCATTGGTATCAAACGGAACTTGGTCAAGCCGAAAAAGATGGTGAGCGTAATCGGCAAGAAGCCGAAGATAAACGTATAGGAGTTAAATAGCACGGGATTGTGCGATAAATCGTGAATAGACCGTTCTTATATTACCTGGAGATTTACTTCGTCAACCACCTTAACTAACTAATTTTACAAAGTTTGGTTAATTATTTAGTGTATAAAATTTAAGTTTTTGTCAGGGTTTCTTGTTCTTTGTTCGTTGGAACTGACAAAGAAGGGATGAGGGATGAGGGATGAGGGATGAGGGATGAGGGATGAGAGATGAGAGATGAGGGATGAGGGATGAGGGATGAGGGATGATAGCGCAGCGGGACGTTAGTCC
>DALYIW010000179.1:12384-18013 GCA_031970155.1 Coleofasciculaceae cyanobacterium CTOTU46601 | reverse complement strand
TATCGTGCTCATTACCTAGCTGGGAATACCGCGCCGATTGATGCTCTGTGTCAAGCTTTAGTAGAGCGGCAGTTGGAACCAGTACCAGTATTTGTCTCTTCCCTGCGTGACTCTGATGTACAAGCTGAGTTGTTGTCCTATTTTCAGTCTAAAGAGGGTTCGGAGATTGGGCTGTTGCTCAATACCACCAGTTTCTCTTTGGCGAAATTGGATACAGAAACACCTCAGTTGGAGTTGTGGCAGCGTTTAGATGTGCCAGTATTGCAGGTTATTTTGAGTGGCGGCACGGTAGAACAGTGGGATTCTCAATTGCAGGGACTTACCGCCCGCGATACAGCGATGAATGTGGCGCTGCCGGAAGTGGATGGGCGAATTATCAGCCGTGCAGTTTCGTTTAAGTCGGTGCAAACCTGGAATCCTCTTCTGGAAACAGATGTGGTAGTTTATGAACCCGTAAGCGATCGCATTCATTTCGTTGCTCAATTAGCCGCAAACTGGATACGACTGCGCCAAACTCCACCCGATAAACGACGCATTGCCCTGATTTTGGCAAACTACCCCAACCGCGACGGACGACTTGCTAATGGTGTTGGACTCGATACGCCTGCTAGCTGTATAGAAATTCTCAAGGCGTTGCAGCAAGCTGGTTATCAAGTCGAGAATATTCCAGAAACCGGGGATGCACTAATTGAACGCTTAACTGCTGGCGTCACCAATGACCCAGAAGGTCGAGAATTTAGAGTAGTACAGCAGCAGTTGCCTTTTGACGAGTATCAACAGTATTTTGAAACATTACCCCTACAGGTTCAAAAAGGAATAAGCGATCGCTGGGGAGTAGAAAGTACTGAGTGCTCAGTTTTAAGTCTTGAGTTAGAAGAAAACTTCTTGAACTCACAACTTAAAACTCAAAATTCAAAACTCTTGGCAATTTCAGGAATTCAGCTGGGTAATGTCTTTGTAGGGATTCAACCAGCACGAGGCTACGATCTTGACCCAAGTTTGAATTATCACGCACCTGACTTAGAGCCGACCCATGCTTACTTAGCTTATTACTATTGGCTGCGGCAACATTTTGGCGCTCAAGCCGTGGTGCATGTAGGGAAACACGGGAATCTGGAATGGCTACCCGGTAAAAGTTTGGCGTTGTCGGGTAGCTGCTATCCAGAAGTGGCATTGGGTGCTATGCCTCATCTGTATCCTTTTATTGTCAATGACCCCGGTGAAGGCTCTCAAGCCAAACGGCGATCGCAAGCCGTGATTATCGACCATCTAACACCACCAATGACTCGTGCTGAGTTGTACGGGCCGTTACAACAGCTAGAAGGCTTGATAGATGAGTATTACGAAGCTCAAAGTTTAGACCCTTCTAGGCTACCCATGATTCGCGATCGCATCACTCAACTGATTGTTCAACAACAGCTGCACCGAGATTTGGGTATTGAGATTGAAGCCACCGAAGAAAAACCTTTACTAGAAGAATTCCTAACTCGTGCTGACGGGTACCTTTGTGAACTCAAAGAAGCCCAGATTCGAGATGGTCTTCATATCTTCGGGCAGTGTCCACAGGGGCGTCAATTACGAGATTTGATTGTAGCGATCGCACGTCATCCCGGAAGCGATCGTATGGGTTTAACTCGCGCCTTAGCAGAAGATATGGGATTAGACTTCGACCCTCTCACAGCTGATTTGTCACAAGTCAGTGGCAAAAATTATCGCACCATTGGTGACATCGTAGAGCAACTCGAACAGCAAGCCGCCGAGTTAGTCGAACAACTAATCACCACCAACAACAAACAACAAACAACAAACAACAAACAACAAACACAAAAAGAATTAGATTGGATACGATCGCGCCTCCTCCCAGCCCTCCAACAAACCAACCAGGAACTCACCCAGCTATTGCGAGGCCTAAACGGGCGATTTGTCCCCAGCGGCCCATCGGGCGCACCCACAAGAGGACGCCCTGAAGTCTTACCCACTGGGCGCAATTTCTACTCTGTCGATATTAGAGCCATCCCCACGGAAACGGCCTGGGATGTTGGTCGTAAAGCCGCTGAAGTCTTGATTGAGCGCTATGCTCAAGAAAACGGCGAATATCCCAAAACGTTGGGACTTTCAGTTTGGGGAACCTCTACCATGCGTACTGGTGGTGATGACATCGCAGAGGCATTGGCGTTGCTAGGGGTTCAACCGGTGTGGGATTATCCATCGCGTCGGGTGGTGGATTTTGAAATCCTACCTGTATCAGTGTTGGGGCGTCCTCGTGTGGATGTGACGCTGAGAATTTCAGGCTTTTTCCGCGATGCTTTTCCTAATTTAATGGCGCTATTTGACCAAGCTGTGGTAGCAGTTGCTGCCTTGGATGAACCACCAGAGCAAAATCCCCTGGCGTCGCAAGTCAAACAGGAACAAGAACACTGGGAAGCGGTAGGGTTGAGTAAAGAAGAAGCAGAAGTGCGATCGCGTTACCGCATCTTTGGTTCTAAACCTGGAGCTTATGGTGCTGGGTTACAAGGTTTAATTGAAGCTCAAAACTGGACAGATGAACAAGACCTTGCCCGTGCTTATATTAACTGGAGTAGCTATGCCTACACTAACCATGGTAAAGGTCATGCCGCACCAGAAGCCTTTGAGCAGCGCCTACAACAGATGCAAGTTGTCTTGCACAATCAAGATAACCGCGAACACGATCTGCTAGATTCTGATGACTATTACCAGTTTCAAGGCGGTTTAACGGTAGCAGTACGTGCTTTAACAGGTAAGAATCCTCAAACCTATTTTGGCGATAATTCTATTCCTGAAAACCCGAAAGTTCGGCAGTTACGAGAAGAAATTGCGCGAGTGTACCGTTCCCGTGTTGTTAATCCCAAGTGGATTGAAGGCGTGATGCGCCACGGCTACAAAGGAGCATTTGAAATGGCAGCAACGGTAGATTATTTATTTGCTTACGATGCTACTACTAATTGTGTAGAAAACCACATGTATCAGGGTGTAGCCAAGGCTTATCTGTTTGACCCCAAGGTGCAGGAATTTATTGGACAGAAGAACCCTTGGGCGTTACGAGATATGGCAGAACGGTTACTAGAGGCACATCAGCGAGGATTATGGCAAGAAGTTGAAGGTGAAATGTTGGAAGGATTGAGAGCGATCGCGCTTCAAGCGGAGGCAAATATTGAAGGGAAAAATTGTTACTAATCGAGACAATATATATACAGCTGTAGCGTCTAACAAATAACAAACAACAAATAAAGTTGAGATCTTTCATGGTTTTCATCAATCCCAAGACCGATTTTGCTTTCAAGAAAATATTTGGTTCTGAGCAAAGTAAAGATATTCTGATCAGTTTTTTGAATGCCCTTCTTTATGAGGCTCTTCCTATTATTGAAGATTTAGAAATTCTCAACCCCGTTCTCGCTCCCAAAATACGGGGTGTTAAAGATACTTACTTAGATGTCAAAGCCAGGATAACAGGGAACAAAACTGTGATTATCGAGATGCAAGTCTTGAATGTAGAGGGATTTGAAAAACGAATTTTATACAATGCCGCTAAAGCTTATTCAATTCAGCTCGATTCTGGAGAAGGTTACACACTGTTGAATCCAGTGATTGCTCTAACTATCACTGACTTTGAGATGTTTCCCAATCTAGAAAGAGTGATTTCACGCTTTATCTTAAAAGAAAAAGATTTCCTAGTTGATTATCCAAGCTATGACATTGAGTTAGTGTTTGTAGAATTGCCTAAATTTAGCAAAGAACTAGATGAATTAGAATCGATAACCGATAAGTGGATATATTTTCTCAAGAGTGCTAGAAGGTTGGAAAGTGTGCCCCAGACAATGGAGGTAGTACCAGAAATCCAAAAAGCTTTTAAAATTGCCAATCAAGCTAACCTGAATCGCGAAGAACTGGAAGATTTACAGCATCGGGAAATCTGGATACAAGACCAACGAAATGCTATAACAAAGGCTGTTAATCAAGGTTTAAGACAAGGTATAGAACAAGGTATAGAACAAGGTATAGAACAAGGTATAGAACAAGGCATAGAACAAGGCATAGAACAAGGCATAGAACAAGGTAAAAAAGAATCTCAAATCGAAATTGCTAAACGACTAATTGATGTATTAGATGAAGAAACAATTAGTCAAACTACAGGACTCAGCCTTGAGGAGGTTCAAAGGTTAAAGCGATCGCGTTAATTGAATAAACCTATCTTGAAAGTAGGGAGTAGGGAGTAGGGAGTAGGGAGTAGGGAGTGTGGCAAATAGACTTTCATCTTTTCGTTGTGTATTGGTGTTCATAGTCAAGACTTACGCTCGATATATGACATATGGTAGGGCGTATAGCTATACGCCCCTACATAGGGTAGTTCGATAGTCAATTTGCGTAATATCAATAATGACTATGAGTGGGAAAGCTTCTTTCTTCGACTCCCGACTCCCGACTCCCGACTCCCTATTTTCAAGAAAAGTCTAATGAGGAGCGATCGCTTTAGCTACTAACATGCTCCCCTTAATTAGTAGAATTCTTGACTAATCTTTCTTCTTTTTACCTTTTTCCTTTTCTTTCTCCTTTTTCTTTTTATCCTTGCCCTTGCCTTTCGTTTGTTCAGCTGCTCGTAAAATCAAGTTCCGGGCAACGGTTTGGGTGCCAGTGTGTTCGTAGTAGTTAGTTGACATATCGAGGAAAGCGGCTAGATAGTCCAACTTATCATCAGCAATGTTCATAAACTGATGCAAGTGCGCCACTACCTTTTCTGGCGTTAATCCACGAGATGTAACTAAATTATTCATCCAGCCTTGAACTGAAGCAAAACTCTCTCCCATGAAGCCCAATTTTCCAGCGGTACTCCCTCCAGGAATGAAGTTACTGACGCTTTGGAATGTAGCATTTCTTTCTAATTGAGAGGCATTTGTCTGACTCAGAATTGACTGGGTTTTGAGGATGAAGTTGGGGCCTAAGGGAATTAAACCATCGACAGCGACTAGGGCAGCCATCCGCATCACAGATTCATTGTGATAGTTAGATAAGGAATTTCTAAACGCCTCAATGCTGGTAGGAATGCCGTGGAGTCTGCAAAAAGCTATCACCTCAACGACCAATTTTAGGCATAGATCGATGGTTTGTACCGTGTCAGCCTTGAGAGTAAGCTGGTTGAAGAAGCTCAGTAAGCTAACTTTCTCGCTAATTTTGTTCGCGAGTGCTGCTGCACCGATCGCATTATCAGCGCGATCAATAACTTGGTACAGCCATAAGGTTTGTTGATACACTTCTTTGGGGTCGTTGTAGAGAGCGATCGCCGTCTCGCCAATTTCCTCAATTAAGTCTTTGTCGGTAACACCTGTAACAGCACGAATGGTGTTTTCATAGCCCACCAAGTTTTGCCACTCGCCGGGAACGACAAAATCAAGCGATCGCAGCATGTAAACAGTCATGTTGCTGGTTGGCAAGCTATCGACCAACTTAGAGATGGATTGGCTCACTAATATCGACTCCTTTTTCAACGGATATGCACTTATCTCTAGCCTAGTTCCGAGGAGTGAACCTTTTTTACAAAACTTTACATTAGATGAAAAACAATCTCGATCATGAACGTAAAGCGCATCGGCTTTAGCCGATGCGCTTTACGTTC
>DALYIW010000179.1:0-12374 GCA_031970155.1 Coleofasciculaceae cyanobacterium CTOTU46601 | reverse complement strand
TTGGAAAAACAAGTAGGTTATGAGTGTCAAACATAATCTTGTTTTCTTGCTGTAACTTCCCCAGCAATCGGGTAATTGTCACTCTGGTAGTGCAGCAGGCATCGGCCAAATCCTGATGAGTAAGGCGAATATTCACACGAGTACCGTGTATCACTTTTTCACCAAATTTCTGTTCTAAAAAGTTTAAGAGATGGTTCAATCGTTCTTTCACTTTTCGCCTTCCAGAAATCGCTAGAAAGAACTCTGTTTGCCGCAACCGTTCGCTAATCTGAGGTAAAAGAGCCTGAGCTAGTTTTGGAGAAACGGCGATTTCTGCTAAGGAAACAGAAACTAACTCGACTTTCCTAGTGAGTGCGATCGCTTGATAGGTAGGAAGATCAGTCAAACTAGAACCAAACGGCATAGACGAGCCTACCAAGCCTACCAGCACTTCTTGACCATATTCATCCATCGTCGTCAGCTTCACCAAACCCTGACTCACTATCCACAACTGCTCTGGTTCTAGGGGAATAATATCTCCTTTGAAGTAACACTGCTTTGGGCGATCTTGGCTGGGGTTGTACTCAGGACTAGAGAGGGACAATTTAGCCCGTTGAGTAGCGGTGATGTCGCGCAAAATCCAGCGTAAGCTAACTAGCTTGCCAGAGTTTTCGCGGACAGGTGCTACAGTCATAGCCACGTCAAACCTCTGTCCTTGACGCGATTGCATACTTACTACACGGTTTGTCACCCAATTATCTTGGTTTAACTGAGTTAGTGTAGAACGAAACGCAGGACGCTTTTCTACAGGAATGAAGGAGACCAGAAATTTGCCCTGCAAGCTTGATTTTTCAAAACCCAACAAGGTATCAGCAGCACGGTTGGCCTCCAAGATTTTCCCCTGTGGATCACTTACCAAGTAAGCATCTGGCATGAACTCGAATAGCTCTAGGTAGCGCAAACGTTCAGCCTCTAGCTGTTCTTTGAGGGCTACAACTTCGTCAGTTTGCACCAACAGTTCCTCTGCTGCGACTTGCAGTTCTTCTGAAGAGGTGCCAAGTTCTTTGAAGACTGATGGTAGAAGCGAATCTGTTCCTGAGTGCTCTAAGTTATTCGTGCGTTGGTACAGCTTTGTTAAGTGATCTTGGAAGGTCTGTACCTGCTGGGTAAACATATCTATATTCATATCAAATTCTCTCCGTACCACTTGTACAGAGAAGAATAGATATATTATCGTCCTCTATGCACTAGTCTGGGGAGTGATTTAACAGGCTAGGTCGCTATACCCATTAAAGTACCAACTTTGAAATAGTGGCCGCTATAAACGCCTCCAGTAATCAAAAGTGCGCTGCTGTCCTCGTCGATTGGTGATGGTTTCCGTACCATTCCAGGTGCGACGACCAATGCGATCGCTACTATAATCAATCGTGCGAGTTTGACCATTGCGATCGGTATACTGCTGTTGGCGAGTACAGCGACCATCATTACAAGAAATTGTGTTAGTCAGACTACGAGTTTGACCATTGCGACCTGTGTACTGTTGTTCCTGAGTACAGGAATGATTGCTACAGGTACGTGTGTTGCTATAAGTAGTTTGTTTTCCGTCACGACCAGTAGACGTATAGTTTTCTTGATACGTGCCATTGCTGTAGCTACGCTGCTCAGTTGACTGATACGTATTAGTTCCATCACGACCGTAGCTGCGAGTAACAGAATTCGTAAAGTTACCATTGCCATCCCTGGTGATGCTGTTGGAATAGCTGCTTGTTGAGCCATTAGGTAAAGTATTGCTGCGATTAATATTCAGCGTATTTCCATCACGAGTCACATTCTGTTGACTCGTCACAGAGCGACCCTGTGGCCCTGTAATAGTAATTTCTCTAGCCCAGGAGACTTGACTTAGGGCAAGATTGAAACCCAAACCCGCTATAACGACTAAAGCTAGGCGACCTCTTTTCATCGTTGGTATCCTCTCTTTGGTAAAACGCTTCAGCACCTGATAGTTGATCGTAAAACTTGGTACGGGTAACCACATAAGGCGAAAGTCACGAATCCAACTATGACTTTCGTCATGAGCTATCTAATAGTTAGAAACTGATGGGCATTAGACAAACAAACCCTATGCGAAAAGCACTGGATAGATTTGGATTAGTAGCAGGAGCAACCTACCCCTTTCGAGCGCTGGCGGTTTTCAGGCGTACACCTCATCTATGGGGCTACGTAACTATACCAATTCTGGTAAATGTTGTAGTTGGTATTGCTCTCTATGCAGGGTTACTCTTCTTTGGTTGGGATAGTGTTAACGACTTGATTGTCTATCTGTCTAATTGGTTAAATAACCTGATCGTTAATCTTCCGACATGGCTTGGCATCTTAAAGTACCTGATTATCGGTATTGGCTTCTTGCTACATTGGCTTCTGGTAGTAGTGCTACTGCTCATCATTGGCTTTTTGTTGGTGCAATTCGGTGTGTTGCTGGGCGCACCTTGGTATGGCAAACTCTCTGAGCAACTGGAGGAGGTACGTACAGGTCAGTTGCAAGTGGTAGAAGTGGGTATTGTTCGGGATATTTCGAGAGCACTTCTGTTTGAGTTAAAAAAACTGGTACTGGCGGTGGGAGTGGGGATACCGTTGCTCATTCTGAATTTCGTGCCAGGGATTGGGACATTAGCTGCTGCTACTGGTGGCGTTGTGCTTGCCGCCTTGATTGTCTGCCTAGACTTTCTTGATGCGCCCTTGGAACGCCGACGCTTACACTTTCGAGACAAAATAGGGTTGGTGTTGGGCTGTTTGCCTGCCAGTGCTAGCTTTAGTCTTGTATGTCTGGGATTGGTGAGCATACCACTGTTGAACCTTCTGACGATTCCTTTGTGTGTGGCATCTGGGACGCTGTTTTTTTGCGATCGCATTTACCCAAAACTTTCTAAATCTCTCTCCGTGCAAAATTCCCTTGAACATGGGGAGTAGGGAGTAGGGAGTGGGGAGTAGGTAGGAGGAGGGTAAACCTTTGAACCACCATCTGTAGGGGCGTATAGCTATACGCCCCTACCCTACGTCGTGTAAGAGAGCGTAAGTCCTCGGCAAGAGAAAAACCCCAGAGGAGCGAACCGACTGGGGCGGAACTGTTAAGCTTTATTCTTTCCAATAGATGAGTCAGTTGCTCCGGGAAAGACTAGCCAAACTATATTGGTTGTTGGTTGTTGGTAATAAAATACTCTTCCACAAACAACAAATAACAAACAACCAGAAGCTATTCACTTCTAAAATTATCGGGGAATTGAAAAGTTAACACACGGATGGCACGTACCCCTACTTTATCTTTTGATCGGGGAACTCTGGTTTTGCATCCACCCCCTAGAGGCAGAACTTGGGTAGATTATGCGACTTGGGATGACCGAATCGAAAAGTTCCGGATTCGGGCAATTCACTACCGCCAGTTGGTGGAAGCTTTGCAAGCTGAAGGTGCTGACTTTAAGGATGAGGCGAAAGATTTTGTCGCATTAGAACTGGTTCCTAGCTTAGAGATGGAACCTTACCCCCACCAGAATGAAGCACTCTTGGCCTGGAAGCAAGCGGGACGATGCGGGGTGGTAGTTCTTCCTACAGCAGCAGGTAAGACTTACTTAGCTCAACTAGCGATGCAAGCGACGCCTCGCAGTACATTGATTGTGGTGCCAACTCTAGACTTGATGCATCAGTGGTATGCTCACCTGAAAGCGGCTTTTCCTGATGCTGAGGTGGGGTTGCTAGGGGGAGGTTCGCGGGATAAAACTCCGATTCTGATTTCGACTTACGACAGTGCGACGATTCAGGCAGAAACTCTGGGCAATCAGTACGCCCTGATTGTTTTTGACGAGTGTCACCACTTGCCGACGGACTTTTATCGCGTGATTGCTGAATATGCGATCGCACCCTATCGATTAGGCTTGACTGCTACTCCCGATCGCTCAGATGGGCGTCATTGCGATCTTAACGCCTTAATCGGTCCTGAGGTCTATCGCAAAACGGCTTCTGAACTGGCGGGTTTTGCCCTGGCTGATCACAAGCTGGTTCAGATTAAAGTTAAGCTATCACCCAAAGAACGCGATCGCTACAATACCTGCATCAAAATCCGCAATGACTTTTTAAAGGAATCGAATATCTACCTGGGTTCTCTTCAAGGCTGGCAGCAGTTTGTCATGACGAGTGCGCGATCGCCAGCCGGACGTAGAGCGATGTTAGCCCACCGAGAAGCCAAAGAAATTGCCCTCGGTACAGACGGCAAACTGCGGATTCTTGGCGACTTACTTGCCCAACATTACCCAGAGCGCATCCTAATCTTTACCAACGATAACGCCACCGTCTATCGTATCTCCCAAGAGTTACTCATGCCAGCCATTACCCATCAAACACCAGTTAAAGAACGCCATGACATTTTGACTCGCTTCCGTGAAGGAGAATACAACACTTTAGTAGCCTCTCACGTTCTCAATGAAGGAGTTGATGTACCCGATGCTCGTGTAGCCATTATCTTATCTGGCACTGGTTCAAGCCGTGAATATATTCAGCGATTAGGCAGAGTTTTGCGTAAGGGCACAGAGCAAAATAAACTGGCAATACTCTATGAAGTAGTAGCCGAAGACACCAGTGAAGAAGGAACTTCCCAGCGTCGGCACGGTTCAGAATCCAGAAATGAACCAGCAACAACAAACCGCCAAACAGAGCTAACAACTCACCAGAATACAAGGCGTAACCCAAAACAAAAAGAACTAGAAAAGCCAAAACTCAAACCCAAGCAACTAGAAATTTTACCCTCTCAACCCACTTACGAAGTGACACATTCAAATCCACACAAAGCCGCTGAGTCACCAGCAAAGTGGCGGGAAGATGATACCCCTGATATATAGTTATTTAAAACTTTGCACCTTATCACACTCCCCAGAGAAAAAAAAGACCCTCAAGACCTATCTACTTAGATAGAGAACTGGCAACTACCCAACTTAATTACTTAAGAAACCTATTTAGTTGATAGAGTTGACAGACTGACAAAACTATCCTGATCAAGTCCATCAAGTATTGAAAGACAGAATAGGCGATGCCTTAAGACTCAGGGCTTATAACTATTGAACAGCCTAGGGAGTGCATGTTCTGGACTATTGTCCATCAACGAGATTAATAAACTGTATCTCTTTCTCATAATCTTTCCTAAGAAAGTGGTACGGATGCGATAGGGCTGTAAAGATTAAGTCATAGTCAATCATGTTGTATCAAGAAATAATCGTTTTGATAAACGACCATGAAAATCCGACAAAATCTTAAACAACTCACCTCAACTCTTACTGAAGTCTTATCAGACTATGATGTAGTTCAAACAGTAGGAGGATGGCATCTTCACAAAGGCAATATTTACTGTGGACAGTTGCAATACCAAAGAAATAGAGGTTGGCAGGGCAGTGCCTTCTTTCGCCTTCCTCACGAATTGAAAGAACAACTAAAACAGTTAATCCAGTAAAGGTGATGACTAAGCCATCAAAAACTTACTGCTTTCCCTTATATCAAACTGAGATGACAATTATTTTTTGTAGATAACTCAGTAAGCTTTCTTGGCTTAGTCATTTACTAAAATACATAATTTTTAAGTCTTACCTAGCTTGGTAGAAAAGAATCACGAATCTTACATTATCGAGGGCGTGGTAATCGATCAAACCCTGTGTAATAGTTGCCTTGGCTATGAAGTATTCCTATATCACCCTTGGCTAATAATCCATACTCTTTGCCATTAACCTCGAATTCTTCGCGGTTTCCGTAGAAAAATTGAAAAGTTAAGTAATACCTAGTCCAAAAACCCATAATTTCCAACCGCTTCCCGATAATACAAGCTTCTCTAATTGCAGGCGGGTAGTGTCTCATCTGAGTTTCTCTATAGAGACGTGCCGACATGGCAAAGACGGCTACGCAAACAATTATCAATACAAAAAATATTAGTACCAGTGATGTGACTAGTAAGAACGCAATAAAAATAAAATCCATTACCGTTAAAAGTAGGCTGGCTTGGCTGAGTGATGTTCAAACTTCCATGCTTTATATCACAATTTTTTGTGACAACACATAGAAAGTTGGGAAGGATTTTGGCTAAGTTGGCTGTTTTGGCGATCGCTCTTAGGTGATGGTTGCACATCATTGGACAGCAAGTAAGCCGAGGAGGGCTTTTCGTCAAGGCAGCAGACGAGTGTGAAGGGGTGCCAGTTCTAGAAGCGACCAGAAAACAGCTTTGACAAGTCCTCTTTCCGATAAGATTAAAAAACGCTTAGAAAAGGTTTGGCTAGTTCGTGGCTACTGAGCACACAAAAACTAGCCTTCATGGCGACTCAAGTTGCATACGCGCTGACGCGCCACAACGCTAACGTTTTTCTCTCTGGCCTTTAGGTGCAGAGTTTCCCATCTGGAAGGAGTTTTATGAACCAAGAGATTTTCGAGAAAGTAAAAAAAATAGTTGCAGAACAACTGGAAGTTGACCCCAATAGCGTGACCCCAGAAGCAACCTTCGCCACCGATTTAAATGCCGACTCTCTGGATACAGTTGAACTCGTAATGGCTTTAGAAGAAGAATTTGATATCGAAATTCCAGATGAGGCGGCTGAACAAATTGACACTGTGCAAAAGGCAGTAAACTACATCAGTGAGAAAGTAGAAACGCCCGCTTAAATTCGCTCGGTTTTTCCTCATAGTTCTGCGTTCTGGGGGTGTAAACCCTGTTTTAATCGCATCATGACAAATTTTGAACAAAAGCGCGTTGTTGTTACAGGTCTCGGCGCGATCACACCGATAGGCAACACTCTTGCTGAGTACTGGGAAGGCTTATTAAGCGGACGAAATGGTATAGGTCCGATTACGTTGTTTGACGCATCCCGACATACTTGCCGTATTGCTGGTGAAGTAAAGGGATTCGATCCTCATGAACACATGGATCGCAAGGAGGCAAAGCGGATGGATCGCTTTGCTCAATTTGGGATTAGTGCAAGCAAGCAAGCAATAGCTGATGCTCAGTTTGCGATTAATGATCTGAACGCAGAACAGGTGGGTGTAATCATTGGTACCGGCATCGGTGGCCTCAAGGTGTTAGAAGACCAGCAAGAGATCTATCTGACTCGTGGCCCTAGTCGCTGTAGTCCGTTTATGATTCCGATGATGATAGCCAATATGGCAGCAGGCCTGACGGCAATTCATACGGGTGCAAAAGGACCCAATAACTGCACGGTTACAGCTTGTGCGGCAGGTTCTAATGCAGTAGGAGATGCATTCCGTCTAGTACAGCGCGGCTATGCTCAGGCAATGATATGTGGAGGTACAGAAGCCGCTGTGACACCATTGTCTGTCGCCGGGTTCGCTGCTGCAAGAGCCGTGTCTACCCGTAATGATAGCCCGGAGACAGCTTGCCGTCCTTTTGATCGCGATCGCGATGGCTTTATCTTGGGTGAAGGTTCTGGTATCTTGCTGTTGGAAGAACTAGAACACGCTCTCTCCCGTGGAGCAAAAATTTATGCGGAAATTATCGGTTACGCCATGACCTGTGATGCCTATCACATGACCTCACCCGTACCCGGTGGAGAAGGCGCAACTAGAGCAATTCAGTTGGCAATGAAAGATGCAGGTATTACTCCAGAGCAGGTGAGCTACATTAATGCTCATGGCACGAGTACATCAGCAAACGACGTGACGGAAACCGCTGCAATTAAAAAAGCATTAGGCGAAAGTGCCTATAAAGTAGCAGTAAGCTCCACCAAATCGATGACAGGCCATCTTCTAGGGGGTTCTGGTGGAATTGAAGCGGTGGCAACAGCAATGGCGATCGCTAACGACCACATTCCTCCGACCATTAATCTAGAAAACCCCGATCCAGAGTGTGACTTAGATTATGTCCCCAACCACAGTCGTGCCCAAAAAGTAGACGTAGCTCTATCTAACTCCTTTGGTTTTGGCGGTCATAATGTCACTCTAGCTTTTAGAAAGTTTTTGGGTTAACTGGAGTCGGAGACATTGACCTAATATTAGAACGTGATGTCACACTAGCATTCAAGAAATATAGGCAAAACAAGAAAGACTTGGGGATTGTTGATCCCCATTTTGCTCGTTCTCGTGTAGCCTAGAAAAATAGAATAAGTATAAATACTTAGCCTAGGGTTTATAGCCTTGCTCATCTGTGCCCCTAATGGGATGATGAGGGTGTGTATCCTTGGGGCGACCGAGAGCAGTTGAGTCTTGAACTCAACACAATTCATGCATTCAACCTTTGTTCACTGTAGTCATTAAACAGAAATCATGGCCGTTGCAACCCAAAAATCTCTCGAAGAACTGTGCATAAACTCCATCCGCTTTCTAGCAATTGACGCGGTAGAGAAGGCAAAATCTGGTCATCCAGGGCTGCCGATGGGCGCGGCTCCTATGTCATTTGTGCTGTGGGATCGCTTTCTACGGTTTAATCCGAAAAACCCCACCTGGTTGAATCGCGATCGCTTCTTGCTGTCTGCGGGTCACGGTAGTATGTTGCAGTATGCCCTGCTCTACCTAACCGGCTACGAAGATCTTACTCTCGAAGACCTCAAGCAATTCCGCCAATGGGAGTCGAAAACCCCCGGCCACCCAGAAAACTTTATGAATCCTGGGGTCGAGATTACCACTGGACCCTTGGGTCAAGGCATTGCCAACGGTGTGGGAATTGCAATGGCTGAAGCTCACTTGGCGGCGAAATTTAATAAACCGGACTTCCCAATCATAGACCACTACACCTACGTCATCCTAGGTGATGGCTGCAACATGGAAGGTGTTTCCAGCGAAGCTTGTTCCCTAGCTGGACACTTGGGACTAGGCAAGTTGATTGCCCTCTACGATGACAATCACATTTCCATCGACGGTTCCACCGACCTGGCATTTACAGAAGATGTCGGTAAGCGCTATGAAGCCTACGGCTGGCACGTTTTGGTTGTAGAAGACGGTAACACCGATCTGGATGCAATTCACAAAGCAATTGAAACAGCAAAATCAGTTACCGACAAGCCGACTTTGATTAAAGTACGGACAACCATCGGTTATGGTTCACCCAACAAAGCCAATAGCCACGATGTCCATGGTGCAGCCCTCGGTGCCTCAGAAGTAGAAGCTACACGCAATAACCTGGGCTGGGAATACGAGCCATTTGTTATTCCAGAAGATGCTCTCAACCACTGGCGCAAGGCGATCGACCGTGGAGCAAAACTAGAAGACGAGTGGAATCAACTCTATGCTGGTTACAAGGAGAAATATCCCCAAGAAGCCGCAGAACTAGAGCGGATGCATGAGGCTAAACTCCCAGAGGGTTGGGATTCAGTTCTACCCACCTACAAGCCAGAAGACAAGGCAGAAGCGACACGGGTTCAATCAGGAAGAACCCTCAACGCCCTGGCTGGCGTACTCCCAGAACTCATCGGTGGTTCTGCGGACCTTGCTCCTTCCAACAACACCTTGCTGAAGTCTTCTGGAGACTTCCAAAAAGGTCAATACGAGAATCGTAACCTCCGCTTTGGTGTGCGTGAGCATGGCATGGGAGCCATCTGTAACGGCCTGGCATTAGATGGATCGGGGCTGATTCCTTACTGTGCGACTTTCTTAGTGTTTACCGACTATATGCGAGCAGCGATTCGCCTCTCTGCTTTGTCTGAAGCTGGTGTCATCTATGTGATGACTCACGACTCAATCCAGTTAGGTGAAGATGGTCCGACGCACCAACCCGTTGAACACGTTGCCTCTTTACGAGCAATTCCTGACTTATTAGTAATTCGCCCTGCTGATGGCAACGAAACGTCAGGTGCCTACAAGGTAGCAATTGAGGCGGCAAGAGGAATAGGACCCCATAACAAGACACGGCCTTCGGTTCTAGCTTTCTCTCGACTGGCACAGCCCCATCTACCTAACACCTCAATTGAAGGCGTAACCAAGGGTGCTTATATCCTGTCAGACAGTGAAGGCACACCCGATCTAATTCTGATTGGGACGGGTAGCGAAACTCAACTGTGCGTTAAGGCAGCTGAACAGTTACGCGGTGAAGGTAAGAAAGTACGGGTGGTTTCGATGCCCTGTTGGGAGATATTTGACGAACAGGATGCAGAGTATCGTGAATCTGTATTGCCTAAAGCTGTCACCAAGCGGCTTTCGGTAGAAGCGGGTATTAGCTTTGGCTGGAGCAAATACACAGGCAGTGATGGTGGCTCAGTCAGCATTGATACCTTTGGTGCTTCTGCTCCTGGCCCTGTCTGCATGGAGAAGTTTGGCTTCACTGTAGATAACGTAGTAGCTAAGGCTAAGGCTTTACTGGGGTAGTAATGCGCCTTTAGTCGATTTGCTGTAATTCAAAGAGGCTCTCTATTTTAGAGAGCCTTTTTGATTGTTTGACCTTTGAAAGGATAAGGGATGAAAGATCAACAGAACTGACGCATGGTCACCACATATAGTAGGGGCGAACGGCTGTTCGCCCTTACAAATGGCAGTTCAAAAGGAAATTTGCGTAAGTCCTGATCAAAAATCTTGGACATAAGCACCATTATTTAGGGAGCTATTCATCCTAACGCTACACACCGTCGAACAAAGCAACGCTCATCATTGTTCATCCTTCCCACTGACCAGTTCTAATAACCTGGTTGAATGTACTGTCCTGGTTGAATGTACTGTCCTTGTTGAATGTACTGTAGAATGCCACGAGCGATCGCTTGTGCCATTTGGTTCTGGTAATCGGCTGTTGCTAGTCTGGGTGCATCTTCCACCCCCGTAACAAAACCCACTTCTACAAGCACAGCTGGCATCGGATTATTCCGCAGTACATAAAATCTAGCTGAGCGAACCCGCCGATCTCTAATATTAATGCTCTGCAAAACGCTGTTGTGGATTGTTTGGGCGAGGCGTAAACTCTGGCTAGAGTAATAGTAAGTTTCCAAGCCACTGACATCTGGACGGTTATTTACAGCATTAGCATGGATACTAACAAACAAGTCAACACGCTGCTGTCGTGCCATTCGCACACGCGGCGCTAAGTCTACGAAATAATCCGACGTGCGTGTCAGAATCGCTTGGATACCCTGTCGCTCTAAAATTGCTGCCACTTGTTGTGAAATTGGCAAGATAACATTTTTCTCCTGCAACCCACCAATCCCAACAGCACCAGAATCTTGACCACCATGCCCTGGATCGATCATCACAACGATTCGCCCACTAGGAATACGAGGGTAGCTTGTTGGCGGATAACGGGTAGCTGGTGGTGGCACAGAAATCGGGTAATTACTCGGCGGCGGCACAGCGATCGGGTAATTACTCGGCGGTGGTACAGGAATGGGTAGCGATCGATCTGAGGGTTCTGTCGATCTGGGAAACAGTGCTACCCGTTCCGGCCTAGGTAATTGCACCACCCACTGATTAGGAGAGGTTCCTTTGAACTGTACTTGTTGAGGGTTGATTGTATAGCCAGGGTTTAATTCAATTACTAAGCGGGTTGTTCTTGAGTTAACCTGCCCAACTCGCACCGTGCGGACTGCCCCTCCTACCATCTGCTCGATTGTTGAGCGCGCTAGATCAATACCAGGTAAATCAATAACTAGACGTGTCGGGTTGTTAAACAGCAGTGCTCTGGGTTGAACCCCCCGATCTGTTGAAAAGATCAGTTGATTTTGATTGGCATCAAAACGCCAAAATAGCAGTTTTGCTGCTTGGGCTGGAGATGAAAGTAGAAAAAAACCCAAAAAACTGGGTAATAGCCAGTGAAGTTTCACAATCAAAGCTCCTCAGAGCCGGGTAGTGTTACGAAGTTGGTCATTTGAGGAAGGGTTTTCAATTGGCGATCGCATATTTCGTTAACGCAGCTCACCGTCGGCTAGCTTTGGTGCAAACCTGGACTTAGGTCGGCGTAGCCCAAGTTTTTACAGGCTCTAGCTGTTTTTAACACTCAAGAGCGTTAGCTCTACAGGAGTCCAGCGAACTCCTGTAGAGCTAGCAGGGTACGACAGCACACGTTTTGGATTGTCCCACGATGTAGGGGCGATCCTTGTATTTGCTTTGGTTGGGGTTGAATTAAAGTTCAATACTCCAAAATCTCAAATTCGCTCTTACGCTTAGGCTGCTGTTATATGGAAAGTTCCCATTTCGGCTTCTTGGTGGAAATTGCTCAGACTTAACTAAGTTACTGATGGGTAGAAGTCTTGACATCCTCTTGCGCTCACGTCTTCTTCCCCGACTTACATGGGCTTTTGTGGGTTCCCAATAAATTAATAATAATCATTCTAATAATTAATAGTTACGCCGTCGGGATTTTCGTGGACGATCTTCCAGTATGAATCGTTCTAAAAAAGCCGTCAAGAAAGATGAGGGGGTGAGTGGGGGAGAGGTAGAGGGAGTAA
>DALYIW010000178.1:13839-18142 GCA_031970155.1 Coleofasciculaceae cyanobacterium CTOTU46601 | reverse complement strand
AAAGACTCTTGATGTGAAACATCCCCTTCCGCTACTTCAGAAGTAGAGTTTAAAATCTCAACTTCAGGCACCAAGTGTTCTGGAACCGCAGCAGAAACTTTTGCGGAAACGTTATTGTCTAACGGTTCCGCATCATCTAAACTCGTAGATATTTCTGCGGCATCAGTAGAGCTATTATTTTGTTCTGGTAAATTGGAGATATTTTCTAGATCAGAACTATTCTTTTCAGGCACCGTACTAGTAGATGTCTCAGGCGACGAATTTATCAATGCCAACTCTCTTTTAGGAATGCGAAGCCTTGAAGCTATCTTTAGAAGTAAGCTCCCTAGAAGTACTAGAAGAAAAACTACAAAGCCTTCTTGGTTCATGGTCTGTATCCACTACCATTCAAAAATCAATATATTTCAGCTTCTCTAACGATCTGCTGCTACAGTATCCATTGCTGCCCTTGTACCGATATCTAAAAAGGCAACCAAGCTAGCTAAGTCTGAAACTTGGTATGCAAATCCACGAGATTCTGCGGTAACTCCTTCAATACCTTCGTTACGAGCTAAATTCACCATATTGCTAGGCAAATTGCTGGACATATTAAACAATTTTTCTGCATAGCTATCAGGTAAGCCGTAAGCTGATGAGGGGAGCATTATTTCCCGCCCACCTCGCTCAGAAAGGTGGATGTTGAAAACTAGCACATTACCATCATCAGTAGATAGCTGCTGAATATCCTTAGCAATTTCTTCTGGATCTCCATCAGTACTCTGCCCATCAGTAATGTGAACTAAGAGAGGCGGGTAAGCTGTAGGATGAGTAGCACACCAATAATTAAGAATATCGTAGGCTGTTTTCAAGGCAGCACACATCGGCGTTCCCCCTTCAGCAACAGGCTCGAACCAGACAGGAAACTTGATGACGGTTTCGAGTACCCCTCCAGCGCCGTCAGGAATTTTTTTCTTTCGCTCTTCCAATCGCAAGGTGTTGGTTTCAAAAAGATTAATTGGACTTAGCCACTCTCCACCTAATTCTCCCGGCAGTGGATTGACAATCCCCACAGTAGTGTCATATCCAATAACGCCAATCTCGAAGTAGTTACGAATTCCTTCTGACTTAGTACATTTCAGTATTAGTTCACTAAACAGTCTATTCATGACATCACTCAACATTTGAGCTTTAGTCATTCCTTCTGGAGTCACATCGCTCATGGAACCAGAGCGATCGATTACAAAAAGAAATGCCGTTGGATTATTTCGACTAATTTCTACTGAATATGGCATGCTTTTGTACTTGCTAATTTTGTACTCTGAACTCTAGTAATATAGAGCCTCGTTATTGCGGTTATATACAAGGCTTATGATTGAGTAGATTTAAAGGTTTAAACTTCTTCAATGGACTTATGCTGAAATTAAGATTCCATGCAGACAGGGCAAGAGTTTCACCCTGATTTTCGTACAGGTTTAACGCTCTAGTTGCTAACTCTTAATTCGCCTATTTAAATTCCTAGTAAAGGAAAAGAGCAAACTTAAATGAACACCTGTGTAATTTGGCTAATTTATTCAGGAATTATTCGTGTAAATCCGGGCAATTTTGTAACGTATTATGAAATATACTCCAATACTTAACTTAGCAGATTTTTTCAGTAATTGTTGCCCTATGGACTATTGGATAATCGATGACTAGAGTTTTTCCTGAAAATCTAAGAGATGTAGGAGTGTAATTTTTTAGTATTTTGCCAAGTCTACCCCCAATTTAACTGTGATATAAACGGCAACCAGCCATTGATTGTTGTTGTGTAGTTAAGTGATTGGTAAGGGAGTTATTTGTGACTCAAATCACAGTCGTATATAGATGCTTAGTATATGTGAAAATAAGACATCAATTACGGTCATACCGAACGCCGGAACGGTCGCACTAGAACGATGAGTTGTTTAGCGTCTTCAATAATATCTGCTAGATTGGGGAATTTCTTAGCTAGCGCATTAAACTTCCACTCTCTCGATCACACTTTCATCTAATCCCGCGTCATTCAAGTCTTTGGGCAAATCAAACATACTAGCTGATACCAAGTGAGCCAAGAGTCAGAAAGCGCCGACAATCAAGCTTATCCTAGAGATGCATCAGCCTCGTTCTTTCCTACGCCAGCAGATGGCGATCGCAAGCTTAAATTGGAAGCGCAGCCGCTTAACTCGCGTGCCATTCGCCCATGCCGCTTGTTGTAGGCTGTTCAGCTTAAATTGACAAGTTCCCTGGCTCTTCCTGTGAGGTCATTGCCAAATCGGCGGAAACAACCGTTCGACTGCGAGGCTCCAACCAGGCAAAGCGGGTTCGGCAGAGGCTATCTCCCCCCGGCGATACACTGTAGGATGAAGTGGCTCACTCGCCCGGTACACCTTAATTAATTGTCCTCTGAGAACGTCCACATCCCAAACAACCAAAGTCCCAGCTTCAAAGTAATCCACCCGCTTTTTGGCAATCTCTTTCTCGGCGGTTTCCCCATAGTCGTTTTCGCTTCTCACTTCCACGGCCATTATCGGCGCTCCTTCCAGGAACTTACCCAGGTTAGTCGGGAGCGTTCCTGTAAAAAATGCGGCATCGGGACTAAACGAAGAACGTTTGGGTAAGTCTGTAACAAATTCCTGCCACCCATTGGCTGATTCCCACCCAACGCGGACGGCTTGACGGGCTGGCAGGTTGACGAGATATCCTACGTTATCGGGCAAACCATAACCACGCTGGGTTGAAAATCCGTACTCCCGCAAGCTGCTGTAGATTTCACCCCCAGCAAACCCAGGTAGGAACCCGGTTGCTGCCATAATTACCAGCTCTCCATTGACCAATTCGGCTTTTCCGTTTTCTGGTACTCGGTACAAGTCTTCAACTGTAGCTGTGGTTTTGAGACTCATTTGTCCGAAAGTGGTTTTGTAGTTATGTTTAATTTATATCTTCTATGCTGGTTTTTCCTACTGCCTCTCCCCAAAGTCGAACAATCCCAGGTACACGGCGCGATCGCCTCGCTGAGTATGTTGACGCCCGTGGAGGAGCGGGAGATCGGGAACTGTGAGTATTCCTCTGTGCTGCCCACATCAGAGCCACGACAGCAGCATCGATGAGGCGGGGAGGGATAAACGCTCTTGTTTTCCTGGAAAAGAAAGTGCGATAGCGTAGCGCTGCTGCTTACAGCAGATCGCGCTTTATCTGGGTGAACTCGGTATGAGTCGAGAAAGTGGGCGATTGCGAAAGCCTTATTCAATGTCGCGAAGGTATCGAATGACAAATGTAGCAAGGAGCGTTCTTTGTAATGCAAGGGCAGCGACTTTTCTGCCAAGCGGTTGATGAGCGCTTTTCGTGAGCGAAGAAGGTTTTGGTTTGTGTTGTTAAAATCCAGCCGACTGGATTTTAACAACGGTCAGCCTACCCAAAATGGGACAATCGGCATATCTGAACAACTATTTTTTTATCACAATTTCAGTGTGCAATTGAAGCGAAACAGGTATGGCAGGGGAAAAATACTTACTCACTCGGAAATCCAGTTGTTCTTCAACGAGGGGTTGCCCAGTACTTTTTACCGCTGCCTTGCAAGCCACAGCCTTATTTAGTGCAGGATGATCATGCAGCGATCGCAAAACATAGGGTTGCCAATTTTCTCTCGTGGCATGAATTAGCTCTGCCCTCACCCCTTGTCGGTTTTTTGCGGTTTCACGACACCTCTGTTTGACTGCTACTCACGCCCTTATCAGGAAAAGTCTGATGAAACAAATCGCACTTGTGCAGTCATCTCAGCTTAATCCCTTCTCAAATCGCTTTTACCTATCTACTTTTTTCTCTTTTTACAGAAAAAATGTAAGCCAATTGGCTTAAACAAATTCGGCTATATTGCTGATAACAAAAACTGAAGCTAATCAAGAAAATATAAACTGGTAAATACCTGGATTTTTAATTTTGTTTATTGCAGGATTTTCTAGTCTATAAAGAATAATAATAACCTTATTTACCTTCGTTTTAGCTAGTTATCCTTCATACATTGCATCTTGTAGGCATCAGGGCGGCGTCTTACGGGTATCAGGGCTGTATCTTCCAGAAAGCGCAAAAGTTAACGATCCGGAGAAAAGCCAATGCCGATGCCTCCTTACAATGAGTTAATGCATAATTTGAGAAATTTAGTGAGAACATATCCGCATCTTAGTCGTACTTTATTGCCAGTAATCGCCTATCTGGAACACACGAGCCAAATTTACGACCAATTTGTTTTGAGAAGCGTGAATGACTTGGACGATGAAGATTAGGATTGATAAATTTAATGAGGATATTG